>JAMJVX010000044.1 GCA_023558315.1 Flavobacteriaceae bacterium
CTGAGGTAGTTTAGTTGGGTTAGAAAATCATTGAGTTCTGCCATTGTTTCTTCCCGTTTTAGTTCTATGGCTTGGGCAGAGATGTGGTATTTATCAAATAGGTTGTTGTAGGCATTTACCAGTACTCGCTTTTCGGCATTGAGGTAGCGTTGCAGTTGGTCATTGATAATATCAAAGTGTTTTTTGAGGATTAAGCGTTTACATTCTTCCTTAGTAATTTGCCCACCTATAGCCGTGAGCAATACATCAATACTATCCAGTTTGTCCTGTATAATGGTGGTGTCTTTTACTCGTGCATTGTAGTTGCGGGTTAGGGTTTTAAACTCTGCTTTTACATTGAGTACTTGTTGTAATAGTTCAGGGCGGTCGTTAGCTTTTTTGAGTTCTTTTTCAAAAGCGGTTACTGACTTTTTTATCTTGTCGTAGTCAGCAGTATCTTTCAATTTGTCCTTAAAATCTGCTATTTGTGTTTGTATGCTGTAATCCCAGTCTGCTATTTCATCTTGGGCAGCTTTCAGTAGTTTTTCAAACTCCGCTTTTACGTATTTACTTCCGTACCGTTTTAGCTTCAGCTTTAGGTTGAGTTCATCCGTTTTTTCATTGTACTGGTCTTTACAGCTTTTTGTTTCTTTTTCGAGTTTTTTTATTTTTTTGTCTTGCTCATGTTAGGGTTTAGCTGCTTCGGCATTTTGTTTTTCATCTACCCAATATGCGATTTCTGCTTTTAGCTGGCCCTTTGCCAGTTTAGGGGTTTGCTTTACTTCGCCATCTTCTTCATCGGGTTCGTATTCTACCAGATTCAGAGCTTCTTCAACTGCTTCTTCCAACTGGCTTTCAAAATCAGATTGTTTAATTTCTATGGCTTCCAGCTCTTCTTTTTCACTTTTAAAGAAGGCTTCTATCAGATAATCATCTGCCAATAAATCTACATCCCAGCCATTTTGCATAATGGTTTTGAGGTCGTACTTAATATTATCCCACCAGTTTACAAAAATCCCTGCTACTTGATATTGGTCCAATATGCCTACAGGTACAAACTTTTCTTTTAAAGAGTTGAGTAACTCTTTTCTTACTCTTGGGAATTTATCGCCAGATAAATGTACATAGTTAGAAATGCCTTCGGCTACTATGTTGTCGTCCGCAGGTTCTGTTTCGTCCTCTATTTTAGAAGCCAAAGTTGAAAAATCTTCTTTCGCTTCTTGCCACCAATCGGCTAAGTGAATGCCCAGTTGCGTAAGTACTTCTTTTACATTACTGTCATTTTCTATAAGCTCCTTGATGGCAGACTTATCAGATACTGTAAAGTGTTTGTACTGGTTGTTATGAGCTTGAAACAACTGCATTCCATCATAATTGAACTTATGGGCTTGCACTTTTTGCACATTCTCAATTTCAGGAATGGGAATACCACCCATTAAGTGGGCTTTTACATCTTCGGGTTCAGGCAGCGGTGTATTATCTACATACCTTCTGATGTTCAGTGTCCAATCGTTTTCTTCAATGCTTATTTTCCCATCGTGTTGTTTGTAGACATCAATTAATTGAGAGTAATTTTTCTCTTCAATTTTGTTAGTAAACACATAGTCGATTTTCTCTATATCTTCAGGTCGAAGTGTGTTCTGTTTTTTGCCCTCTGCATAATCTTTATCAGCATTGATAATAAAGACCTTGTTTTTAAGGTGGTCGGGTTTACTCTTGTTGAATACCATTATACAAGCAGGGATACCCGTACCGTAAAAGAGTTGTGGAGGCAAACTGATTACTGCTTCCAATACATCTGCTCTAAGTAGGTTTTCTCTAATCTCTTTTTCCTTACCACCTCTAAACAATACTCCGTGAGGCATTACCACAACTACCATACCTGTGGACTTACAACTCGCCAACATATGCTGCACGAACATTAAATCGCCCTTTTTGCCAGACTCGGGAGCAAAACCATAGGTAAATCTATTTTGGTATTGCATTGTCGCCTTGGTATAGTTCTGCGAGAACGGAGGATTGGCAATGACTCGGTCAAATTGGATCAATCGTCCACCGCTTTCATTTAATGGCGTATCTAAGGTGTCGCCAAACTCAATGTTGTATTTAGTTATGTTGTGCAGGATGATGTTCATCTTACAGATGGCCACTACTGTAGGGTCGCTTTCTTGACCAAACAGCTCCATATCTTCTGCATTTTGCCCATGTTCCTCAACGTATTGGTGTGATTGAATGAGCATACCACCCGAACCTACTGTAGGGTCGTAGATAGACATACCTGACTTAGGTTTCATTAACTGAACCAATAGCCGTACTACCTGATTGGGTGTGTAGAACTGACCGCCTTTCTTACCACTTTCATCTGCGAAGTGTTTAAGTAGATACTCGTAGGCAGCTCCCAATAAATCTGGAAACTCAAAGTTTTCATTTACCAACTTAGGAAATTCATTGAAGTGGTCTATCATCTTTTTCAAGTCAGCATTCTTTACGATTTGCTTTCCATCTACCTCTTTGTTAAAATTGATACGACCTTTGAAAATACCTGCTAAGGTATCGGAATTAGATTCTTCTACTGCATCCAATGCCTTGTTGAGCATTTGCCCAATATTGCTTTGTAAGTGTTTTATGGGTGGTTGTTGGTTGCCGTTTTCATCTGTGAAGCCTTCATTCCATCGAGCTCGCTTTGGCACAAAGAAGGTGTCTCCATAAGTGTCTTTATCCTTAAGGATTTCTGTTAAGGTTTTAGCATCCCAGTGGCTGTAAACCTTCTTAAGCTTTTCTCTTTTCTGGTCAAACACATCTGACATTCTTTTAAGGAATAGCATACCGAAGATGAACTCCTTGTATTCGGCAGCATCCATCTTTCCTCTAAGTATATCAGCAGCTTTCATTAGAAAGCTCTCCAGTTGTGATAATTTTATTTTGTCTTTATTCACTCTTAATTCTTTTTACGATGTGAAATTTCTTTCTCAACCAATTTTAAGGCTTGGTCTGCCTGTTTTTCATTTTCTACCATATCATATACTTGGTCGTCTAACCATAGGGCTATGGTACTATCATGGTCGAGCTTAAAGATATTGACAAGCTGTAGCACTTGTTTTCTCTTTGCTCGTCTTTCGCCCCTTTCCATTTTGCTAAGTTGTGCAGTATCAATATCGAGTTGGGCTGCAAGGTGTCTTTGAAACATTTATTGCTCTTCTCTTTTGGTTCTGATAAGGTCTCCAAATTGGTTTATTGAACTCACTTAATTTGACAAATAATGACAAATGTAAAGAAAACAAGAGAATAATCTACTTTTTAATTAATTAAAATCCTCGTTTCACAATACAAAAATTCTCAAAGATATTTCCTAGTATCCCTTCTGTGATTTTTTCTATTTGTAAAGAAGTGTGTACTCATAGTTATTTTCACTTTTTATAAGTCTTATTTTTTGTTACTTTTGCAACTTCAAAAAATGACAGGTTCAAATATAGCATATGATTTCATGGGTAGCCATTTTAAACTAAATAATTATGAAAAAATATTTAAACGTATTCAATTTTAAACAAAAAGTAGCGTATAAAACAGAAGTCTTATCAGGACTTACGGTTGCTTTAGCCCTTGTACCTGAGGCCGTTGCCTTTGCCTTAATTGCGGGCTTATCGCCATTGACAGGTCTTTATGCCGCATTTGTAATGGGCTTGGTAACTTCTATTTTTGGGGGTCGCCCTGGAATGATTTCAGGAGCAACGGGTGCCGTTGCCGTGGTTATTGCGTCCATAGCCATTTCTCACGGACCTGAATATGTGTTTGCTACGGTTGTTTTGGCTGGGATTATTCAAGTGTTGGCAGGGGTTTTGAAATTAGGAAAATTAATGCGATTAGTACCCCATCCTGTAATTTTTGGGTTCGTTAATGGTTTGGCGGTTATCATTTTTATGTCGCAACTCGACCTATTTAAAGACGCATCAGACAATTGGTTAACAGGTCAGTCGTTGTACATTATTTTGGGATTGGTCTTATTAACAATGCTTATTATTTGGGGATTACCAAAACTTACTAAAGCCCTTCCTGCATCATTAGTGGCTATTTTGACTGTGTTTGGAATTGTGGTCGGATTTGGAATTGATACGAAAACTGTGGGTGACATTGCGTCTATTCAAGGGGGTTTTCCGCCATTTCATATTCCAAGCGTGCCTTTTAGTATGGACACTTTAGCGTTGATTTTTCCTTATGCCGCAATTATTGCAGGTGTTGGGTTGATTGAGAGTTTGTTAACGCTAAATATTGTTGATGAAATTACTGAAACTCGTGGAAGAGGGAACAAAGAAGCGGTTGCTCAAGGTGCCGCAAATATTTTGTCTGGTGTTTTCTCGGGAATGGGGGGTTGTGCAATGATAGGTCAAAGTCTTATTAATATTTCCAATGGTGCAAGAGCAAGATTGTCTGGAATTGTAGCTGCTGTGGCACTTTTAGCCTTTGTCATGTTTGGCGCCGATTTGATTGAGCAATTACCCATGGCTGCGCTTACAGGTCTGATGATTATGGTCTCTATAGGAACTTTTGAATGGGCGAGTTTAAAGATGTTTAATAAAATGCCTAAATCCGATGTTTTTGTGATGGTTGTTGTAACACTCGTTACTGTTTTCTTACATAATTTGGCTTTGGCTGTTTTAATTGGTGTAATTATAGCTGCCTTGGTTTTTGCTTGGGATAATGCAAAACGTATTCGAGCAAGAAAGTCAGTGGATGAAAAAGGAATTAAGCATTATGAAATTTATGGTCCATTATTTTTTGGCTCTGTAACGGCTTTTAATGAAAAGTTTGATATACTAAACGACCCAGATGAAGTGATTATTGATTTTAAGGAAAGTCGTGTAGTAGATATGTCGGCAATAGAAGCGCTGAATAAAATTACAGAACGCTATTTAAAAGTTGGAAAAAAAGTCCATTTGCGTCATTTAAGTCCAGACTGTCAAAAGCTACTAAAGAATGCGGATAAAATCATTGATGTAAATGTAATAGAAGACCCAAATTATAAAGTGGTAGTCGATAAGGTTTAATGTAAACTTTTTTTCTAAAGATTACACCCCCATCACTTCCCAATACAAAAATTCGCAAAGATATTTCCTAGTATTTCGTCTGTGGTTATCTCTCCAGTGATTTCCCCTAAATGTGTGATTGATTGCCTAAGGTCAACGGCTAATAAATCGTTAGGGATATTTTGTTCAAATCCTTTTTCTACTTCTATTACGCTGTCTAACGCCTTTTTTAGCGCTTCAAAGTGGCGAATGTTGGTAATAATGCTTTGGTTTGGGTTTTCCACTGAAAAATGTGCTTTTAGCTTCGCCTTTAAGTCTTCTATTCCTTTGTTTTGAAGGGCGCTAATTTCTATACAATCTACCTCACAAAACGTAGTGGGAAGTGCCTCATTTTTCAAATCAATTTTATTGAAAACTACCCAGAGTAGGGCATCTGTATTTTGCTCTTTAATTTTTTCTAAGTCTTCTTTAAACTTTTCTTTTTGCGTTTCAAATTGAGAAGCGTCTATGACGTACAGGACTACATTTGCGTTTAGGATTTTTTCAAAGGTTTTTTGTATCCCTATTTCTTCAATTTCATTAGTCGTTTTTCGTATCCCTGCCGTATCTATAAACCGAAATAAAAGCCCATCAATACTTATTTTATCCTCAATGCTATCGCGTGTCGTTCCTTCTATATTGCTTACTATCGCTTTGTCTTCTTGTAAAATAGTGTTGAGCAAAGTAGATTTTCCCGTATTAGGCATTCCTACAATTGCCGTTGCAATACCGTTTTTAATTACATTTCCAATCTCAAAGGAATTAACAAGCGTCTTTAACTTGGTATGTAAGTTAGTTAGAAGGTTTTTAAATTCTTTTCTATTTGCAAATTCTACATCTTCTTCCGCAAAGTCTAATTCTAATTCTATCAACGAGGTGAAATTTAATAATTGCGCTCTGAGGGATTTTATCTCTTCCTTAAATCCTCCTTTCATCTGTTGAAGTGCTGTTTTATGGGCTATTTCGTTTTCTGAGGCGATAAGGTCAGCGACTGCTTCTGCTTGGGTCAAATCCATTTTTTTATTTAAAAAGGCGCGCTGTGTAAACTCCCCAGCTTTTGCCAAGTCCACTCCTTTATTGATAAATAGGTTTACGATTTGCTGTTGGATATAGGAAGAGCCATGACACGAAATTTCTACGACATTTTCTCCAGTGTAAGAATTGGGAGCTTTAAAGAGGGACACCAAAACCTCGTCAATAATTTTAGTATCGTCTTTCAAAAACCCTAAATGAATGGTGTGCGAAGGTTGGGAATCTAACTTTTTATTTTGCTTTGTCTCAAAAACAGCATCAACGATAGTAATGACCTTAGGCCCAGACAACCTGATTACAGCAATAGCACCTGCTCCTTCTGCTGTTGAGATAGCTATAATATCATTACTTGTCACTTAGTTCTTTTATGAAAGTGACTCTAGTTTTCAAATGCGTACTCATGTTGTCCCAAAGACTTATATTCGCTGTATTTGATTCCTGTATTGGGTCTAATTCAAGATACGTAATACCGCGTTTGTTTAATTCAATGTTTGTCTCATGCATAATGATTGCGGGCACGCCTTTTTTGTGATATTCGGGGTCTATACCTATGATTCCTGCATTTGCTCTTTTGTTAAAATATTTTAATCTAAGAAAATGAAGCATGGAGAAAAGAGTGATTTTTCCTCTGGCTTTTTGTAAGGCTTTTTCAAAGGCTAATGTGCAAATGGAGAAGGCAATTATATTGTCGTTCTTATCTACAATTACCTTTAAGAGATTAGGGTCAATTAAAGACAAACGTGTTTTTTTAATATATTCTATTTGTTCTTCGTTAAAGGGAATGAATTTTTTTATCTCTTTAAAAGATTTATTGAACAACTCTAGTATTCCATCCGCATATTTTAAAACATCTTTTTTAGTTTTTATACTAAGGGTTTTCAGCTCTGATCTTTCCTTTATTCTCGTACAAAGCAACGAATGTCTTTGGTACGTTTTGTCTTTTTTAGTGGGAAGTTTCACTTCATATTCTATCCACTTTATATTTTCCTTCCAACCTAATTCCTTAAAATGTTGGGGATAATAGGAGTAGTTGTAATTAGTGCCGAACTTTGCAATTTTATCAAAACCCTTTGTTAACATTCCAAACCTGTCTAAATTTGAAAAGCCGAGTGGCCCTTCAATAGAATCCATTTGATATTTTGCAGCGACTCCTTCTAAAGTTTCTATTATTTTTTTAGTAACTTCAATATCATCAATAACATCAAATTGGGTAAATCTCAAACGTTTTACATTTTTTTTATTTACCTCAATCCAGTTAATAATTGCGATTACTGTTCCTACAATTTTTTTGTCTTTATACGCTAAATAATAATGAGTAGTGGTGTTTTTTTGAAAGGGATTTTTTTCTTTATCTAAGGTATTTAATTCTTGTTTGATAATGGGGGGCGTCCAATAAGGAGATTTTTTATATAACCCAAAAGGGAACTTTACGAGTTTTAATAGGTCTTTTTCAGAAAAAACTTCTTTAATTTCAATCATAGTGAGCAAAAATAAAACATTATTTATTATTTGACCTAATCCTATTGTTTATATATAAGTAATAGGGGAGTTACTTCTCTTTCCTATTTATAAACGCCAATTCTTCTTGAGTCAGTAATATTTTTGGATTTTGTGTGGGGGTGTCTTTTATATTTATAGACTGAAGACGTTTGTCTTTTATATAATTAAAAAGTCCTTTGGATAAATCTATGCGCTTTCCTAATGGAATCTTTTTGCCTTTACTAATTTTAGTGATAAATAAATCCGAATTAAAATGTGAATCAAAAGAAGTACTGATGCTATCTTTAGTTTGGTGTTTTATTTTTCCTTTAAGTTGAATGTTATGCCTAGCAAGTCTTAATTTACCATCCTCTTTTGTAAAATACAAACTTTGAATACTCACTGGATTAATTTCATCAAAAGACGTTTTTTTACCCTTACTTATTTTGTTTATCGTTCCTTTGGTTTTAAATTTATACGTAAGTTTTAATATTCCCCCTGTTTCATTATCAAAAACTAGAGTGCCTATAACATCTTGAGTTATTTCGTCATTATTATTAGTAGGTTTAAATGTAGATGAAGCACTGAAATTAACTTCAGTAACCTCATTATTTTTATTTATAGCCTCAATAATTAAATTGTTTTTCTCATTTAATATATAAAGTAAATAACCATTCAAATGTATACTTGAAAAGTAGTTTTCTATATGTCCACCAAAAGCAAGATTCCCTTTTAAAGATTTGGCATAATCTACGGCATCTACACCCACTTGAATTTGTTTCTTTAAAGGCTTTTGAAAATCATAACTATACGTTTTGTTCCAAAATCGTATCCTTGCTTGAGACAAGCGCGCTAAAGTATCGTTTACTTTATACGTTTCTTTATAAGTTGCCTCATAGGTTTTAGGTCCTTGTACATATATGGAGTAATAATTTTTAAAAATATATTTTATTTTTTCTTTTAACCTAGAATCACCGTATAAAACCACTTCTTGCAGATTTGTTTTACTAGGTATAAGAGAAAGACTTTCGCCATTTTTAAAATGGCTACTGACAATTTTTTTGGTCTCATAACCCAAATGACTCACCACAATAGTATCTTTGTTTATGGCTAATTTTACTTTTCCATCTAGGTTGGAAATAGTCCCTTCATTCTTTCCTTGATAAATAAAATTGACATATGAAATGGGGATATTTGTATATGCTTCTTTTACATCTAGTTCAATATATTGTGCGTTACCCAAATATGAGAGACTAATAAGAAAAAGTAATAAAAAGGTTTTTTTCATACGTTAAAATTATTTGTATACATCAACTAATATAGATATACCTACTCCAATATCAAGGGTAGCTTTAAGCTGTTCCCATTTATTGCTAGGATTATATCTATATAGAATGGGTCCATTAAATACATTTGAAGCAAAAGAAATGATAGGGCTATTTTTTTCTTTTTTGTTTTTAAAACTTATTAATTCTATACTCGCTAAAAAATCATTATCAAAATAAAGTTCTTCCTCTTCTATGTCTATCGTACAACTCCCTTTATTAGTTATCCTTTTTATAATAGGAGAAGTATATATTCTATTTTTATTTATATTATTATTTGAATTAATAGTATAAAAATTAAATCTTAAAGTAACTTCTTCAGCGTTTATATTATTTACCAAAAAATAAAGTTCACGTAATTTATATTTTTTTCTTTTTGGGACTTTAATTATTTTCCCTATTTCTACTCCTAAATTATCTTTTGTAGCAATACTATCGTCTTCAATGAATTGTATACTAATATTTTTGATTTTATTTTTTGTCCCAGCTTCTTTTGTCTTTATTTTTTTTAGATTATTAAAAACGACTACTTCATTTAGTATTTCTATTTTAGGTGTTAAGTCTACGGTGAGGTTTTTATCTTTTGCTGCTAATTCCTTTGTATTATACCCAATATGCGAAAAAACAAGGGTGTCTTTTTCTGTAAAATTTCCATCTAACTGAAAATAGCCTAAAGTATCTGTCACTGTGCCTATATTCGTGTTTTTAACAGATACGTTTAAGTATTCTATGGGTGTTTGGGTAGTATTGTCTATACAAAGTCCTTTTAGTTGAGCATTGCCCAAATAAGAGAGACTAATAAGAAAAAGTAGTAAAAGGATTTTTTTCATGTTAAAGTATTTAACAAAAGTAAAAAAATATCAAAATATAGCATTACAAATACTACCCCTCCATTTCAAAATCGCCATCTCCGCCACCGCTTCTTTGTTGTCTTCTTCTTGAACGTTTTCTATCTTCTTGATTGATTCTATAAGAGAATGAAAGAATATAGGTAGGTACGCGCCATTGGAATTCTCCGTATTCCGTAAAGGCATTTGTAGTGGTCGTTCCCTTTCTTCGTCTTGTATTGAAGATGTCGCTAGCACTGAATGTTATAGTGCCTTTGTTTTTTAAAATATTTTTATTTAATGCCCCAGAAAAACTAAAAATTCCTTGTGCTTCTTCAATCGCTGTTCTTCGTGGACCTCTATAAAAGAAACGCGTTTGCCAATCAATATCTCCCGGGATTTTAATAGCACTATTCAATCTGACAAACCAACTCGTAATTTCTGCACCTAAATCTTGATTTTCATATGAGCCTATTGTTTTAGAATTAAATATGTTGACGTTTCCGTTTAATCTGACTTTTCTAGAAGGGTTATAACTCATAGTAATTTCGCCACCAATTCGGTTGTTTTCAGCGATATTTATAGGAGTTCTTCTTAGTTGAGGGACAATAATGCCATTTCCTATTTCTACATCTACCCCCGTAGGAACAGTTATAAAAGTAAATACTTTAGTAGATTTTTGATAATAAGCAGAGGCATTTAAAGTAAATTTCCCAAACCTGTTTAAGTAGTTAAAATCTAAATTATTGGAGTAGGAGGGGTCTAAATCTGGATTACCTTGAAAAATATTGGTCACACTAGAACGACTCGCGAAAGGGTTTATAAAACGAGAACGCGGACGTCTCAATCGTCTATTATATCCTACAACAAAACTTTGCTTCTCATCTAATTCATAAGATAAATTTACGGTAGGAAACCAATCTGTATAGATTTTCTGATTAGTAGTATTAATCCTTATGTTAGAGTGTTCCATTCTCAATCCTAATAAAAATGAAAATTTATCTAATTTCCTCCCATATTGCGCATAGGCAGCGTTTACGTATTCTTCGTATTTCAACACATTTGTAACGGTTGAATCTACTTTAAATATATTATTCTCATCTTTTATTTGCACTTCAAAATCGGTGTCCAATACGGTAAAAGTCCCTCTATATCCAGCTTCGATGGTGGTGTTTTCATCTATAGGATTTACATAATCAAATTGTACCAAATCTCTACGTTGATTATCTAGGGTTATAACTTTTTCTTCCGCAGTAGTACTAGTATTTTGTAATTCAGTAATATCTCCTTTTTCGACTTCTTCATTCCCTTCTAATTGTAAATCCACAGTAAGTTTATGTCCTTTGTCATTAAAATCATTTATATAATTTAAACTTACTTGATACCCGTCTTCTTTTTCTTCTTCATTTTCATTTCTTTCAATAAGAGTAACGGCACTTCCTGAGATGTTATTTGTATCTGTTTCGTTATTGTTTATCCCTAAAGTGTTTCTATAAAACCCATTTAGTGAGATTGATGAATTTTCAGTAATAAAATATTCTACGCCTAAATTAGTAAATATTCGCTCCCTATCTCTATTAAAATCTCTTTTTTGCTCAATGATGTTTTCTCTATTTGTATATGTTGTTTTATTATACGATTGTCCTGGAACTTGAGATTTGTTGTATGTTGTGGTATTAAAAAAATTAAATTTATCTGTTCGTTTATTAAGTTGGATATTTGCTCCATAGGAAGCGGGGTATCCTACATTTGCAATGACAGAGCCATTAAAACCTTTCAGTTTTTCTTTTTTGAGAATGATATTCAAAATTCCTCCAGACCCTTCGGCATCATATCTAGCGGAGGGCGAAGTGATTACTTCAACTTTTTCAATGGATTCCGCTGGCAGTTGTCTCAACCCTTGAGGACCTGCAAGACCCGTCAATCCAGAGGGGCGTCCATTAATTAATATTTGTACATTGTTGTTTCCTCGCAAGGCTACATTTCCTTCCACATCTACAGAAACAGAAGGGACATTGTCTAACACATCAGAAACACTACCGCCTCTTACCGTGAGATCTTTCCCTACATTATAAACTCGTTTATCTAAACTTATTTCTACTTCCGTTTTTTCAGCGATGACAGATACTTCATCTAATATGTTATCAGATATAGCTAAATCAATAGTACCAAAATCAAATTTTTCTTTAATTGAAATATTTTCTTGAGTTTTAGATTCAAAAGAAATAAATTCAAAAGTTACGTCGTAGTTTCCAGCGAAAATCTCAAAATTAAATACACCTTGTTCATTCGTTATACCTCCTTGAACTCTAGAGGGGTTTCTTTTATTTTTAAAAATAATGGTAGCGTATTCTAAGGGTTGTTTAGTATCAGTATCAATGATTTTCCCAGTTACAAAATACTTTTTGAATTGTTTTGTTGGCGGTCGTTGAGAAAAGGTAAAGAAACTTAAAAGGAAGAATAAGAAAAATAAATGTTTTATCATAATATGTGTAATTTGTTTTAGAAGTTGAATGAGTTAAATAGTTTAATTCAAAAGGATAATTATTCTTGAACAGTAATTTTTACCCTTCTGTTTTTAAAGGAGAATTCGTTAAAATATTTTAACTGTGTATCTCCAAAAGATTCTATTTTAACAATAATTTCTTTAATGCCTAATGCAATCAATTTTTGCTTTATAGCGAGGGCTCTTCGTTCAGATAAGTTTTTATTATATAAAGCATCTCCTCTTGCGGACGCATGACCTTCTATTAAAATAGTAGCCTCTTTCTTTTGAGTAATTAGTAATTTGATTTTTTCTAATATTTCATTATTTTTTTTGGTATTATGAACGATATCGCTATCATAATCAAAAAATATTGTAAAAGAAAGTTTTTCCTTTTTTGGTATAACGGCCTCTGCTTGTTTCTTTTCTACTACAGTTAGCGTATCTATTATTGTTGGAATGTTAATATACCTTTTCACTGTTTTTATCGTATCAACTACAGTTGGAACATTAATTTCCTTTTCTACTACTTTTAGTGAATCTGCTACTATTGGTTCGTTAACTTTCCGCTCAATTACTCTTAAAGTATCTTTTATTATAGGTAAATCACCCTCTTTTTCAACTATCTTAGTCGGTTGTTTTTCTTTATTTATAATTTGCTCAATTTCATTTTCTACAACGGGACAACCTTTATTTTTAATTGTCCCAAATTTTTTAGGACATTCATCTTGACTGTCAATTATTCCATCCCTATCGGTATCTGGACACCCTTCTAATTCAATAAGTCCATATTGATTTGGGCAAGCGTCTTCTAAATCGTGTAATCCATCTTTATCAGTATCAGGGCATCCTGAATTACTAATACTCCCTTTTGTTTCTGGACAAATATCTGCATAGTCAGGTACGTTGTCATTGTCCTTATCAGGACATCCATTAAATTTCCTTAACCCAAATGTTTCTGGACATTCATCAAACTTGTTTCTCACTCCATCTTTATCAGTATCATTGATTCCAATAGATTTAAAAATAATTCCAATATTATTTTGTAAGGAACTAGCGCCATAGGAAGAAAAGCTATAATTATAAGTTGAAGATAAAAACAAACCTACTTTCTTGTTTATCCAATAATTAGCACCCAAACCGCCTACTAAAGTATTAAACCCTACACCATCAATAAGATTAAAACCATTTCCTGCTAAAATATAAGGTTTAAAACTATTTTTTTTGTTATTACTTGTTCTCCCTCTCGTATTGTTTTTCTGGTCTTTTTTTTCTAAAAAATAATTTCTTACTAAAATGTCTGCACTCGTATAAGAATATTTCCCTTTATAATCACCGCTTAGTTTAAAAGATGTCAAAACATTTAAATTTATAGAAATGCTGTATTTTTTATTGATATTTACAACCCACGCTATATAATTTACATATTCAGGGACCCCCCAATTATTTTCAAAATCATCATAGCCTTCAAATAAATCACCTTGTTTGCCAAATCTAGTGTTTTCACCTCCACCAGAAGAATATACGTTAACAAATTTAGCCCCTACTTCTATAAGAATTAAATCATTATTGTCTTGTGAAAACACATGCAGAATGCTCAAAGAGAAAAAAATTATTAAAAAAATATATTTCATCAAATTTTAATAATTACATAACTCTGAGCTTGGAGAAAATTATAATTAATTCCACCTAAATAAAAATTTATGGTTCCTTGAAATCCAATAGACACACTTTTATTCAACTTTATTCTTAAGGTTTCTCCTAATTTTAATACTAATTGATTTTCCCTTTCGTTTAGTTCTTGGTTTTCATAATTTCGTTTATAATAAGTAATGAATCCCAACCCTAAAATAAAATGACTATAGGTGTCTTTCTTTGTGAAAAGGAGTTTTCTTTTTCCAGTAGCAAACAACAAATTTGTATCAAATAGAGTTAATTCTTCTATTGAATTACTTTCTTTCTTTGACTTGCTAAAACCAACCATATATTGCATGGATAAGTCATTTGATAACTGTCGTTCAATCCCAAAATTGGAAATAGGCCTGGCATAACCATCCCATTTTTTTAGTTGATAAAAATTTCCTATATCAAAATTAGTATATGTAGGACCAAAAAAGTATGACCAATTGCTAAACTCATTTCTTTTAGTATTATTTCTTTTTCTTTTCTGAGAAAATGAGAAATTGCTTATGAATAAAATAACAATAAGAAATGGAAATATCTTTTTCAATTTTAAATTAACTCTTTAGCTAGTTCTTGGAAAACTATGGAAGGTTTTTTGTTTTTATATAAAATTTCATAAACAGCAGATATAATAGGAGCTTTTATTTCTTTTTTTTCTAAAATTTTTATAATTGAATTTATAGAATAATATCCTTCAGCTACCATATTTAATTCTAAATGAATCGAATTGATACTATACCCTCTAGCAATCATCATCCCAAAAAGTTTATTTCTACTAAATGCAGAATATGTAGTTACCAATAAATCTCCTAAATAGACCGATTTATTTGTGCTTTCACTAACTTGTATAATTTTTTTGAGAAACCTCCTCATTTCTTTATAACAATTTGTTATCAATACACTTTGGAAATTATCACCATACCCTAACCCTTTTGCGATACCTGTACTGATAGCGTAAATATTTTTTAAAACGTTAGCATATTCAATAGCTAGAGTATCGCTAGCAATACGATTTAATACATATTTATTATTAAATAAAGGGGATATTGATTTAGACACATCTTCATTATAAGATGCAACCGTAACATATGTAATATGATTTTTCGCAACTTCTTCAGCATGACAAGGACCTCCTATAATTCCAAGATTATCAAGGGGAATATTGAATTTTTTATGTAGAAAACTGGTTATAGTTTCTTCTTCTATCATGCCTTTAACAGCAGAAAGTATAATTTTATTATTAAGTATAGGTTTTATCTTATCTAGATTCTCTTTTAAAAAAAAGGAAGGAATCGCTAATATTAATACATCAGATTGAGATACTATTTGTGATAAGTCATCATTTACATTAATCTTATCTGTATTAAATATAACAGATTTTAAATATTTAGGGTTGCGCTTGTACTCTCTAATATGAGCTACACTCTGTGGATTTTTAACATACCAATTTATTTGATGTCCATTTTCAGTTAAAATTTTCACAATGGCGGTACCCCAACTACCTCCTCCTAAAACAGCAATTTTAAAATGCTCTATATTAGTATTATTCATAATAACTAATTTTTCACAGAAATTAAAATATTCCGACTTATGATAACCATGTAGACCAAGGTATTCTTGACAAAAGTAATAAAAGTCCCAAAAGATAAAATACCCCTATTCTGAGGAATTTTTTTCTAGAAGTTTCTTGTCTTTTGTGAAGTGACCAACCTACAGTAATTAAAAAAAGCGCCACAAGATTTGCAAAGGGATGCTCTATTAGATATAAGCGGTAGGTAGCATCTTTCATTACTACCGACGCCCCTGAGCTCCAAACTTTAAAATAAGGACTCACAAAATATAGGATTAACCCTAATAACAATTGTATGTGAGATAAAATAAGTCCAAAAAGTGAAATTCTTAAATCTTTCGCTGAAAATTCTTTCTTTTTAATTATACCTATCCAAGCGTTGCAAATAGCAACAATTAAAATGATAAATGTTAGATAAGCCCAATTTGAGTGTAAAAATTTAATTGTATTCATAATAATTTTTTTTTTAAGTTGTAAATCTTTTATCTGCCTCCATTTCTGTATTACATTTATTACATACTCTTAGAGTATTTGAAGTATAGAAATTCTTAAAATGAGGTAAAAAATCTCTTTCTATATCTTTTAGTTCAAAATAGGTTTCATGCAATTTGTTATTGCAATTTTCACAATACCATTGTAGCCCGTCTTTAAATCCTTTTCCCGCTCGTTTTCGTTCTATTACTAATCCTAATGAATCTTTGTAACGTATTGGCGAATGGGGTACTTTTGGTGGGTTTAAATACATATCTCCCTTATTTAAAGTAATGGTTTTGCATTGATTGTTTTCTTGTATAAGAATATCTATTGTGCCTTCTAATTGGTAAAACAATTCTTCAGTTTCATTATAATGAAAATCTTTACGCATATTTGGACCTGCAACTATCATAACAATATAATCTTGAGATTCCGTATATAGGTTTTTATTTCCAATAGGAGGGACTAATTTATCTTTATTTTCTTTAATCCAGTCTGTTAAATTAAAAGGATTTAACACAGTTAAAAAATTATAATGGCACAAAAATACTTTTTAAAATTTAATTTAATTACTTTTGCGTGAAAACTTTCAAAAATGAAAAAAATGACATATTTACTTTTTACTCTTTTATTTAGTTGTAGTTCAACATTAATAAAAAAAGAAAATGATAATTTCGGTATAGTGATTCACGGCGGTGCAGGAACCATACTTAAGAAAAACATGACTCCTGAAATGGAAAAGAATTATAGAGAAGCACTGAGTGAAGCTACTACAATTGGCTATAATATTCTTAAAGAGGGTGGAACTAGTCAAGAGGCTATTGAGAAAACCATTCATTATTTAGAAAACTCACCCCTCTTCAATGCAGGAAAAGGAGCAGTATTAAATGCAAAAGGAAAAGTGGAACTAGATGCCTCATTTATGGACGGAAAGACTTTAAATGCAGGAGCAATTACAGGTGCTACTAGAGTTAAAAATCCAATTAGTGCAGCAATCAAGGTTATGAAAAACTCTGTTCATGTATTGCTGTCAGGAAAAGGCGCTGATGACTTTGCAAAAAAAGAAGGGTTAGAATTAGTTTCTCCAGAATATTTTATCACTCAAAGAAGATTAGATGCATTGAAAAGAGTGCAAGAAAAAGAAAAAGAAAAGAAAGTAGCCATTGTAGAAGATTCTGAAGTAATGTATGACCCATTTATAAAAGACAGTAAATATGGTACTGTTGGTTGTGTAGCATTAGATAAATTTGGAAATTTAGCTGCAGGGACTTCTACAGGAGGGATGACAAATAAAAAATGGAATAGAATAGGTGATTCCCCAATTATAGGTGCGGGAACATATGCTAATAATAAAACTTGTGCGGTGTCTTCTACGGGATGGGGTGAATATTTTATTAGAGGAATAGTAGCCTATGATATTTCCGCTTTAATGGAATATAAAAACTTGCCTTTAAATGAAGCTGCTAAAATTGTGATACAAGAAAAACTCACTAAACTAGGCGGAAGTGGTGGAGTTGTTGCTATTGACAATAAAGGAAATATTGCTATGGAATTTAATACACCGGGAATGTATAGAGCACATATGAATTCTAAAGGGGATTTAGATGTTAAAATATATAAAAACGAATAGATGAAACCGCCATATTTTGCTGTTATATTTACTTCAATTCTCACAGAAGAGACACAAAATTATAATGAGATGGCAATGGAAATGGAACGTTTAGCAAGAAAACAAGAGGGTTTTTTAGAAATGGAAACGGCACGTAACGATATAGGAATTACAATAAGTTATTGGAAAAGTTTGTCAAGTATTGAGAAATGGAAAAAGAACTTTGCGCATGCAAAAGCCCAAGAATTAGGTAAAGAAAAGTGGTATCAAAGCTATAGAGTGAGGATTTGCAAAGTGGAAAAAGAATATGATTTTAAAAGATAAATGAACAGTGATAGAAAACTTTTCTTACTAACAAATGATGATGGTATTCAAGCTCCAGGGCTTAGGATGCTTATAGAAGTTGTTAAGCATTTAGGAGATGTGTTAGTCGTAGCGCCAGACAGTCCTCAGTCAGGACAGGGCCATGCAATTACTGTAAATGACCCTTTGCAGTATTCCAAAATAGTCGATAATGGAAAGGAGTATAGAGAATACAGTTGTTCTGGCACTCCAGCAGATTGTGTAAAATTTGCAATTAATGAAGTATTAGATAAAAAGCCTGATATATGTCTCTCTGGAATTAATCATGGGACTAACGCCTCTATAAACGTACTTTATTCTGGCACTATGAGTGCTGCTATAGAAGCAGGAATACAAGGGGTGACGTCTATAGGTTTTTCTCTTTGTGACTATAGTTGGGAAGCAAATTTTTCAGTTGTTAAAAATCATGTTTTAAAGATTATTAAAAAAACTTTAGCCAATTTAAATGAAGAAATTTCAGTGTTAAATGTAAATATTCCTAAAGTAGAAGATGAAAGAGAAATACAAGGGGTAAAAGTTTGTCGCCAAGCTAAAGCAAAAATTAGAGAAGGATTTGATAAAAGAATAACTCCAATGGGGAAGGAGTATTACTGGCTAACAGGGGATTACGAGAATATGGACGAAGGGCAAGATACTGATATATATGCACTATCAAAAAAGTTTATTTCTATTGTACCCACTCAATTTGATTTAACAGCACATAATAAAATTAATGAATTATTAAATTGGACTTTTAATGAATAAAAAATTTTTAATTGGATTTGTATTTGCACTTGTAAATAATTTTGCTGGACTTATATTGGTAACTGAAATTGGCTATAAAATTGATATTTTCTATTTAACTGATTTTGATAGAAAGTTACTAATTGCTTTACTTCCAAAAATACTTACTTTTTCTGCATTGATAAATATGCCTTTCTTTTTTTGGTTTATACGTAAAAACAAAATTAATCATGCTAGGGGAGTTGTATTTTATAGTGGAATTATTGTTTTAGTTATTCTTGTTTTAAGCCTCCTATAATGAAATATTATATCATAGCAGGTGAGGCTTCTGGGGATTTATATGGAGCTAACCTAATTCAATCTATAAAAAAAATAGATTCCCAAGCTCAAATTCGTTGTTTGGGTGGGGATCATATGCTTTCAATAATGGGCAAAGGCATGGCGAAGCACTATAAAGATATGGCATTTATGGGATTTTGGGAAGTGCTTTTTCACCTTAAATCCATTTTTAAAAATATCAGTTTTTGTAAAAATGATATCCTTTCTTTTTCACCAGATATAATCATTTATATAGACTATCCAGGATTTAATTTGCGCATCGCTAAGTGGGCTAAGAAAAAGGGTTTTTTGAATCATTATTACATAAGTCCGAAAGTTTGGGCTTGGAAAGAAAGTAGGATTAAGTATATAAAACGCGATATAGATAAAATGTATCTTATTTTTCCATTTGAGAAAAAATTATATACTGAAAAATATAATATGGATTGCGCTGAATATGTAGGAAATCCGCTACTTGAAACAATCCCTAAAATTAAAGAGACTAACTTTCACACTAATTATAATCTAAATCCACAAAAGAAAATCATCGCACTATTACCGGGAAGTAGAAAACAAGAAATTAGAAGGATGTTGCCTGTTTTTTTAGAGACAAGTAAACTTTTCCCAAAATATCAATTTGTAATAGCTGCAAGCCTTGGAATAGACCCCACATTTTATGATGAATTCACTGAAAATTACTCCGAAGTAAAAATAATCCGAAATCAAACGTATTCAATTTTACAAAACGCTCATGCAGCAATTGTAACAAGTGGTACGGCAACATTGGAAACAGCTTTGTTAAAAGTACCACAAATTATTTGTTATAAAACAAGCAATATATCATATCAAATAATTAAAAGATTAATTAAAATCTCTTATATCTCATTAGTAAATATTATAGCAAACAAAGAAGTAATCCTAGAACTTATTCAAAAAAAATGTAACGTAAAAGAAATAGAAACACAATTAAGAAATCTATTTGTAGAAGAGAATAGAAATAAAATAATGAGTGATTATGAAACTATTGAAAAACTTCTTAAAGTTAAAGGGTCTACAAGCAATAAAATTGCGCAGTCTGTTTTTAGTGAAGTTAATAAATTAAAGTCCTAAAATTCTCTTCAGTTTTTCCTTATCAATTTCACCTCCTGCAAAATCATCAAAGGTTTTTTGAGTGGCTTCAATAATGTGATTTTTTATAAATATAGCTCCTTCTTTTGCTCCCTGTTCTGGGCTTTTGATACAACATTCCCATTCCATTACAGCCCACAAGTCACAACCGTATTGTGTTAATTTTGAAAATATTGTCTTAAAATCAATTTGTCCATCTCCCAATGAGCGATATCTGCCTGCTCTGTCTCCCCAATTATTATATCCACCAAAAGCTCCTTTTTTTCCAGTAGGGTTAAATTCAGAATCTTTTACATGAAAAGATTTTATAAATGAATGATAGTGGTCTATATAAGTTATATAATCTAATTGTTGTAATACAAAATGGCTAGGATCGTATAAAATATTTACTCTTTTGTGATTATTAGTAGCTTTCAAAAAACGTTCAAAAGTATCCCCATCATGTAAATCTTCTCCAGGATGTATCTCATAACATACATCTACGCCATTTTCATCAAAAATATTAAGAATTGGCAACCATCGTTTTGCTAGTTCTTCAAATCCCATTTCAACAAGACCTGCAGGACTTTGAGGCCATGGATGAAAGAGATGCCATAATAAAGCACCTGAGAAGGTTGCGTGTGTTTTTAACCCTAATTTTTGACTAGCTTTTGCAGCTTTTTTTAAAGTTTCTACTGCCCATTTAGTACGTGCTTTAGGATTGTTTTTTACATTGTCTGGAGCAAAGTTATCAAACAATAAATCGTAAGCAGGGTGTACTGCTACTAACTGTCCTTGTAAATGGGTAGATAATTCAGTAATTTCTAATCCATAACTATTGATAGTTCCTTTTAATTCATCACAATAAGTCTGACTTTCAGTAGCTAAATCTAAATCAATTAAAAATTTCTCCCAAGTGGGGATTTGTATTCCTTTATATCCTAAGTCAGATGCCCATTTACACATTCCTTTTAAAGAGTTAAATGGAGGATTAGCATCTACGAATTGTGCTAAAAAAACAGCAGGACCTTTAATTGTTTTCATCATAAATATTTTTTGACAAACTTACACTAATTTTAAAATCCAATAATTCCTTTTTTAAGATTTATTTTGGGCTTTAGGGTATATTTAAGTCCAAAGACAAATGTAGAAGCATTTCTTAATTGCGTTCCATTCACTTTTTGATTTAAAGGCAGAAGGTATTCTACGGCGAAAACTTGGTCTTTAAAAATTCCATAGATAGGTTTGTAATATACATTTAAACCTATATCTAATAGATTTCTACCAGTATTCGTTGAATTAAATAGTGTGGTCGAATTATTATAAATTATATCATTCGTTTCAGAAATTAGTGAAGCTCTATCTTTATATTGCAAATGCGCTGACACGCCCCAATTTTTTAGTACGTTAAACCCAGCCCACAAGTTCCCCTGTAATAAAGAACCCACTTTGTGAGATTTTCTATTTTCATTTCCTTCTAAAATATAAGATATTTTTGCCCCAACGGAGCCAATAGTAAAATCTCGCAGAAACGTGGCGCCTAAAATTGGCTTCCAAGACCCAGTACCTAATTGCATAGAATAAGGAAAAGTAATGTTTTCTACAGAAAACACTGTGCGTTCCATCTCTATATTACCAGTGGGTATATACAATCCTCCATTAAAATATAACGAGTGTTTTCTTCCCTTTGTAAGCAAAAAAAGTGCAGCTATATAGCTATCGCCAAAACCATTATAAGATATTCGCATTTCATTATTATTAATTGTTTCAAAATATGCACTATTTGAGATATAAGGAACTATAGCCAGTATTGAGAAGCCTATAATAGGAGTGTAAATAGCTTGTAACATATGTACATTTTGTTGCATTCTGTCTAAAGTAAAAGGATATTTTTTTAAAACTTCTGAATTAGATATATTGGTATCTTCAAATAACATATCTTTTTTGGCATTCTCCCAATATCTATATGAAATTAGCCATTCTTTGCTGTTTAGTGTAGGTATTTCTAGAATACTTATTGGAATTTGACTTAGAACTCGTTTATCTCTTTTTGGGTTATATGAAAAATTTTCAATTCTTTTTTGAGCATGACTAAAGATGCAAAAAGTTAGGGAGAGAAAAACTATTATTTTTTTAGCTGATATCATTGATTAAGATTTAAATAAAATAATCTAATATTTTGTAAATTTAATAAACATTAAATAAAATAATAACATTAAACGAAATGAATTATAGTATATTTGTTTCTCAATATCCTTCTACAATGAAAGATTCATTCCAAAAAAAAAGAATATTATTTTCTTATTTTTCTATAGCAGTTAGTATCACATTAATTGTTTTTTTGACTGGACTATTAAGTTTTTTTTTCATAAACTTTCAAAAAACAACAAATTATTTTAAAGAACAATTAGTTTTCACACTTTATCTGGATAACACGGCAAATGATTTGGAAGTTATTCAATTACAAAAAAGTTTGGCGTTGATGTCAGGAATCAAAAGCGTGCACTACATTTCTAAAGAAGAAGCCGCAAACAACTATTCTAAAGATATTGGTGAAGATTTCATAGAGTTTTTAGGATATAACCCTCTTTTAAATGCGATTGATATATATTTTGATGCCCATTTAGTCTCCCCAATTTTCCTAGAAAAGAAAGTAAAAGAATTACAAAACAAAACATTTATAAAAGAGATAACGTATGATAAACCATTACTGAAACTATTAGATAAGAATATCAAACGAATTGGTTATGGGATTCTGATTCTTAGCGTTGTTTTTGTGTTTATTGCTATTATTTTAATTAATAATTCTATTGGATTATCGATTTATGCAAAACGATTCACAATTAAAACGATGCAGTTAGTAGGAGCAACCAAGCGTTTTATCAGAAAGCCTTTCTTGATAAAATATACAGTTATAGGTATAACAAGTATCTTAATTTCTTTTGGAATGTTATTTTTATTTTTTGTTAAACTCTATGAAAAATTTCCTGAATTTAAAGAGATTACACAACAAAGTAACTTTGAAATAATATATTTACTTGCAAATATTTTTATTGTCGGCGTTATAGTTATAAGAATAAGTACTTATTTTGCAACACAAAAATATTTAAACATTCATACAGAAAAATTATATTAATCTAATTCAATGAATAAAGAAAAAACACCTCAAAAAAAAGAATTATTATTTAAAAAGAAAAACTATATAATTCTGATTGTAGCAATTTGTATTATAATGTTGGGATTTGCTCTTATGGTAGGTGGCGGCAGCAAAGATCCTACTTTCTTTAATCCTGATATTTTTAACTTTAGACGAATAAGAATAGCACCTACCATAGTTTTAATTGGATTTGCTGTTGTAATTTTCAGCATTTTTTATAAAGAAAAAAAGTGAGCTGGTTTAGTAAGAGAGGGCGAAAAAAAATGACTTTGTCTATACTAGTCCTTCAGGTAGCTCCATTTTAATTATTTTTAATGAATGGTCAATATTAGTAATTAAATCTTGATGTATAGGTATTAATATAGTTTTACTTTCAGTTTCCACTAAAAATAAAGGTTGTTGTTTTCTTTCTATTACTTCAATAACGCTCCCAAGGAACTCACTTTTGTTGTATAATTTATAATCAATGAGTTTATCTGTTTCTTTAGATTTAGTAGGTACTCCAACAATTTGTTTTTGGACAAATACTTCTTTATTTAAAATGTCCTCAACATCTTTCTCTGAATTCACTTCTTCTAATTTAACTTTTAAAAATACTTGTTTGTGAAGTTCTATTTTACTGACTTTAAAGGGAATTAAAGTAGAGTCTATTAAAATAAAAATAAAGTTTAGATTAGGAGGATTATCGCAATTTGTTTTATTTGAAAGTTTAATTAAAAAACTCCCAAAATATTTCCATTTATTGCTTATTGTGCCTAGATAAAAAGGCGCATGAATGTTGTTAATCACTTATTATTAAAATAAGTTGTGCCTTTTATTATTTGGTATCTTCAGTTTTAGTTTCCTTAGGAGCTTCTTCGGTTTTACCTTCTTCTTGAGTAGAATTTTCAGCTTTTGTCTCTTTTACTTCTTGGGCTTTTACTTCCTTAGGAGCTTCAGTTTCAGTTGCTTTGGTAGGTTCTTTTTCAGTAGTTGCTTCTTCCGAACTCTCATCAGTTTTAGCTTCTTGAGAAGGTGTTTCGGAATTTGTTTCCGTAGCATCACTCTTTGAATTAGCGTCATCTTGAGTGTTAGCCTCAGCAGCCGTTTCTTGAGAAGCTTCTTCAGCTTTTGCTAATTGTTTATCACTAATTTCTTTTTCTTTTTGTAAACGCACTTTGTTTTTTTCTTCTGCGTCTTTTTGTAATTTATCTACTTTGCTTTGTATTTTTTCTTGTTTTTCCTTTTTCCACTGCTCAAATCTTTTTTCCGCTTCCTTTTCATCAAAAGCCCCTTTTTTAACTCCATCTAAGAGATGTTTTTGTAACATCACTCCTTCATAAGATAATATAGCTCTTGCAGTATTAGTAGGTTGAGCGCCATTGTTTAGCCATTTTAGAGATTCTTCAAAATTCAAATTAATAATTGCTGGATTTGAATTAGGATTGTAGGTGCCTAATTTTTGTATATAACGTCCATCTCTTTTAGCAGTAGAGTCTGCAGCAATTAACCAATAGAAAGGTTTTCCTTTTTTTCCGTGTCTTTGAAGTCTGATTTTTACAGCCATAATTTATGTAGTAATTTTTTTAGTTTGCAAAAATAAGTATATTTCTATAAGTAGCAATAAAAATTACTCTTTTTTTAAATCACTATATAGTCTCTGTCTTTTAATTCTATAGTCAATATTTATGTTTTTTACGTAATAATATTTTTCTGTATGGAAAGTATTACCCCTCTTTTTGTAGTAATAAATAAACTTTTTATAAAATGCTAAATGAGCCATAAGTACTGCCCAAGCAAAACTTAATTGACCTTTGCTAATAAAAGAAAATGCAGCAACCCCATCCAAGCATAATCGAATTAATAAAATTTGAAATAACTTAGATTTAGGTAGATTTTTTAACATTAAAAACAGAGAGTTTCTAAAGTTTAAAAACATTTTTTTATATGATATGCTTAGTGTTCCAGCACCTTTGTGAAACACTTTTGTTTCTGGAATAGCAAGAATTTTATACCCTTTGTTGTGTATTCGCCAGCATAAGTCAATTTCTTCTTGGTGCGCAAAGAAATTTGAGTCAAATCCATTAAGTTCATCAAATACAGATTTACGAATAAAAAGGCATGCACCACTTGCCCAAAAAATATCTTGCGCTTTGTTGTATTGCCCATTATCTTTTTCAATCACATTAAAAATACGCCCTCTACAAAAGGAATAACCATAGCTATCCATAAAACCTCCAGCCGCACCAGCGTATTCAAAATAATCATTTTTCTTGTCATCTAATATGTGAGGTTGTATAGCAGCAATATTAGGATTGTTTTTGAAACATTTTAACACGGGGATAGTCCAGTCTTTAGTCACTCTAATATCGCTATTCAATAGACAATATATATCTGCATCTATCTTTTGTAATCCTTTATTATACCCTCCAGCATACCCATAGTTTTTATCTAACTTGATGCATTTTATCTGTGGATATTCTTTTGTTATAAAGTCTAAGGAATGATCAGTGGAATTATTGTCAATGATATAAATATCACTTTCCTTAGAAAAGGAAACTACATGAGGCATGTATTCTTTCAATAGTTCTAACCCATTCCAATTGAGTATAGCGATAGCTAATTTCATGCGATTTTCATTTTGTTGTAGAGAGGAAGTGAGGGGATAAAGGAATATTTTTTTTGAGAATCTATTTTACAAAAAAAATTTTGCTCTCCATTAGATATCATTAAATATGAACTATTGAGTTTTAAATTATATTGCATGAGTTGGTCAAAAGTATCTTGAGTAATTTTTACATTAGGAGCTTTGCATTCTACAAGTAAAATTATACCTCCTGTATTATTGTAAACTACGATATCATATCTTTTTTTCGTTTTATATACCCAAAAACTTTTTTCTACATTTATAAATTGAGTTGGAATTTTTTTTTCATTAATTAAAAAATGAATACACGTTTGTCTTACTTTTTCTTCTGGTGTGCATAAAACATTTTTTTTTCTAACTATATCAAATATATATAAATTACCTTTGTCCTTTCTCATCAGTTAAAAGTTTGCAAAGATACTATTTTGAATACCTATAAGCAAATAAAAGCAAGTGTTTTAAAAGGGGATATAGCTCCTATTTATTTTTTTTCTGGGACAGAACCCTATTTTATAGATGAACTAATTAATTTAATCTCTCTATCTATGTTTCCTGAAAATGAAGAAAGTTTTGACAAGCATATTTTTTATGGAAAAGAAGATAGTATTGAGCGCATCATTGAAACAGCTAAAAAGTATCCGTTTTTAGTTTCAAAACAACTAATAGTAGTAAAGGAAGCACAGCATCTTGAAAAATCATTGGAAAAGAGTATTTCTTATTTTGAGAAGCCGAACCCAAGTTCGGTGTTAATTATAGCTTTTAAAAACAAAACAGTAGATAAACGAAAAAAAATATATCAAACGATAATCGCTAAAAGTGTATTTTTAGAAACGAAAACGCTCTATGAAAATCAAATATCTACTTGGATTCAGTCAAAAGCCAAAGAACTAAGTATAGGTGTTAATTTGTCCGTCGCTCGTTTGCTTACAGATTTCTTAGGCGCTGATTTATCAAAAATAGCCAATGAATTAGAAAAGTTGAAATTGCATTTAAAAGAAAATGAATCAGTAACAATAGATGTAGTAGAAAAACATATAGGTATTAGTAGAGAGTATAATAATTTTGAACTTCAAAAAGCCATCGCTACTAAAAATTTATCTAAAGCAATTCAAATTGGAGACGCTCTGTTGAGTAATCCTAAAAATTCAATAATTGTTATTATTAGCGTTTTATTTAATTTTTTTCAAAAATTATTATTGTATCATAGTTTGCCAGATAAGTCCCAATTTAATGCAGCGAAAAAACTGTCAGTAAACCCTTATTTTGTTAATGAGTATGAGGAAGCTAGTCGGCATTTTGGCTTACATAAAACAATTAGTATATTACAATATGTATTTGCGGCAGATTTGAAATCTAAAGGAGTTGGCGCGGGTAATATTCAACCAAAAGAAACATTAAAAGAATTAATAATTAATATTATTTTAAAATAAACCCCTAAAATACACCCCTTTATTTCTGCAAAACACGCTTTTTATCAATTTACCCCCTATAAAAATATAAATTGTTAATATTTATTTTAAATTTAAAATGTTGAGTATATCTTTTCTCTTATTTTTGTCAAAAAAATATAAATTATGAATTTAACAAGATTTGAAGCACTCAAAACATCATTGCAAAAACGTCCTAATATTCTTGAAGAGATTGGAGATGATATTTTCAAAAAAAATGTTTTTTCAAACGATAAGCTAAGACATTATATAAATCAGAATACTTTCAAAAGATATAATGAAGCCATATCTAAAAATACGGGTATAGATAGAGACTTAGCAGATGATATCGCTTCCGCAATGAAAGCATGGGCGCTTTCAAAAAATGTGACACATTATACTCATTGGTTTCAACCCTTGACTGGAAGAACTGCCTCTAAACACGATTCCTTTTTTGACCTTTCAGGAGATGGCGATGCGATTTTTAAATTTGATGGAAGTCAGTTAGCGCAACAAGAACCAGATGCTTCTAGCTTTCCTAATGGAGGTATAAGAACTACATTTGAAGCAAGAGGGTATACTGCTTGGGACCCTTCTTCGCCAGCCTTTATTTTTAATAAGACATTATACATACCTACAATTTTTGTCTCATATACAGGAGAGGCTTTAGATTATAAAACCCCTTTACTCCGTTCTGTGAGTGCTTTAGACAAAGCCGCAAAAGATGTATATACGTATTTTGGAAAGGATGTAAAAAGAGTATCAGCAACCTTAGGGTGGGAGCAAGAATATTTTTTAGTCGATAGATCTATTGCAAGTTCTAGACCAGACGTTACACAAACAGGAAGAACATTAATTGGGCAAACACCACCAAAGGGACAGCAACTTGACGATCATTATTTTGGAACAATTTCTACACGAGCAACTGCATTTATGCAAGAATTAGAAAATGTAGCTTGGTCTTTAGGAATTCCAATTAAAACTAGACATAATGAGGTGGCGCCAAATCAATTTGAATTTGCACCAATTTTTGAGGAAGTCAATATCTCTATAGATCATAATTCTCTATTGATGGAAATTATGCCAAAAATTGCAAGTAAGCATAGCTTTAGAGTTTTGTTTCATGAAAAACCTTTTGATAATCTTAACGGTTCTGGAAAACATAACAATTGGTCAATGGCTACAGATACAGGCGTTAATCTATTAAGCCCAGGAAAAAACCCTATGGGTAATTTGAGATTTTTAACCTTTTTTATTAATACTATTGCAGCGCTTTTAAAGCATGAATCATTATTGCTAGCATCTATTGCAAGTGCAAGTAATGATAGAAGATTAGGAGGAAATGAAGCGCCTCCCTTTATTTTCTCAGTATTTATTGGAAGTCAACTTACCAATGTATTAGAAAAATTAGAGAAAGTATCAAAAGGGAAATTATCTCCAGAAGAAAAAACTGATTTAAAATTGCGTATTATTGGTAAGATTCCTGAAATATTATTAGATAACACGGATAGAAATAGAACATCTCCTTTTGCGTTCACAGGAAATAAGTTTGAATTTAGAGCGGTAGGTTCTACGGCAAACTGTGCAAAACCTATGACAGTGTTAAATACTATTGTTTCTGAGCAACTTATTTTATTTAAAAGTCAAGTAGATACGCTTATTAAAGAAAAAGGACTTAAGAAAGACGATGCTATATTTAATATATTGAGAGACTCAATTAAAAATATCAAAAATATTTTATTTGAAGGGGATGGATATAGCAATGATTGGGTTAAAGAGGCAGACAAAAGAGGATTAAGTAACATTATAAATTGTCCAACAGCATTACAAAGTTATGTTTCAAAAAAATCGATTGATTTATTTGAGAAAATGAATGTTATGACAGAGGGAGAGGTAAGGTCTCGTTATAACGTAGATATGGAAGAGTATAGCAAAAAAATCCAAATTGAAAGTAGACTTTTAGGAGAGTTGGCTCTTAGTCAAGTAATTCCAGCAGCAATTAAATATCAAAAACAATTAGTTGATAATCTAAAAGGGCTTAAGGAAATTTACGGTAAGGATTTTGATAAAAATGTAGTTGAGCAAAAGAATATTGTTTTGACTATCTCCAATCATGTAGAAAATATTCACAAGAAAGTATATGATATGGTAGAGGCGAGGAAAAAAGTAAATAAAATAGAAGAAGAAGATAAAAATGCGTTAGCATATGCAAAAGAAGTTTTTCCATATTTAGACGATATTAGATATCACTGTGATAAATTAGAATTAATTGTAGATGATTCTATTTGGCCTTTAGCGAAATATAGAGAATTATTATTTTATAGATAAAATTTGGCATTGAATACACCTAAAAATAGATACGAAAGTAGAGGAGTATCTGCTACAAAAGAAGAGGTCCATAAAGCAATAAAGAATATTGACAAGGGCCTCTTTCCTAAAGCGTTTTGTAAAATTGTTCCTGATTATTTAGGAAAAGATGAAAGTAAGTGTGTAGTGATGCACGCAGACGGCGCTGGCACGAAATCCTCTTTGGCGTATATCTATTGGAAAGAAACAGGTGATTTGTCCGTATGGAAAGGCATTGCGCAAGATGCATTGATTATGAATATTGATGACCTCTTATGTGTGGGCGCCATCGATGATATAATAGTTTCCTCTACGATAGGAAGAAATAAAAAAAATATTCCACAAGAGGTTATAGCGGAAATTATTAAGGGTACGGAAGAGAATATTGAACTTTTATCTAAATCGGGTGTAACCCTTTATAGTACAGGCGGGGAGACCGCAGACGTAGGCGATTTAGTAAAAACAATTATTGTAGATTCTACCGTTACTTGCCGTTTAAATAGGAGTGAGGTCATTGATAATAAAAACATTAAAGCTGGGAATGTAATTATTGGCTTAGCATCGTATGGGCAAACTACTTATGAAAGCGAGTACAACAGCGGAATAGGTAGCAATGGACTTACCTCAGCGAGGCACGATGTATTAAATAAGGAAATTGCAGAAAAGTATCCAGAAAGTTTTGACGACAAAACACCAAATGATTTAATATATTCAGGGTCTAAAAAGTTGACAGATAAAGTAGAAGGGACTCCACTAGATGTAGGAAAACTTATATTATCTCCCACAAGGACCTATGCGCCTGTGATAAAACAAATATTTGAAGAAATACCAAGGGATAAAATTAACGGAATGGTGCATTGCTCAGGAGGAGGGCAAACTAAGGTATTGCACTTTGTTGAAAATCTTCACGTAGTTAAAAATAATTTTCTTCCTATTCCACCGCTATTTAAACTTATCCAAGAGGAGTCTAAGGCGGATTGGAAAGAAATGTATCAGGTGTTTAATATGGGTCACCGAATGGAATTGTATGTAGATGAAAACACGGGCGCTCAAATTATAGAAATAGCCAAAAAGTTTAATTTGGAAGCGCAAGTAGTAGGATATGTAGAAAAAGCATCTACTAAAAAATTAACACTGAAAACCCCTTTTGGAGCGTTTGAGTATTAAAAATTCTATAAATACATTTAAATATAATTTTCTATAGTAGAAATAGTATTTATTTTTGTAACACATAATTCTTATTATGACCAAAAAAGAAATAGCCTCTAAATTTAATCACACCGAAGCAGAAGAAAAATGGTATAAATTTTGGATAGAAAACAACTATTTTAAATCTACTCCAGATAGCAGAGAACCATACACTATTGTTATTCCCCCTCCAAATGTCACGGGAGTGTTGCATATGGGACATATGTTGAATAACACCTTGCAGGATATACTTATCCGTAGGGCGAGAATGAAGGGATATAATGCGTGTTGGGTACCAGGGACAGACCATGCATCTATCGCCACAGAAGCAAAAGTGGTCAATATGCTCAAAGAAAAAGGACTTTCTAAAGAAGCGATTGGGCGAGAAAAATTTCTTGAACACGCTTGGGAATGGACTGAAAAATACGGAGGTACTATTTTAGAGCAGTTAAAAAAGATAGGGTGCTCATGCGATTGGGATAGAACAAAATTCACGTTGGACGAATCGATGACAGCATCTGTTATTAAGGTATTTGTAGATTTATTTGAGGATGGGTTAATTTATAAAGATTTTAGACTAGTCAATTGGGATCCGAAAGCGAAAACAACACTATCCGATGAGGAAGTAATTTACAAAGAGCAATCAAGTTTTTTATATCATATAAATTACCCTATTAAGGATAGTGGAGAAACAATTACTGTAGCTACGACACGTCCAGAAACTATTTTTGGAGATGTCGCCATTTGTATTTCCCCTAATGATGATAGATATAAACATTTAGTTGGAAAGAAGGCAGTTGTGCCTATTTGTAATAGGGAAATTCCTATTATAGAAGATGAATATGTAGACCCAGAATTTGGTACGGGATGTTTGAAAATAACTCCTGCGCATGATGAGAATGACTATAAGATTGGGTTAAAATACAACTTAGAGATGTTAGACGTTTTAAATGAAGATGCTACACTAAATGAATATGGTTTGCACTATAAAGGAAAAGATAGATTTGTCGTAAGAAAGGAAATTGCAAAAGAACTGGAGGAAAACAATTTTTTAGCGAAAAAGGAAAAATATACAAATAAAGTTGGCACTTCAGAGAGGACTGGCGAGGTGATTGAATCCAGACTGTCACACCAGTGGTTTTTAAAAATGGAGGATTTAGTGAAACCTGCGATAAAATCTGTTTTAGAAGATAAAGAAATTGCACTTATTCCTACAAAATTTGAAAATACCTACAGACATTGGCTGGATAATATTAGAGATTGGAATATTTCTCGTCAATTATGGTGGGGTCATAGAATCCCTGTTTATTATTTAGATAAAAATAAAGAAAAATATGTCGTAGCAGAAACTAAAGAAGAAGCCTTAGAAAAAGCGCAAAAAATAAATGCTTCACTGACAATAAATGATTTAACGCAAGAAGAGGACGTGTTAGATACGTGGTTTTCTTCGTGGTTGTGGCCTATCTCAGTATTTGATGGGATTAGCAATCCAGAGAATGAGGAAATAAATTACTACTATCCTACACAGGATTTAGTCACGGGACCAGATATTTTATTCTTTTGGGTTGCTCGTATGATTATTTCAGGATATAAATTCAGAACAGAAAAACCTTTTTCAAATGTGTATTTGACAGGATTAGTAAGAGACAATGAAGGGAAGAAAATGTCTAAGCAATTAGGAAACTCCCCAGATGTGTTAAAACTCATTGATACTTATGGTGCAGATTCAGTAAGGGTAGGACTTATGTTGAGTACAAATGCGGGAAATGATTTATTATTTGATGAAAGCCTTTGTCAGCAAGGGAAAAACTTTGTCCATAAGATATGGAATTCTTTTAGGTTGATAAAAGGGTGGGAGGTTAGTGATAAAAATGAACACCCTAAAGCAAAACAGCAATTGGTGAATTGGTATGAAAATAAGTTTTATGCTACCTTAGAAAAAATAGAGAAAGATTTTGAAAATTATCGTATTTCTGATGCATTGATGAACGCTTATAAACTTATTTGGGATGACTTCTGCTCATGGTTTTTGGAAGGAATTAAAAGAACAGGAGAAAAGGATAGTGAAACTCATAAACAAGTATGGTCGTTTTTTAAATTAAATTTGCAATTGTTACACCCTTTTATGCCCTTTCTTACAGAGGAACTTTGGCAACTCATCAAAGATAAGAACGATGATAATTCTATTTGCATAAGCTCATTTCCTAAAAATAAAAATTTTGATAAGAAGGAAGTAAAAGACTTTGAATACATTAAGGATTTAATTACTAAATTGAGGAGCATTAGAAAAGAGAAAAACATCAGCTTTACAGAAAAAATTGATATTTACACAGGTTCTAAAAAACCTAAAGGGGTTGCGAATTTTCAAGAATCATTTATGCTTTCTGCAAGTATAGAAGATATTAAAGATAAAGAAGAAATACCTGAAGAGAGTAATCACTCTTCTTTTTTAGTAGGTACTGATGAGTATTTTATTCTAACGGCAAATGTAGATGCAGCGCAAGAACGAGAAAAACTACAAGAAGAATTATCCTATCTAAAAGGTTTCTTGCTTTCTGTAGAGAAAAAACTCTCTAATGAACGATTTGTCTCAAATGCACCAGAAAAAGTAGTGGAAATAGAAAAAAAGAAACAACAAGATACCTTAGAGAAAATAGCCTCTATAGAAAAGAGTTTAAAAATGCTTTCTTAACCCATGCTCCAAACACAACTATTAGCAGATAGGTTAGAGGCAGGAGTAGACGAGGCGGGGAGAGGCTGCTTGGCAGGACCTGTCTTTGCTGCTGCAGTGATTTTACCCAAGGGTTTTAAAAATGAAATCATTAACGACTCTAAAAAACTCAACGAAAAACAAAGAGCATATCTAAGAGAAGTGATAGAAAGAGAGGCGCTCTACTACGCAGTTGCTTCTGTCTCTCCTAAAGAAATTGACGAAATAAACATCCTTAATGCTTCTATAATGGCAATGCACTTGGCATTAGAACAATTGACAACCCAACCCAAACATATTGCAGTAGATGGCAACAGGTTTAAACCTTATAAAAATGTTACGCACCAATGCGTAGTAAAAGGAGACCAAAAATTTATGAACATAGCGGCAGCGTCTATTTTAGCAAAAACCTATAGAGATGAATATATGCTAAAACTACATAAAACGTTTCCTTTCTATCAATGGAACACCAACAAAGGTTACCCTACCAAAAAACATAGGTTAGCAATAGCTGAAAAGGGAAGTTGTATACATCACCGAAAGAGTTTTAAACTAAAAAACAAATAATTATCTAAAAACAACTACCCGTTAAAGTTTGCGAGTCATCTTTATGTACAGTGGTTATTGTATACCCACTTGCCGTTTGGATACAAGTTAAGCTAGAATTAGAATATATTTTTAAAAAAGTCAAAGAGGTATTCGTTGATACATCTAAGGCAGTTAGGGAATTATTCCATACGTATAAATCAGTCAAATTCGTATTCGTAGATACATCCAAAGTGGATAGGGAATTACTATATACATATAAAGCATTCAATTCCGTATTCGTAGAAACATCCAAAGCGGTTAGGGAATTATTCCATAATTCTAATTCAGTTAAACTCGTATTCGTAGATACATCTATAGCGGTTAGGGAATTATTACTTACCTCTAATTCTGTCAAATCCGTATTTGTAGATACATCCAAAGCGGTAAGGGAATTAGAATCTAGTCCTAAAATATTCAAAGACGTATTAGAAGATATATCTAAAGCGGTTAGGGAAGTATATAAAACTAAAAAAGTCAAAGACGTATTCGTAGATACATCCGCAGAGGTTAGGGAATTAGAATTTACCTGTAAAGCAGTCAAAGCTGTCATATATTCTACACCACTTATAGTGGTTATATTTCCACTACTATAAATAGTTGTAATTTTTTCCAGTGCATCCTGTCTTATAAATGTTCCAGAAACGTCGTAATAAGTTACCGCACTATTCTGAAGAATAACGTTTCTAAAGTCGGTGTCAGGGATGTGGATATAAGGCGGTCCGACGGTTAAAGTAATTGTATAGGTCTGTGTGCTATTGTCTTGAGCAGTGACGGTGATATTCTCTCCACTAATCCCCAGTGTATCCCCTTCGCTTTTATTTGCGGTAGCGTTTGGTGATAGGGTTAGGGTTTTTAGGGTTACTAGGGTAGTTCCATAAGGCAATTCTGGAAAAGTAAGTGTTGTTCCCGCTATCGTCCCTGTAAAATCCGTATCGTTTGTAGTGATGGTTATTGCCGAGATGTTTTTGTCACTTGATGGGGGCGATACTGATATCGAAAGGGTGTAGGTTTGTGTGCTGTTGTCTTGTGCCGTGACGGTAATACTATCTCCAGTGATTGACACCACATCGTTTACGTTTTTGTCAGCGGTAGCGTTCGCAGCTACGGTGAGTGATTTTATACTCGCTTGAGTTGTACCAAAAGGCAATGCTGGAAACGCGATGTTTGTACCAGTAATCGTACCCGTATAGTCTGTGCTGTTTGCGGTAATTACGATAGCAGTAATGTCTTTTTCTGTTGTTGCAGGTTTGGTAGATATTGTACCCGAATAACTTTTTGTGTCCCCATTTTCTGCGGTGACGACTATCGTAAAAGCGCTTCCTACTGGAATTTTATCGCCTACGCTTTTATTAACACTTGCCTTATTAGATATTTCCAATGATTTAATCGTTACTTCGGTAGTTCCATGTGGGAGTTGTTCTGAAAAGGTAACGGTCGTGCCGTCTAAAGTGGCTGTGTAATCCTTGTCTGAGGTGACAACTAACTTCACAATGAGGTTGCCGTTTAGCTTTTCTTCCGTTTCTGGTTTACATTGGATAGTTATAAATCCTATGAGTAATAAAGTAAGTGTTAAAAATAGTTTTTTCATTTGTATAATTATTTTAGCGTCAAATATAGTTTTAAGTTTTCTTTTGATGAAATAATTTGGGAAAATTAAATCTTAGAAAAATACGGCATTGACTACCCATAGCTTTCCATTTTCCCAAAAAGCTCTAAATAGGGGATTGTCAACAAAGTAAATCACTTGCCCACGCCCAATGTATTCTGTGCCAAAGACAAAGGATTCCTTTTGTTTTTCTAATGCCTTGCTTCCTGCAAAGCCATTGACAGTAGAAATATTCTTTTTAAAATAAGCAACGTTATGTCCTTTTTCTAAATAACTATACGCATTTCCGCTTAGTTTTAGTGTAAAATAATTTTTATCATACCCAAAGGC
>JAMJVX010000045.1:0-40000 GCA_023558315.1 Flavobacteriaceae bacterium
GACTATTCCGCTACAACTCCTCTCCTATTACATCGCCGTTAAAAAAGGATGTAACGTTGACCAACCCAGAAACTTGGCTAAGTCTGTGACGGTGGAGTAGGATAACTGTTAATTATTGTTAAAAACTTGTTTAACTAATTCTTTGATAGTTAAATTTTCTAATTTAGAAATAATAGGTGAAAAATTGTCTTGATTATTTTTCCAATGCAATGTGTCGTTATAAATTATACCCAAAAAGTAATACATTTCTGACAATTCAGTTTTGTTATTTTCTGCAAATTCTAATTTATCTTTAGTTTTAGTTATCTCTACAAATGTTTTCTTTAATTCAACTTTTTCAATCTTATCATAGACATTTTTCTCAATACCAACTCTAATAGCTACACAAACAGCAAATGGGTTATATTTTTCATTTTCTAAATATTTATTTTTTTCCTTTAAAGTATAATTAACAAAACATGATTTTGTTTCCCAATTATTATTCAACCCTATTTTTTTTAAATGTTCGCTTATCTCTATATCTTCGGGATAAAAATGAAATAAATATTTTGATAAAAAATTTTCTACATCTTTTTTATTCCTATATATTAATAATTGTACCATAGGGTCATTACTTTTAATATTGTTATTTGCTCCATTTAAATAAAATATTTTTTGTTTGTTAAATACAAAATTTTTGAAATAATAAGGATTTAAATGAGTTAATATTATTGGATAAATATTTTTTCCTAATGTTTTAAATTCATCAATAAATTTTGAAATATAATATTGAACCGCTATCAGATTTGCATCATCCAAATAGTCAAAAACTTCATCAATGATTAAAATGTTAGAATTCTTCTTTAATTCCAATTTTGCTTTAAAAAGCATTATTATAAATGATAAAATATCTCTTTGACCATTAGATATACTAGATATTTTCTGTGGAAAATTAGCAACTAAATAGTCTCCACTTTTTTTTAATTTAACTTTTAACCACGCATTGTTAAAACTTTGCAATGTATTTTCAAAATATTCTTTATTTTTTTTATACTCAAGATATTTTTTTTTGTCATTACTCTTAACAATCTTACATATACTAATATCTGGTATTTCTACTCTTGCTGTTGCTGTCCCAAATCTAGAACCTATTCCTTTTGGTTTTACCTGATTATTTATCACAAAACAACTAAATTGTTTTTTAATTTCATTTATATTTTCATTTGCTTCCAAACTTTTTTGTACTCTTCCCTTATTATAATTGATTATTATTCTTGGCGAATTTTTTTTAGTTTGTTCATAATGATCCTCCTCTGAAAGAGTAATTTTATTACGATTAATTATTGATTGAAATGCTTTAGCAAAAGAACTTTTCCCAAAACCATTAGGCGCAACAAATATATTAGGAATATTAGGGTGTATTCCTTTAATGTAATTATCAAACTTAAATATCTTATTTTTTATCCCTTTTATATTAAAAATTTGTATTCGCTTAATAAATTCAGTAGTTTTATTCATATTTTTCTATTATTTACTTGTTCCAAGTTAATATATTTAATGATCATATATCAACAACTTCAAAATTAATTAATTTATACTATATATTTGATGATAAACACTTATCAATTAAACATCCACTCAATCAGTCATATTATTTTATAAAGGGATATATTTTTTTATAAAAATGTTTTTATCTTTGCACCGAGGTGAGTAGTTATACATCAGCTCCTACTGAATCCCCCAGGGTGGAAACACAGCAAGGGTAGGTGGTTGTAGCGATGTGATAATTTACTTGCCTTTTTTAAATAAATACAACATATGAAATTTTTTATAGATACCGCAAACCTTGCTCAAATAGAAGAAGCACAAAAATTAGGAATTTTAGATGGCGTTACAACCAACCCATCATTAATGGCGAAAGAAGGCATTGTCGGAAAAGAAACAGTGTTAAATCATTACAAAGCAATTTGCGATATAGTAGATGGCGACGTCTCTGCAGAAGTTATCGCTGTAGATTTTGATGGAATGGTTAAGGAAGGAGAAGAGTTAGCAAGTCTCCACCCACAAATAGTCGTTAAAATACCTATGATAAAAGAAGGCTTAAAAGCGATTAAATATTTCTCTGAAAAAAATATAAAAACGAATTGTACGCTTATTTTTTCTGCGGGACAAGCACTATTAGCTGCTAAAGCTGGTGCTACTTATATTTCTCCTTTTATAGGACGCTTAGATGATATTTCAAGTAGCGGTATGCACCTTATAAATGAGATTAAAGAGATTTACAACCATTACAAATTTGATACCCAAATATTAGCCGCATCAGTGAGACACACAATGCATATCATTGAATGTGCTAAACTAGGAGTAGATGTAATGACTGGACCTTTGAGTGCTATAACTGGACTTCTAAAACATCCTCTTACGGATAGCGGGCTTAAAACATTTTTAGAAGACCATAAAAAAAGTAATGCTGGCAACTAACGGAATACTAATTTAGTTAGTTTACAAACTTATTTATCTTTTTCTTTTGCAAAAGCATTTTTATATTTTTATAAGAATTATTAAGTAATTCTGGAATTTCATTTGTCTTTTTCCAAACTGATAATTCTATATTTTCTTCTTGTTGTGGGATTAATTCAATTGTGCTTTCAGTTTCCATCAAATACCAATAGGTTTTCTTTAATTTATACCGATTATGATGATGAAAAATATGATAGGATTTAGATGCTTTTTTAACAATTTTCACGTTGTCAAGTCCCGTTTCTTCTTGAACTTCTCTGATAGCTGCTGATTTTTTCCCCTCTTTCTTCTCTAATTTTCCTTTGGGTAAATCCCATTTATTATTTCTAAAAATAAATAAAATATTATTTGTCTTTGTGTTTTTTACTATTCCTCCAGCAGCTTCTACAACAGGAAATATTTTTTCAAAAATCTTTACGAGTTTACTTTTATTAGGGTGATATAAATAGATTTTTTTTATCTTCTTATTTTCTAATGTTTTTATAATATTCTTCTTGAATTTTTTATGTAATAATACAAATGTAGAATTTGTAAGAGCCTTATAATCATCAACACTATCAATCAATAAAATCTTTTTCTTATGATAAAAAATTACATTCATAATACTATATTTTTAATATCCATGAAAGTGGGTCTTCTGGATTCATATTTGAGAAAATACTAAAAAACAATACACTTTCTTTTGTTTGAGGATTGGTAAACACTTCCCCAATATTTTCATTGCTATTTACTCTTTGCCCTTTTTTGACGTATACTTTTTCTAAATTTTTGTAAGCTGTAACAAAATTTCCGTGTTTAATTAACACTGTGGGATTACTCCCTTTAAAACTTAGAACTGAAAGCACTCTACCTTTAAAAACGCTTCTAACTTTCGCATTTTGTGGCGTGGCAATACCAATCCCATTACTTTGAATAATTGTAGTAGGGACTACTGGGTGTTTTTGCCTGCCAAATTTTCTAACAACCACTCCTTTTTCTACAGGCCAAGGCAAGTTTCCTTTATTTTTTATAAATTGATATGCCATTTTCTTTGCCTCTGGAGTGAGTTTAAATGTCAAACTTTTAGCATTATTACTAGATGCCGCTATCGCTTCTTTTATTAATCTTTCTATTTGATTATCAATCGCTTTTGACTCTTGCTCTTTTATCTTAATTTGTAAAGTATACTCACTCTCTTTATTTTTAAAAACAGTAACTAATCTGTTTTGCTCTGCTTTCTCATCCTGCAATTCTTTTTGCAGAAAAATATTAGCCAATGTAATCTTTTCTTGTTCTTTTTTTTGAGATAAAAGCCTCTCTCCTATTTGCTCCATCTCAGTTTTCTTTTCTATTATTTCCTCCCCTTGATTTTTTCTATATGAGATATATTGTTGTAAATATTGAGAGCGTTTATAAAGCTGTGTAAAATTAGATGAGGAAAGTAAAAACATAAGTTTGTTTTGTTTAGACCTATTTTTATATGATCTTAAAAGCATTTCCGCATATTCCTTTTTTAAAACACGAAGTTCATTCGTTATTGTTTTAATTTTATTTTGGTTATCTTCTATTGTACTTACTAAAAGTTCTAATTCTTGATTTGCGATATCTATAAGTTCCGATTGTGCTTTTATCTTAATATTTATGTTTTCAATTTTCTGAAGAATATTTTCAGTTTCGCTCTTATTATTCAGTAAAAGGGTATTTATCTTTTTAATCTCCTGTTGGAGTTTTAACTTTTGTTCTTTTAATTGTTGTTGTTTATTGTTTTGAGAATATAAATACAAATTAAAAAAAACAGTTATAATAAAAAAATAAAAATATTTTTTCATCGCCTTTTTTTATATTGAAAGAATATCAAACCACTAATAAGAACTGCTAATATAACTAAAAATGATATTTTTAAATTAGTCCCCAATCTTATAACTTTTGGCTCAAAAACAAAACTTATATTATGATTTCCTTTTGGGACAAACAGCCCTCTTAATATATAATTTGTATTAAAATAAGGGGCTTCTTCCCCATCAATAAATGCTTTCCACCCATCCTTATAGTATACTTCAGAAAAAACTACAAACTGATTTTCACTACTATTAAACTTGTAGTCTAATTTTATTGGTGAATGTTTTACCAATTCGATGTTTGCCAAAGTATCTTTTTTGAACATTGATTGAGGAATGCGTTCAAAATCCTTCGTTAATAAGATTGCTTTATGCTTTAATTCGTTCTCTCTAATTTTAGATAAATAATCATCATACGAAGTTGCACCTACTAAACTATCCACAATCCAAGCGTTACCTAGGACATTTTCATTTCCCATAACTTCTGTGCCTCCATTTTCCCCAGAATACAAAATATACTTTGTGTTTAATATATTCAACAATTTATCAGTTTGATTATGGTATCCCAAATAATCATAAAGTTCTTGGTAATTTCTCAACTTTGCCCCATGATACCCTCCAATTGAGTTGTGAAAATAGGAACTCCTTGCGCTATTTAATCCCCCTTGCACTTCAAACACTCTATATCTTTGTGTCGTATCTTTAAGAATCTGCTTATCAGCTTCTGTTTGGTTAAAAGTATTTTTTATTCTACGGTTATGAATAAATAAATCATTATCTATATATCTATTGGCAATGCTTAATAAATCTATAAATACGATTCCCAATACTATAAAATACACATAGTTTCTCTTTAATTTTTGTTTTATAAATAGAAATAAACTAATAGCTATTCCAAATATTATGAGAGTTGCTCTAAGTATGTCTTGTGTGAAAATTCGTTTTCTGTCTTCTATAATTACCTCTAATAATTCATCCCCATAATATTGTTGTATATACGAATCTGAACCTCCTTGAAATGAAAATGTACTTTTAAATAATAAAAGTAAAATCATTCCTCCAAGCAAAATATATGACGTTCGCAAAAGATATTTTAATTTTTGTGCATTTTCTTTCTCTAAAAAATGATAGATGCCAAAAGTTGCTAGAATGGGAACACATAATTCTAATACCACTTGTATAGATGAGACGGCTCTAAACTTGGAATATAAAGGGAAATATTGTATGAAAAATTGCGTTAAAAAACCTAAATTATCACCCCATGAGAGAAGTAACGAAAAAACAACTCCAATCGTTAACCAAATTTTATTAACCCCTTTTAGTATAAAAAATGCTAATAGCGCAAGAAAAAAAACGGATATCCCAATATAAGCGGGCGCTTCTAAAATTGGTTGTGTACCCCAGTAGGTAGGTAGATTTTTTGTAAATCCTTTGGCTTGACTATTTGGAACCCCATTTTGAGTTAAAAAAGTATATGTTTCTGACTTTTTACCAACATCTTCTCGTGACCCTCCGCCTTGCACTCTTGGTACAAGCAAATTTAAACTTTCAAATATTCCATAGCTATATTGTGTAATATACTCATAATCTAATCCCCTTGTTTTTTCTTTGATAGAACCATCAAAATTCTTTTCTAACTGACTCGCGCCTCTAATACTGTGCTTACTATATTCTGCAGTGGCTAATATTTGTGTCGCATTCAGCCCTAAGGCAAATATCCCAGATGCACAAAGTATAGCAAGCTGTTTAAAAAACACTTTTTGTTGATTTTCTTTAAACGCTTTATATGCGTTTACTATACAAAAAATTAATAAGAGTAAAAATGTATAATACGTAATTTGATAGTGATTTGCTTTTATCTGAAGTCCTAAAAATAATGTAGCTAATAAAAAACCCTTTAAAAATTTATTTTGAAAAATGAGATATGCGCCTCCTAAAAATAAAGGCATATAGGCAAGTGCTAGCGCTTTAGTATTATGACCTACTTGGAGAATTATTAATAAATAGGTAGAAAATCCGTATGCTAATGCTCCTAAAATTGCATACCGATAGGGTATTTTCAAAATATATAAAAAAGTAAATGCCCCAAATAAGTACAAAAAAAGTACAGAAGCAGGGTGCATAAATATTCTTACCTTACTATTTATTGCTCCCAAAAAATCTAAGGGATATTTTGCTCCTAGCAAATACGTAGGCATCCCAGAAAAAGCATTGTCAACCCAATATATTTCCTTTCCATCATCTCTAAACTCTTTCAATTGTTTTGACATCCCTCTATATTGCTGAATATCAGACTGGAGTAATTTCTTGCCTTCTAATAATGGGCTATAAAATAAAATTGATATTATTAGAAAAATTAAATTAATACCTAAAAAATAAAGAACATTTTTATTGTTTTTGAGAATTTTATTCATGATTTGTTTTTGGTATATTGAATAAATGTATTTTTGATTTTTATTTTTGATTAAAATAAAACAAGCAAATATATAATGAATATCGTTTATAAATATATTCTATACTTTTTTTTGTTGAATATCCAAAATATTTTCTCTCAATATACTGATATTATAAACACGAATAGGCCTAGCACCTCTATTGGCGCATTTTCAGTTGGAAAAGGAGTAATTCAAATAGAATCAGAATTAGAAACTAAAAGTTTTGTTCATAAAAGTTTTAACAACTCAACATTACGAGGCAATAAATGGAATGCTTTTTTAAGATATGGTTTTCTTTTAGAAAAATTAGAACTCAATTTTGAATCAAGTTTTTTTCATGGAACTATACTTGATAAAACATTTCCTATACATTTTGATGAAATCACTTATGGATTTACAAATAATACCTTAGGGGTGAAATATTTGTTGTTTGATCCATTTGTTAATCAAAATGAATCTCCTAATATTTACAGTTGGGATGCGAATAATAAGTTTAAATTTGAAAACCTAATTCCTGCTGTTTCAGTAACTTTTGGAATAAATCTCTACACTTTTTTTAATACGCTATTGCTAGAAAATAATCCCTACCCATATGAAGATTTATATAATTCTATTTACCTTTCACAATTTCAAAAAGCATTTGAAGAACCATTAGTCACATCAAGGTTGACAATTGCAACCCAATCTATTTTATCTCCAAATATGACTCTGATATCCAATTGGACAATAGATAAAATTTTGGCAAACAATTTATCCTTTGAGTATGTTTTCTCTTTTATATACTTATTTAATGATAAAATTAGTATGTTTATCGATAATAGAGGAGTGCAAAACGTATTATATTCTGATGCTTTTTTCAGAATGGGATTGGCAGCTTTATCTACTAAAAATTTACAATTAGATGGGTTTGTCAGCACAAGTGTAAAAAACACCCCTTATCTACTTTCTCTAGGTTTTGGAGTTTCCTATAGATTGGACAGATTTAATAAAAATTAATAATTTTTATTCATTGTGATAATCAAATACCTCTTTCATCTTGAGAAAGATATCTGTATTATCCATTATTCCAGAGAATTTTTTTGAAGAAGGACCATAGGCAAAAACAGGAACCATTGTAGCGGTATGTTTAAGCGTTGTAAAACTACCCTTCATAGCTTCAATACTTTCTCCATCAAATGCAAATCCTCCTGTTTCGTGGTCTGCAGTAACTATCACTAATGTATTAGTATTTCTTTTAGCATACGCTAACGCCTCTTTAACAGCACCATTAAAATCTTTAAATTCACTCACAATATAATCCGTATCATTTGCATGACCTCCCCAATCAATTTGTGCTCCTTCTATCATCATAAAAAAAGGTTGCTTTTCAGGATTTCTAAATTTATCTAATGTCGCTTTCGTTATTGCTCCTAGCGAAGGAGTTCTTCCTTTTGAGACAGGAATAGGAGATTCCTCTGCAATAAAATATCCTATATTAGGATTTTTAGAATCTATAAATGATTGTAAATCATTCACTATATCGTATTTTTTACTCATCTTCTCTAAAATGTTAATACTGTCTGAGCGTTGGTCAAAATGTTTCTTGCCTCCTCCTACAAATATATCTACATCATGATTGCTCAATTGGCTAGCAATAGTTTCGTACTCCCCTCTACTTAACACTTTTGCATAGAAAGCTGCTGGAGTAGCATGTGTTATGGTTGCGGTACTTAATAAAGCGGATCTATAGTTTTTTGCTTCAAATATTTCTAATATTGAGGTTAGTGTATCATTAGTCGCATTTATTCCAAGAGTTCCGTTGTTTGTTTTCTCGCCACTTGCCATAGCAGTTGCACTAGAAGCAGAATCCGTCACCAAGTTATCAGCCGCATGAGTTTTCACAAGTCCGATGGTTGTAAATTCCTCCAAAGCAGACTTGTTTCCATTTGCGTACATAGAAGCGGAAATTTGTGAAAGCCCCATCCCATCTCCAATTAAAAGAATAATATTAGGGGTGGTGTGCTTTGAACAATCATTACAGCAACTAAAAAAAATAGGGAATAAAAGAAGTAATACGATTTTTTTCATTATTGATACAAATTAAATAAGGGTGCTAATTTAATGAACTTATTAAGTTATACTATAAATTTATCTGCTTTTTTATTATTTGAACTCTTTATATAATTTACATAGTATTAACTCGTAGAATTATTTGGATACATCTCTCATTGCATCACTCACTTGTCGTTTTAAAATTTTTAATCTCTCCATAACTAGTGCCAATGCTACTTGTAGCAAAAGAACGAACGTAATAGGTCGTGTTTTCATTTAGTCCATTAATATTCGTGATAAAACTTCCCGTAGTAGTCCTTAGACCTATATCGTTTTTACTTATACCGCTTCCTGTAAGTGAGAGAGCAGTATCATTAGTATGCCATAGGTGACCATGCGAGGTCACTTTTATACTTCCTATATTTTCTAAAGACCCCTCCACACTTGCACCACTTATCGTAATACCACTGATAGTTCCTGTACTTACCTCAGAGAGGGCGTGTTTGGTGATATACATATTATAACGACAACAATACACATTATTTACCATATAATAATTTCCAATACTTAAAGTATCTCCTTCTTTTAATGCGCTATATAATTTTTTTTTTGTTTCTATATTAAATATAATATATTCAACGGGTAATTGTCTTTTTACTGCTTTTCTTTTCGCCGCAGATTTATCATATTCTGTTGTAATGAAAGTTTTTACAATTACTTTGGTAGATTCGTTTGGTAATGTATCAAATGTAATAATTTCATTTCTTATACCTTCATTACTTATATCACCTCTATAGGTTTTTTTATTAGTTATATCTTCAATAACTATGTCTAAAATCTCATTATTTAAGTCTGCTATTTCAAGCCAGCAATTATAAAAAATTACAGTGATAAATAATAAGTATACTCTTATTTTCTTCATTATTCATATAGTTTAAATAGTTCATCAAGGTGTTTTCTTCTTTCATTCTCTGGATATTTCTCTACTACAATAGAAAAAGTAAATAGCCCTACTATTAGGGATATACAAACGGCTTTGATAATGTTTTTTTTGGTTTTAGTATTCATGATTTTTTATTTTTTAAAGTTAAACTAAATCATAGTAAAAACACAATAGGGTATTATTCCCTATTGTATTTTGAATCAAATATATACGATTATTTTAAAATCAAAGAAAAAAGTATTTTTTTTATGTTTAATAGTATATTTTATATATTACCTTGACAAAGGCATACGTTGTTTAGTATATTTGCATAAATTTTAAAAATATGAAATTAGAGCGCTACAATTTTAAATTCCCTGAAAACTTGATTGCTGAATATCCTGCTGAAAACAGAGATGAAGCAAGAATGATGGTCTTAAATAGAAAAGAACAAACTATTGAACATAAAACGTTTAAAGACATCGTGAACTATTTCGACGAAGATGATTTAATGATTTTAAATAATACTCGCGTATTTCCTGTTCGTCTATATGGAAACAAAGAAAAAACAGGCGCTGCCATAGAAGTGTTTTTACTAAGAGAATTAGATAAAGACCAAAGGCTTTGGGATGTAATTGTAGAACCCGCTCGAAAAATTAGAATAGGAAATAAACTTTATTTTGGAGAAGATGAAATGCTAATTGCTGAAGTGATTGACAATACAACCTCTAGAGGAAGAACAGTACGTTTTCTATTTGATGAGAATTACGAAGATTTTGAAGAAAAAATTAGGATATTAGGTAAGGTCCCTCTGCCTGAATACATAAATAGAAAACCCGATGAATCAGATGTAGATAGGTATCAAACTATATATGCAAAAGTTGATGGCGCAATTATACCCCCATCCGCTGGATTTCACTTTTCTAAACACGTAATTAAAAGAATGGAAATAAATGGAGTCGATTTTACTTCGGTAACTTTGCACATTGGGTTAGAAGAATATCATACAATAGAAGTAGAAGATTTATCAAAGCATAAGACAACATCTGAAGAGTACATAATAAATGAAAAAGCTGCGGGAATTGTTAATAGTAAGATTGAGAAAAAGAAAAGAATTTGTGCTGTAGGACTCAGTACTTTAAAAGCATTAGAGAGTTCATTAACCTCACAGAACAAATTAATGGATAGTGCTGGATGGACACACAAATTCATTTATCCTCCTTATAATTTTTCTATTGCTAATGCATTAGTAACTGGTTTTCATATGCCGAAATCTACATTGTATGCAACAGTATGTGCATTTGGAGGTTTAAAATTTGTAAAGAAAGCATATGAAGAAGCTATTAAAGAAGGGTATAAATTCTGCGTATACGGAGATGCAATGTTGATTATTTAATTTATTATGGATAAATATTCTTTTCTAAATGCTTCTCATTCTTCATTTTTTGAAGAATTATATGAAAAATATTTGAGTGCTCCTGATACTATTGAGCCTAGTTGGCGTGCATTTTTTCAAGGATTTAATTTTGGAATTGAAAATGGCAATGGATTTTTAGAAGAAAATCAAAGTGACGTTCCCGAATCTATTCATAAAGAATTTTTAGTAATTAAATTTATTGATGAATACGCCAAAAGAGGTCACCTTTTTACAAAAACAAACCCCGTAAGAAATAGGCGAAAATACTCGCCAACATTAGCTATTGAAAATTTTGGGTTAGCTTCTACAGATCTTGATTCCGTATTTAATGCTGGAGAAATTATTGGAATTGGTGCAGCCACATTGAGAAATATTATAGAAAAATTGAATCTAATTTACTGTAATTCAATTGGAATTGAATATATGTATATAAGAAACAGAGAGCGTATTCAATGGATTCAAAATGAATTATATAAAAACAATAATTCCCCTAATTTTTCTATAGATAAAAAAAAATACATCCTAAAAAAATTAATACAAAGCACTGGATTTGAACGATTTTTACATACAAAATATGTGGGGCAAAAACGCTTTTCATTAGAAGGTGGGGAATCACTTATCCCTGCATTAGATGCTATTATTGAAGAGGCTGCTAATTCTGGAGTTAAAGAATTTGTCATGGGAATGCCGCATAGAGGTAGACTTAATGTACTCTCTAATATATTTGGAAAATCTAGCAAAGACATTTTTAATGAATTTGAAGGAAAAGATTATCAAGATGTGGTTTTTGATGGAGATGTGAAATATCATTTAGGTTGGACTTCAATTAGAGAAACAAATGGCGGAAAAAAAATAAATATGAGTCTCGCCCCAAATCCTTCTCATTTAGAAACTGTTGGAAGTATTGTGGAAGGAATAACTAGGTCTAAATTAGACAACAAGCTCAGCCAAAATTTTTCAGAAATAGTACCCATCATTATACATGGAGATGCTGCTATTGCGGGTCAAGGAATTGTGTATGAAATAATACAGATGGCTAAATTAGATAGTTTTAAAACTGGAGGAACTATACATATTGTCATTAATAATCAAATTGGATTTACTACAAATTATTTAGATGCGAGGTCAAGTACTTATTGTACTGATGTTGCAAAAGTGACGTTAAGTCCAGTTTTACATGTAAATGGAGACGACGTGGAAGCCGTCACCCATGCTTCATTATTTGCCCTAAAATATAGAATGCAATTTAATCAAGACGTGTTCATTGATTTATTAGGATATAGAAAATATGGTCATAACGAAGGGGATGAACCTAGATTCACACAACCTCAGTTATATAAATTGATTGATAAACAAAAAAATATAAGAGATTTATATGCTGCAAAACTAATTCAAGAAAATGTTATAACTCAAGAGTACTTTAAAGGTGAGGAAGAAAAATACAAAGAGGGGCTAGAACAAAAATTAGAAGATTCTAAAAAAGATATGCAGATTGATATTACCTCTTTCTTAAAAAAGGAATGGGATTATTTTTTGAAAGTAGATAGTAATTCTGAGATTACAAAACTTGTAAACACAAAAGTATCTAAAGAAAATTTAGATATAGTCGCAAATGCTATTTTTCCTAATGATTCTAAATTTTTAAGAAAAATTCAACGCCTAAATGAGGAAAGAAAAAAAATGTATTTTGAGAAAGGAGAATTAGATTGGGCGATGGGGGAACTACTTGCATACGGTACTCTTTTACAAGAAAAAAATAATGTGCGTATCTCGGGGCAAGATGTAGAAAGAGGAACTTTTTCCCACAGGCATGCAGTTTTAACAATTGAAAATGAGGGCAATGAAGAAGAAATTATCCCCCTAAATGATTTTGCTAAACAGCATAATAGTTCTTTTTACATTTATAACTCTCACCTATCAGAATATGGCGTTTTAGGTTTTGAATATGGCTACGCTATGGCTAGCCCAAATACTCTTACTATTTGGGAAGCACAATTTGGAGATTTTTCTAATGGCGCACAAATAGTGATTGACCAATATATTGCTTCAGCTGAATCTAAATGGAAAACACTTTGTGGAGTGGTATTACTTCTCCCTCATGGGTACGAAGGGCAAGGAGCTGAACACTCATCCGCACGAATAGAACGTTTTTTACAATTATGTGCCAAAAACAATATGTTTATTGCCAATTGTACTACGCCATCAAATTATTTTCACTTATTAAGAAGACAATTAAAAGCTAAATATAGAAAACCCCTTGTAGTTTTTACTCCTAAAAGTTTATTGAGACACCCTGAGGTGCACTCGCCGATTAGCGATTTTACTGAAGGTAGTTTTGAACATATCATTCCAGAGAAACAAATCACACCAAAAGAGACCAAAACATTAGTTTTTTGTTCTGGAAAGTTTTATTACGATTTGTTAAAAGCGAGAAGAGAAAAAAATAGAGAGGATGTTGCTTTGGTGCGATTGGAACAACTGTACCCACTACCATATGAGGAAATTAGAGCTATTCTAAAAACCTATAAACATGTGAAAGATGTTGTTTGGGCACAGGAAGAGCCAAGAAATATGGGAGTTTGGAACTTTTTACTCCTGCATCTTCCAGAAGCGAAAAATTTCCGCCCTGCGACTCGTCGTTTTTACAATACTCCTGCCTCAGGAAATCCTACAAGGTTTAATAGAAGACAAAAGGAAATTATTGATTACGTGTTTGATAAGTCTAAAGACAATTTATATTGATTATAATATTTACACCAAATATTAATTATCCTCTCCCACCTCTTGAATATAATTTTTAAGCAATCTTCCGTATTTCTCATCGCGAATAGTAGGGGTAAGTTTCTTATAAATAGTATCTAAATAGTATGGATTCGCATCAAATACTTCTGACAATGCAATAAAAGGAGCGATTGTTTTGTCTGATTTTGTCAGTGCATAGTTAATCGCAAATAAGTATTTTCTTTTTTGTAAACTCGCAAATTGTACATCTAAGGTTTCCATTGCTGCCTCACTTTGCTGTTTTTCGGCACTATAATATTTTTTTAATAAATCCAAATTAGATTTTTCAAACTTACGTATCATAGACTCATATTCCTCTAAAAGTTCATGGTTTTCTGACCCATAAATTTTCGCACTACTTTCAAAAGTTCTCAATGTAGTATTTATTGTAATCGTTCCCTTTTCACCAAAAAAACGAATCCTGTCGTTGAGTGTGTCTCCGTCTTGTTTTTTAAGATATAAATAAAAAATCTCTGGACTTTCAATATTTGTTCCTAATGAAAAATCTGGACTCCCTTCTATAACTAAAGAGTCTAAAACTACTAATGTACTATCTTCTATTTTTTGTAAATAGAGCGTTCCTTTTCGCAGTCCTTTAATCGTTCCATTTATTGTCATATTATAATTTGTTGATGATGAGCATGCAATTGCTAAAACGATAATTATGGTCAAGAATATTTTTTTCATTTTAAATTTTTAAAAAGGCAAAAATAAGATAAAAGCTATAATTAGATTAAAATGAAGTAATCTTTATATGATACGTATTTATTTTATTTAGTTATAAATTAAGCCAGTATGTGAACTTAAAATTAATACTTCTTTGTCTTGGTGCAAAAACATCAGACGCTATGTAGTTATCTGTATATACCAAAAACAAATCAGAAAGGGGTTTAAATCGCCATTGTAATCTTGAATTAATACCCAAACTTTCTCCTTGAGTATTATATTGAATAAAAGTTGCCCAAAATATTTTTTTTGAAAAGGTTATGTCTATTCTAGGGGTGATTAGCCAAATATCTGCTGAAGGATAAGGCGCAGGTAATTGTATCCCATCATAAGAAGCTTGAAGCGTTGTAAAAAAATGAGGTTGGACTCTCCAACTAAGATTCAACCTTGCAGAAGTTTTTGTGCCATTATAAAACGTTCCTCTATCTGCTTGTATAAAATAAAATAATTCTTTTCTATTATCTGACCTATAACTAGCACTAAAATTATTGTAATGATACGAAGAATTTGCGGGCAACTTTATTGCATCTCCTCCTGAACGTGTGGGATCAAATTCGTTATCCAAAAAAGTAAATTGCTTATTGAATGAAAAATCTAACTCCGAACGGTCTAAAAACTGAATATTGGCTCTTGTTCTATAAAAATGATCTGTTAGTCTATGTGAATCATTTTCATAAAAATGAATACCCAGTTGAGATAACTGTATTCTATTGATATTTTTCGTAGGAGACCATATTCTATACGTATAACTTGCAGGAATTTTTAAAAGATTAGTTCTTCGATTAAATCCCAAATCAGATTTAAAATTCTTTTCTATAAACATGGTTGCTGCAAAAAACTGATGTTTACGCGTATTATAATTTATGTTAAACCCTCCTGAAAAATCTTGATTATCTACCACAGGTCTGAAAGATTTGTGTAACCAAAATCGTCCTGTCCATACATTTGATTTCGTTGCCAAATTATAATCAATCCCCAAAACCCTATTAAATCGTTCCTCTTCTGTTAAAAAATCGTAATTCTTTGTCGCTTGACGATTAATAAAAAGCATACTAATGTTTGATCGTTCAAAAACTTTTTGTTGAAGCGTAAATACTGTATTGTTGTTTGTAGGAATTTCATTTGGAATATCTTCTCGTGTTTGCATGCTCAAAAATCCCAAACGCAAATCATCATTTACTTTCCCACTGATACGAACTCCACCTATTATTTTATTCTCGATTGTATTTCCAGAAATATCTCTTGCTATACCTATACGACGCGAAAAGAAAGGTTGTTGCTCTCGCCTATCTCCAAAATTGGTAAACAAATCACTATTTTGAATAAAAAATTGTCTTTTTTCTGGTAGAGACACTGCAAATCTTGAAAGGTTTACAATTTGGTCATCTACTTCTACTTGTGAAAAATCTGGATTTATAGTTATATCCATAAGCATCCCATTACTCCCCAGTGGCACTTTTGCATCTATCCCTACGTTACCGTTCGTAAAATTTTGACTCGCATCCTGATAATTTTCGTTTACTGCACTGCTCACATAAGGTATAATCGCCACAGGGTTTTTTGATTTCCCTAAAGGTTTCTCAAAAATAAGTTCTCCTAAAAAAGCAAGGTTAATCAATTGTTGATTTTGCGGAACCCTAGACCAAATTGTCCACTCTGCCGTATGTGTATCAAAACGATACATATTAAATCGCCATTTTGTACTACCTTCAGGAAAATTTAACGAACTAAAAGGAATTTTAATTTCTGAAATATAATATCCATCGTATGTTTGTGCTTCTGTTTCCCATACCACATCCCAACTTAGATTAGCATCTGTTCCATAGTTATTCCCCCCATTTGCAATTAACGCTTCCCTCTGAATCCCCATTGGGTTTGTTCCAAAGAAAAAGGCGTTTGTCTTGTCTAAAAAAGTATCAAATAAAAACGTATTATTATCATTTCCGCTTCCTTGAAAATCTCTTCGTAAAGAGGGAACGACATAATCGGAACTTTCACTATACGATTTGAATAACAAATAAATATTTTTATCATCCATTAAAAATCGCATCTCAGTTTGCTGCGTTGCTTTTAAGGAGTCTGTAGGAAACCATTGCCAAAAGTCGGAAGTAGGTTGCGCATCTTTCCACGCCTGCTCATCCACTTTTCCGTCAATGATAATTTTTTCTGTAGTATACTTTACGTATGCTTTTGGGGGTTCAATTTGTTGCGCAAATGAACTAGTGCTAATTAAGAATATTAAAAATAGGAACGCTCTCACAAAAAAAAACTATTCTTTTGTACTTTCTTTTTTCTCAAAAGGATTTTTTCCTAAAATTTCCTCCAAATCCTCTTTAAAAATGACTTCTTTTTCTAATAATCGCTCTGCCAGTTTTTTAAGCTTGGTTTTATTTTTATTTAAAATATCCATCGCTCTCTTATACTGGGCTTCTATAATTTGATAAATTTCTTTATCTATTTTTTGTGCAGTTTCCTCTGAATAAGGTTTTGTGAAACTATATTCTTGTTGTCCAGAAGAGTCATAATAAGTAATATTTCCTATCTTTTCATTCAATCCATAAATGGTGACTATAGCTCTTGCTTGCTTGGTTACTTTTTCTAAATCACTCAATGCACCCGTTGATATTTTTTTAAAAGTAATTTCTTCTGCGGCACGACCACCTAAAGCGGCACACATCTCATCTAATATCTGTTCTGTTCGAACTATCTGTCTTTCTTCAGGAAGATACCACGCTGCTCCTAAGGATTGTCCTCTTGGTACTATAGTTACTTTTACTAAAGGTGCTGCATGCTCTAAAAACCAGCTCACTGTTGCGTGACCTGCCTCGTGAAAAGCTATCGTTCTTTTTTCTTCTGAAGTGATTATCTTATTCTTCTTTTCTAAACCTCCTACTATTCTATCTACAGCATCTAAAAAGTCTTGTTTTCCAACTGATTTCTTGTCATTTCTCGCAGCTATTAATGCCGCTTCATTACAAATATTAGCAATATCAGCCCCTGAAAAACCTGGTGTTTGTTTTGCTAAAAATGGAACGTCTAATGTTTTAGTATGTTTTATTGGTTTTAAGTGCACTTTGAAAATGGCTTCTCGCTCTCTAAGGTCTGGTAAATCTACAAATATTTGTCTATCAAATCTCCCTGCACGCATCAATGCTTTATCAAGCACGTCTACTCTATTTGTTGCGGCAATAATAATCACATTCGTATTCGTATCAAAACCGTCCATTTCTGTCAATAATTGATTAAGCGTATTTTCACGTTCATCATTACTATTAGTGATACTACTCCTTCCTCTCGCTCTACCTATCGCATCAATTTCATCAATGAAAATTATAGAAGGCGATTTTTCTTTTGCTTGCTTAAATAAATCTCTTACTCTACTGGCTCCTACTCCTACAAACATTTCTACAAAATCTGATCCTGACAATGAAAAGAAAGGCACTTTTGCTTCTCCAGCTACTGCCTTTGCTAAAAGTGTTTTACCTGTTCCTGGCACACCAACCAATAGTGCTCCTTTTGGAATTTTCCCTCCTAAGGTTGTATACTTGCTAGGGTTTTTTAGAAAATTAACAATTTCCTCAACTTCCTCTTTTGCTCCCTCTAGCCCTGCAACGTCTTTAAATGTGATTTTTACATTGTCGTTTTTATCGAAAAGTTTAGCTTTTGACTTCCCTATATTAAATATCTGAGACCCTCCTATACCTCCTCCACCGCTGCCTCCAGACATTCGTCTTGCAATAAATATCCAAATTGCTATTATCAGAATAAAGGGAAAAATTCCAATGAGAATATCCATCAACCGATTTTCTTCAGTTTCATAAGAAAAACGTATGTCGTCATTTTTTGATGCTTCTCTTAGTCTTTCTTCTAAATTACTGTTATCCCTACCTATTTCAAAATAATAATGAGGCCCTTTAATGTTTGGTGTATTTAATAAGGTCTTTTCTTTTAAAGATTTATGAATATCTTTATCCAAAGCACGTTCCGTAAGACTTACTCTCACGTTTTTATCATTTACAATGACTACTTCTCTAACATCTCCTGCTTCTAAAAATCTGTAAAACTGTGATATACTTGTTTTTTGAGTTCCATTTATAGTTTCGCCTATATTCATCATAAACATAAGCATTATAAAACCTATTATAAATGCATATATCCAATTACTTTTAAGTGTAAATTTATTTTTAGGGGGTTTCTTTTTTGTCATTCTTTTTGATTATAAATAAGTCGGTTTTTTATACTTTCGTTTCTACTTTTTTAGCATCTGCCCAAAAAGAATCTAAGTTATAAAATTCTCTTTCTTCGGGTTGAAAAACATGAACGATAATGTCTATATAATCTATCAAAACCCAAGTAGCATTTTCTAGTCCTTCAACACTTTTCGGATTTCTCTTTATTTGTTTACTTACATGCCTTTGTATAGAGTTTGCAATGGCTGACACATGCGTGTTAGAAGTACCGTTGCATATTAAAAAATAATCACAAAGGGTATTTTCTATCCCTCTTAAATCTAAGATATTTATATCCACCGCTTTAAGTTCTTCAATGGAATAAACAATGCTTGATAATAGTGAATTTTCGTCCTCGTTTTTGGGAATCATTATTGAGTAATGCCTTTAAATAAAAAATTATGCAAATGTAGTCTTTTTTAGATTAATTTTGTCTCTTATTCATATGAGTTTTAAAATTATAAAAAAGGATTCTGTAACATCTACAAACGAAATTCTTAAAAAAAGAGCTGCGCAAAATAAAATAGTTACTAATGAGATTCTTTGGGCTTTAGAACAAACAAATGGAAAAGGACAACAAAAACGAAAATGGCATTCTAAAAAAGGGGAAAACCTCACTTTTAGTATCTATACAAAATTCCATGATTTAGCCGCTGATAATTTTTTCATAATAAATAGCATCGTCTCTTTATCGATTGTCAAAACACTTCAACATTTTACAGACGATACTATAGAAATAAAATGGCCTAACGATATTTTAGTCAATGAAAAAAAAATTGCAGGTATTCTAATAGAAAACAAAATAAATAACAACTCTATAATTGAGTCAATAATTGGTATTGGGATTAATATAAATCAAACAGATATGAAGACTATTCCTAACGGCACTTCATTGCGTTTACTTACAAATAAATCTAATGAATTAGAAACAGTATTAGCGAAGTTTTTAGCTGACTTTAAAGAATTTAACAACACTAAAAATAGTACGTTTATTTTCAAAATCTATGAAAAACTTTTATTTAGACTTGGCAAAAAATCTCAATTTATATATAATGGAGAATCTTTAGAGGGCGAAATTAAAGGAGTAGATACTCACGGAAGGCTTATTGTAAAAACAAAAAACAAAGACTACGCATTTAAAAATGGGGAAGTAAAGTGGGTGTATTAGAATTGTTTTTATCAAAATCAAATTAATGTAAAAAACATTTGTCTATTTGTAAAATATATTTTACTTTTGTAAGAAATATTTTACATTATGAATTACTTATTTAACAATAAATGGAAAAAATTATCGGGGTGGATTTTCTATTTATCTCTCCCACTTGGGATTTATGCAATTATTTCTGGAAATTTTGAAGACATATTTGTAATTAAAGTTTTCTCAATCTTTGAACCTCCACTAACCAATCACGATACTGGGTTTGTTTGGTTTAAAAATAGTTTTATAGATGAATCTTTTACTTTTGTAATAATTATAACAGGTATAGTTAACTCTTTTTGTAAAGAAAAGATTGAAGATGAACTTATATCTAAAATCAGACTTGAAAGTTTAACTTTATCTCTTTTCATTAGTTATGGATTAATAATATTATCTACTTTATTTATTTACGGTTTTGAGTATTTATATGTACTTGAGTTCAATTTGTTTTTAATTATATTATTATTCAACTTAATTTTCAAATACAGACTTTATAAACATTACAAATCCTAAGTATATGAAGAATAATATCAGAATGTATAGAGGAAAATTTAGTCTCACTCAAGAAGATTTATCTAAAAAATTAGGAGTTTCTAGGCAAACAATAAATTCCATAGAAAACAACAAATACTTTCCCTCTTTGGAATTAGGATTGAAACTTTCTAAAATATTTGAATGTACCGTTGATGAATTGTTTAGTTTAGATTAAATAAAGGCATTATAAATTTTTAGATAAGCCCATAAACTCTGTATTTTTTAATAATATTTTATGATTAGAACACATTAGAGGGCATTGTATTTTGTACTTTTGCGCAATCTTATTAAAATGTGCTCTAAAATGAAATTTAAAGTATTAGACAAAAAGGATATTCCTCAGATAGTCCCTTTAGTAAAACAATTAAACCCAAAATTATCTCTAAAAACAATAAAAAATTTACAAACAGAAATGTTTGAAATTCCCACGTACTATTGCTTTGGCTTATATGATAGTGAGGATTTAGTTGGGATTTCAAGTGGTTGGATTACCGTAAGGCATTATTCTGGCAAACAAATTGAACTTGATAATCTTATCATTGACAGCAAGTGCCAATCAAAAGGGATGGGAAAGGTTTTTTTGAATTTTATAGAAAAATGGGCGACCGAAAATAGTTGCAAAACTATAGAACTCAATACCTATGTTCACAATTCACGCTCTCATAAATTCTATTATAATCAAGGGTTTTCTATTTTAGGGTTTCATTTTTTAAAAAAAATTGCTTCCTATTCCTAAAAATATTACTATGAAAAAAACTATATGTTTTTTATTTTTTATTTCTGGGTATTTTGCATATACTCAAAACATAGAAAATAACTTACTAAATATTGATACCCTAAAATTAGGTTTTGTTGGGGATATTAGTAATGAAAAAATACCTCTCTCTGATGACTTAGAAAATTATATTTTATCAAACAACCTACTTTTATTTGGCAATTTAGAGACTGTGGTTTCAGATAATGAGTTAAAAGATTCAAAATGCAATTACATAAAAAGAAATTGTTATGCTTTTAGAGCAAAAGGGCAAATGATTGATAGGCTTAAAACTCTAGGATTTGGTTTTATAAGTATCGCAAACAATCACGCCTTAGATTTTGGAGTCAAAGGACTGAACGAGACGAAAAATAATTTAAAAGCAAAAGGAATAAAATATGCAGGGTATGGCATTGATTACTCATATCAAACTTGGAAAACTAAAAAAATTTGTTTTACCGCCTTTTCCGTAAATAGAAACTTCAGGAATATTATTGATGTTAATTCTGCCTCAGAATTTGTTGCAAATTTAAAAGAAAACGAAAATTGCGATTTCTTAGTAGTTTCATTTCATGGAGGTGGAGAAGGTAAAGAATACCTTGAAGTTAAAAACGAAACCGAATATTTTTATGGCGAGAACAGAGGAAACGTAGTTACATTTTCTCGCTCTATGATCGACAGTGGTGCTGATTTTGTTTTTGGCCATGGACCTCATATTGTTAGAAAAATGGAAGTTTATAAAGATAAATACATTTACTATAGCTTAGGAAACTTTTCTGTGAATTCAAGAAATAGATTGGATGGGTTAAGAAAAGAAAGTATGCTTGTGGAAGGATATATTGATAGCACAATGAACTTTACATTATACAAAAGCCATAAGTTACTAATCTCAAATAAAACCTCTTTTAGAAATTAACTTTTTCCAATATAGTGAGCTATTTACTTTTAAGAATTTAACTTAAATAGTAGTATATTTGGTGACTTTTTAATTTTCTGAAAAAATGAGAACAATTATTGTAGCTTTCCTATTATTAAATACTTTTTCATGCAGTAGTTTATTAAAAAATCCCTCACCACAAATTAAATTAATTACAAAATTGTCTTCAAATAAATCTACCTTTAAATTAGATGAGCCTATTGAAATTATTATGAAAATTCAAAATATAGGTAAAAAAAAATATACGTTTTTGCCATGGGGTACACCAATTGAAAATATTTTAACCAGAGATTGTCTAAAAATAATGTATGGCAATAATTCTATAGATTATTCTGGTATCATGGTAAAAAGAAAGGCTCCGACAAAAAGCGATTATATAACTTTATCCACGGGAGAAATAGCTAATGGAAAAATTAATATTTTAGAAGGATATAAACTTGATAAAAAAGGAGAATATACGATTCAATTTAAAGAGACCTTTGATGGGATTCCTTTTTCAAACACGATAACAATAGTGATAAAATAGTACAACATTATGAAAGCAACCCCTGAACACAATGAAAGAATAAGAACGATGACCTTTGCTTCGGTGTATCCATGTTATATAACAAAATTGGAAAAAAAAGGAAGAACAAAAGAGGAATTAAATCAAGTGATAGAATGGCTAACTGGTTTTAATGAAAAAAAAATACAAGACCTCATTAATGAAAAAGTTACTTTTGAAACCTTCTTTCAAAAAGCAACTTTAAATCCAAATGCTACCCTAATCACAGGAGTAATTTGTGGATATAGAATTGAAGAAATTGACAACGCGTTAACTAAAAAAGCTAGATATCTGGATAAGTTAGTAGACGAGTTAGCCAAAGGAAAAAAAATGGAAAAAATTTTAAGAACTTGAAAACAAAAAGAATTATAAACTCAATTATAAGTGAATTATAAATTTAAAACAAATACAGAACAATTTTTAGCTGATACTATTTCCCCAATAGAGGCATACTTCAACATACGAGATTTGTATCCTAATAGTATTATGTTAGAAAGCTCTGATTATAACGCCTCAGCCAACAGTAAATCTATTATATGTTGTGACGCAATCGCAGACTTTAAAATTGAAAATCAAATTTTAACTACGAGAATTTTAGACGATTCTAAGGAAATAAAATATACTGACACTAAAATCCATGAAGAATTAGATACTTTTATTTCGCTTCTATCTCCAGAAAAATCGCATCCTCAAAATGGAATATATGGATATACTTCCTATAATGCTATTCCGTATTTTGAAACAATAAAACAGAAAACTACATTAGCTCCAGAACAAAAAATACCAGAAATTCGGTATCATTTTTATAGATTTATTTTTATCTATAATCATTTTAATAGTTCTTTAACTCTAATAGAAAATCAACCCTACAATGAAAAATCAAAACTTTCTACATTCAAAAAACATGTTTTAGCCAAAAATTTTCAAACTTTTTCTTTTACTACTCAGGGGGAAACTACTAGCTCATTAACGGATGAACAATACAAAAAATTAGTAGAAAAAGCCATTCATCATACAAAAGTAGGAGATGTATTTCAGTTAGTTTTATCTAGACAATTTCAACAAAAATATAGAGGCGATGAATTCACATTATATCGCGCATTGAGAAATATCAACCCCTCTCCTTATTTATTTTATTTTGATTATGGAAATTATACACTTTTGGGCTCTTCTCCAGAAGCACAATTAGTTATTGATAAAGGAATTGCTGAGATTCATCCCATTGCAGGAACCGTAAAGAAAACAGGAAATGAAAAAAGAGATCAAGAACATATATTACAATTAAAAGAAGATCCTAAAGAAAATGCAGAACATACAATGTTAGTTGATTTAGCAAGAAATGATTTGAGCATGAATTCTACTGAAGTTACTGTAGAGAATTATAAAAACATACAGCATTTTTCACATGTGATACATATGGTTTCTAAGGTAACGGGCAAATTAAAAAGTAATGCTATCAAAATGCTTACTGATTCCTTTCCTGCTGGCACACTATCAGGTGCTCCTAAATATAAAGCAATGGAATTGATAGATTTATATGAGCCTATTACTCGTGGAGTATATGCAGGCGCTATTGGATTTATAAATTTTGAAAATGAGTTAACCCACGCAATTATTATTAGAAGTTTTTTTGCAAAAGATAATGTACTTTATTATCAAGCGGGAGCGGGTATTGTTGAAAGTTCAGTCCCTGAAAATGAACTAAATGAGGTGTACCACAAAGTTAGAGCCCTCTCAAAATCCATTGAATTAGCACAATTATTAAGTAATAAAAAATGAAAATTCTTATAATTGATAATTACGATTCTTTTACTTATAATTTAGTTCAGTATATTGAACGGATTACCCAGCAAAGAGTAGATGTGGTTAGAAACGATCAAATTACACTTTCACAAGCAGAAAAATACGATAAAATAGTACTCTCTCCCGGACCTGGAGTGCCTTCTGAAGCTCCCATGCTTTTAAAGGTAATTAAAGAACTTTACACAAAAAAAAGTATTCTTGGCGTGTGTTTAGGGCATCAAGCCATTGGGCAATTTTTTGGGGCTAAACTCGTTAATATTCAAAAAGTGTTTCACGGTATAGCTACAGAAATAAAGGCATTACAAGAACATTATCTTTTTGATGGGTTGCCTAATAAAATAGAAGTAGGCAGATACCATTCTTGGATAATTAACATTGATGAACATTTAACTGAAACTATCCCTTTAAAAGTCATTGCAAAAAGTAAGGAAGGACATATTATGGCAATTCAACATGAAAAATATGATATTTGCGGTATTCAGTTTCATCCTGAATCTATCCTAACTCCACACGGATATACGATGTTAGAAAATTGGATAAATTATTAATGAAAAATTGTATATTTGACACTTAAATTTCATGAACTAAAAATCAATATATTTTATAATTAAACTATTATAATGAAAACAAAAATCATCAAAAACCAAACAAAATTAAACCCGCGTATATTCTACAAACTTGTACTATTTACAATCATATTAAGCGTATATCAATGTAAAAACCCAGAGACAGGAAAGGAACTCAAAGCCATCGCAGTGACGGACGCTAACAACAAAGAATATAATGGTGTCATCGCTGGGACAAACATCACTTTTACAGATAAAGTACCTTATGGAACGACAGAAGTAAACCTAAAAACCCTTGCAATCTCTAACAAAGCGAGTGCAGATAAAAAAATAGGAGATAAAATTGGAGTAGGCACAAGTACCCTTACTGTATCTGCTGAAGATAATTCCACTCAAAGTTATACTTTAACCCTTAATGTAGCAGAAATAGATACTGACAATGATATTAATGCGATAGTCATCACCGCAGGAAGTGCAGATTTTAATGGAACCATCAGCGGAACAAACATCACCTTTGACGCCTTACCGTATGGAACGACACAAGTCACGCTAAAAACGTTAAGCATACCAGCGACTGCCACGGCAAATATGTCCGTAAACGACACGCTAAGTATCAGTGGCGAGACCATCACCGTTACAGCGCAGAACAACAGCACCAAAACCTATTCCCTCACGATGAATATTCTTCCAGCCTCTAAGGAAAAATCCATTACAGCGATGGTGATAACCGTTAGTGGCAATGACTTTACTGGGACAGTCAGCGGAACCGAGGTAATCTTTAAGGGAATCCCCAACGCCCACGAAGAAGCCCCCATCACTTTAAAAACGCTCACACTCTCTGCCTTTGCCACGGCAAACAAAAGCGAAGGGAACCCCCTCTCCCTGTCTGGGCAAACCCTCACCGTCACTGCACAAGACACCACTACCCAAACCTATACCCTTTCTATAAACCTCTTTGCCCAAAGAAATACCAATAAAGAGTTTAATATTGAAGTAGGGGATTTTAATCAATATTTAGGACTTTGGTCAGACGGTACTACTTTATGGATATCGGATAATTGGAATGATAAAATCAACGCATTTAATTTGTCTAATAAAGTAAGAGAGATGAGTAAAGATTTAACTCCTTTATCTGGTAATAATAATTTAAGTGGAATATGGTCAGATGGAACAACCCTATGGGTAATTGACTCTGCTGATGATAAAATTTATGCCTATAATCTCTCTACCAAAGTAAGAATACCCAGTGAAGATTTTAACACCTTGTCTGGGGCAGGGAATAATGCACCAGGTGGGCTTTGGTCAGACGGAACAACCCTTTGGGTAATTGACTCTGCTGATGATAAAATTTATGCCTACAATCTCTCTACCAAAGTAAGAATACCCAATAAAGATTTTAATACCTTGTCTGGGGCAGGGAATCAAAATGCTACTGGTTTATGGTCTGACGGTACAACACTATGGGTATCAGACGCATCTGATGATAAAATCTACGCCTATAATTTCAATACACAATCAAGAGAGCCTAACAAAGATTTTACCCTCCTAACAGACGAAGGAAATAATTTCCCTTTTGGTCTCTGGTCAGATGGCAACACGATTTTTGTCACAGATATTAATAGAGTAAAATTCTACGCCTATGATTATGCGAGTGAATAGTTTTCAAAATTCCAAATTAGAGGAGCGATTGTATTAATCATAACATTTTGAACAAAGAAATAAAACCTGTTTTTAACCAAACAACTTTAAATAGAAAAGGTGCTTATTTAGCACTGAAAGCTATAATAGAAGACGTGACTATTCCTCAAAGTCAAATTGCCTCATTTCTTACAGTTTTTAGTATTAGAAAACCCTTGTTAGAAGAAGTATTAGGCTTTAGAGATTATTTAATAGAAGTAGCGAAAATAGTACATTTTGATGCGGATACAATTGATTTATGTGGTACTGGAGGAGATAATAAAAATACATTTAATATTAGCACCCTAGCTTCTTTCGTGGTTGCAGGAGCTGGATATAAAGTTACTAAACATGGGAATTATAGTTTTTCTTCTATCAGTGGTAGTAGTACGGTATTAGAGCATTTAGGGTATCGATTTACCAATGACAATGCCGAATTAAAAAAGCAGTTAGATAATGCGAATATTTGTTATTTACACGCCCCTCTTTTTCATTCTTCTTTAAAAAAATTAGGGTTAATCCGAAAAGAATTAGGATTTAGAACGGTTGTCAATTTATTAGGTCCTTTACTAAATCCAGCGCTCCCAAAATATCAATGTACTGGAGTTTTTAACCTTGAGTCAGCAAGGATATATCAGAATGTATTTGATGCTATAGACACACAATATTCAATCATTCACAACTTGATAGGATATGATGAAGCGGTTCCATTTAATTACAACAAAGTGATAACTCCCAACGAAAAAACCTTTATAAATTTATCTGAATTTAATTTTAAAAAATATTTTCCAGAAGATATTGAAGGAGGAGAAAACATCATTGAAAATGCTGCTATTTTTACTAGTATTTTAAATAACAAAACGACAGAAGCAAAAAAAAATACCGTTTTACTCAATAGTGCTATTGCAATAAAAACGATAGAAAAAAACAGTTTGAAGGAAGCCTTTGAAATCGCTAAAGAATCTTTGGAAAGTGGAAAAGCATTACATAGTTTTAATACATTAATTAAAGTCAGTAACTCATGACCATATTAGATTCTATCATAGAGCACAAAAAAGAAAAGGTTTTACTAGCTCAAAAAGAGACCCCCTTATCGTTATTAAAAAATACAGAATATTATCAGAGAACCCCTTATTCTTTAAATAAAAGTTTTCAATCAACAAATGGGATTATCGCTGAATTTAAAAGAAAATCTCCTTCCAAAGGAATTTTACATCCAAATCCAGATATTTTAAAAATAACCCAAGGGTATCAAAAAGCAAATGTTTCTGCATTATCTGTGCTTACGGATTCACATTTTTTTGGTGGGCAGAATGAAGATATTGGAAATATTAGAAACAAAATAATTATTCCTATTTTACGAAAAGACTTTATCCTCAGTGAATATCAAATTCATGAAACAAAAGCCCTTGGTGCAGATGTTCTATTGCTTATCGCTCGCTGTCTTAGCAAAGAACAAATTAAAGAATTTACGGAAATAGCACATTCCATAGGTTTAGAAGTTTTATTAGAATTAAATCAAATAGAAGAAATAGATAAAATTGCTCCGAATATTAAACATATAGGGGTAAACAATAGAAATTTAAACACTTTTGAAGTAGATATAAATAACACAAAATTCATTTTTGATACAATAGGGAACAATTACAATAAAATTGCTGAAAGTGGATTATCAAACCCTTCTACTATTCGCGAATTGAAAAAGGAAAATATAAATGGGTTTTTAATTGGAGAACATTTTATGAAGCAAGTAAACCCTGAAATAGCATGTGCTACATTTTGTAAAGAGTTATAGTTCATGAGACAAAAATTAAAAATAAAAGTTTGCGGAAATAAGTTTCCAGATAATTATTCTGCTATAGATGCATTAGATGTAGATTATTTAGGATTTATTTCTTATAGTAAATCCATGCGCTCTGTAGAAATAAACAAATTAGTTTCCTCTCCGAAATTTTCAGTATTGAAAGCACAAAAAATTCTTGTAGTTGTTGACCCTGATAAAACAGAACTAGAAAATTCACTTTCCTATTTTGATGGAGTTCAACTTCATGGTAATGAACCTATTGAAACAATACAATTTATTAGAGAAACCTTTCCCCATCTAACTATAATTAAAGCCATTCCCGTTGAGACTGAAAAGGATATAAAAAAATGTATAGATTATGTTTCTTATATTGATTATTTTCTTTTTGATGCAAAAGGAAAAAATATAGGGGGAAATGGAATTACTTTTGACTGGAATATTTTAGAAAAATATACTTTAAATATACCTTATTTTCTAAGTGGTGGATTACATATTGGAGAGGTAGAAAATATTAATAACTTATCCTTTGAAAAACTAGTTGGGGTTGATATTAATAGTAAATTTGAAACTGATTTTGCCGTAAAAGATACGCAATTAATCCAACAATTTTTAACACAAATACAATGAGTAGATACACAATAGATTCTGAGGGTTTTTATGGAGAGTTTGGAGGGGCTTTTATCCCTGAAATGTTAGTGCCCAATATTCAAGAATTACAAGAAAATTATGAAAATATAATAAACTCAGAAGCCTTTAAAAAAGAATTTATTTCTTTACTTAAAAATTACGTAGGAAGACCTTCCCCGCTTTATTATGCAAATAATTTATCTACTCACTACAACACTACTATTTTTTTGAAAAGAGAAGATGTTAACCATACGGGGTCTCATAAAGTTAACAATACCATAGGGCAAGTATTAATAGCAAAACATTTAGGCAAAAAATATATTATCGCTGAAACTGGAGCAGGACAACACGGAGTAGCTACAGCAACCGTCTGCGCATTGATGAATATAAAATGTAAAGTATTTATGGGGGCAAAAGATGTGGAACGTCAATCGTCTAACTACAATAGAATGAATATGTTAGGTGCTGAAGTAATTCCTGTAACTAGTGGGAGCAAAACCCTCAAGGACGCAACAAATGAAGCCTTACGATATTGGATTGCAAACCCTAATGCGTATTACCTTATAGGGTCAGCCATTGGACCACATCCCTATCCTGATATGGTTACAAAATTACAATCCGTGATAGGTGATGAGATAAAACAACAACTCACAAATGAATATCAGCAGAATAAACCTAATTATGTAATTGCTTGTGTAGGAGGAGGAAGCAATGCCGCAGGAAGTTTTTATTCTTTTTTAGAAGATGAAGACGTAAAACTTATAGGAGCAGAAGCCCATGGAAAGGGAGAGGAGACTGGGAAATCTGCAGCTACTCTAAATCTAGGTAAAAAAGGAGTAATTCATGGGTGTATGACCTATTTAATGCAAAACAAAGATGGACAAATAAAGGAACCCTATTCTATTTCTGCTGGATTAGATTATCCTGGAATAGGCCCTCTACATGCACATTTATATCGCACAAATCGTGCACAATATATCCCTGTTTCTGACAAAGAAGCACTCAAAGCAGCTTATTTTCTCACACAAAAAGAAGGGATTATCCCTGCATTAGAATCTGCTCATGCTTTAGGAGTGTTAGAAAAACTTTCATTTAAGAAAAAAGACATTGTAGTTGTTACACTTTCAGGAAAAGGGGATAAAGACATAGAAACGTATATTAAAAATAGTGTGAAATGAATAATAAATTAACGCAATTACTTTCAACAAAACAAAAAGATATTCTCACTTTATACTTTACTGCGGGTTTTCCAAAATTAGAGAGCACAATCTCTATTCTAAAGGGATTAGATTCCACAGATGTTGATATTATTGAAGTGGGTATTCCTTTTACAGACCCTGTTGCGGACGGCCCTGTAATACAAAAAAGTAACACTGTCGCTTTAAAAAATGGAATTACACTACCTCTGCTTTTTAAACAATTACAAGAAGTAAATATTTCAAAACCCATTGTTTTGATGGGGTATTTTAATCAATTTTTGCAGTTTGGTGCAGAACAATTTTGCACCCAATGTAAAGCGGCTAATGTTTCTGGGTTAATCATTCCAGACTTACCAATTGCATATTTTAATACGCATTACAAAGAATTATTTGACTCTAATAATCTTCACAATCATTATTTAATAACCCCACAAACTTCTGATGAAAGAATTAGAGAAATAGACAATATTAGTACAAGTTTTATATATGCAGTAGCTGACAATAGTATCACTGGGAATACAAAAGATTTTAACGATGCACAAGTAGCGTATTTTAAAAGAATCGCCATGCTAAAATTAAAAAGCCCTATACAATTTGGATTTGGCATATATAACAATGCTACGTTTTCTAAAGTTTGTCAATATGGACATGGTGGCATCATCGGAAGTAGTTTTATAAAAGCGCTTGAAAAAGGGAATAGTATAACTGATTTTGTGAAAAATATACGTGGGTAAAAATATGTTAAAACTAACTAAAAAATTAACGATTGTTGATTTTGCTACTAAAGGTTTTTTAGTAGGCAAAACAGAGGAAGGTTTAGTCGTTTTCCTAAAAGACGTTGTTCCAGATGACGTTGTCAATGCTTTTATTTATAAAAAAAGAAAAGGAGTCTTTTACGGAAAAGTCACTGATTTTATTTCCTATTCAAAGAATAGGGTTGAGCCTGTTTGTTCTCATTTTGGGGACTGTGGAGGGTGTAAATGGTTACATATATCTTATGATACTCAACTAAAATTTAAAGAAAAGAAAGTTCGTGATGATATAGAAAAATTAGCTAAAATTGAAGAAATGAAATATTTTCCAATTATTGGCTCAAAGGAAACTAGCTACTATAGAAATAAAGTGGAGTTTTCTTTTTCTAACAATAGATGGTTTACTCAAAAAGAAATAGAAAGCGATAAAAAACTTACTAAAAATGGATTGGGATTTCACAAATCTGGAATGTGGGATAAAGTAGTGGATATTGAGAAATGTTATTTGCAAAAAGACCCTTCTAATTCCATAAGGAATGAAATTCGAAAATATGCTATAGATAATAATTTAGATTTTTATGATTTAAAAAATCAAACAGGGTTCTTACGAAATATCATGATTCGTACCTCAACTACAAATGAGATAATGGTACTCATACAGTTTTATGAGGAACGGGGAAAAGAACGAATTGCTTTATTAGAATTTTTAATTACAAAATTTCCTTCTATCACCTCATTAGTATACGTTATTAATAATAAAGGAAATGATTCTATATACGACCAAGAAATAAGCACTTATCACGGTAATAAATATATTTATGATACTTTACTCCATTTAAAATTTAAAATAAATGCAAAATCCTTTTTTCAAATTAATGCTACACAAACGATAGAGTTATACAATACAATAACTAAGTTTGGTGATTTCAGCAAAGATGAAGTCGTATATGATTTATATACAGGGATTGGCTCCATAGCACTATTTATAGCAGATAAAGTAAAAAAAGTAATTGGAATAGAGACAGTGAAAGAAGCCATTGAAAATGCTAATGAAAACAAAGAGATAAATAATATTAAAAATGCCTCATTTTTTTGTGGAGATGTAAAAGATGTACTTTTTAAAAGTTCTTTTAACGAAGAAAAACCAGATACTATTATCATTGACCCACCTAGAGAGGGGATTCATAAAAAAGTTGTCCAAAAGATAATTGAAATATCTCCTAATAAAATTATATATATAAGTTGTAATCCAACAACACAAGCCAGAGACATATTTTTACTAAAAGAAAAATACAAATGTCTGTATAATCAAACAATTGATATGTTTCCGAATACGGAACATATAGAAAATGTTATACTTTTGCAAAAAATATAGATATTAATGTCATTTCTTAAATACATCTTCTTACCTGTAATATGTTATTTCATTATCCTAGAAGCCTGCCAACCTGATGATATTTGTGGATATGATATACCAGATACGCCTCATGTTATTATTACTTTTTATGACTCTCTATACATTCACAAAGATTCTGTAATTACTGATACTACACCTAAAAAAAGAGTTTCTAACTTTTTCTTGAAAGCTTTGTCTGTTAAAAATGGCATATTTTATAGTGGTACAGATTCTATTTTAGTTCCTTTAAATCCTGAGGACAAAACAAGTAAATTTCTGTTTGTTAAAAATGCACAAGTTCAGGGAGATAGTATAATAAAAGGAGGGGACATAGATACGTTAACTTTTTCTTATACCCGAAAAGATGCATATATCAGTAGAGCATGTGGGTATAAAGCTACCTTCATTTTAAACGAAGAAAATCCTATTATATTCAATGATTCAGTTAAATGGATATATCAAATAGATAAATTAACCGATACAATTACCAATGACACGCAAACTACTCTTATTATGTATCATTAGTCTTTTTATTTCAAGTTTTGCTTTTGCGCAAGTGGACGTACTGAATAAAGTAATTAGTAAATCAAATACTATTACCACTAATAATCAGGCAAAAAAAGAATCAAGAGACACCTTGCCAAAGGTAAAAGACACTTTGCCCAAAGAACACACTTTTAAGATACGATTTGGAGGAGATCTCTTCAAAAGCGTTGTGCTTAGTGAATTTATTCCTAAAGATTCTGTGAATATAAATTATAGAGGGAGTGAATGGGTTATGGATATAGCTGTATATCCAAAATGGTATTTTGCCATAGAATTTGGAGACGAAGACAAAACACAAGTTTCTGAACAGCATCATTTTAGAACCAAAGGAACCTATACTAAAATTGGCGTTGATTGGAATTCTCATCAAAATGCTAAAGGAATGGACAATATGGTTTATATAGGTTTTAGGTATGGATTTAGTCAGCACAGTCAAGAAGTGTTGAGTTATCAATTATTTAATAGGAATAGCTATTGGGGTGTCCCATTAGAGGTCAAAGATGGTTTGGCTACTGGGATTAGAGAAAACCTTTCTACAAAATGGGTAGAAGGTGTTTTTGGGTTTAAAGCAGAATTATATAATAGTAATATCTATGTGGGGATGGGAGCGCAATTAAAATTCCTAATAGACAATCCTCAACCAGATAATTTTGCGAACTTATATGTCCCTGGATTTAATAAAATATTAGATGAAATCGCTTTTGGAGTTGGAATAAATTACACCCTCTCTTACTCTATTCCCATTTATAAGACAAAATTTTATCCCTCTAATAATAAAAGAGTTGACCCTGAACAAGAATAAATTAATTAGTAGTAATTAATAATTCCTTATTGGCAGAAGGTTTATTTCTGATTTTTAGTCCATTTTTTTAATTCTTTTATGAATGGATATTTAACGTATAGTTCGTTCTTTTTTACTATAAACTTGGGTGTAAAAAAACTTCCTAATAATGCTGCCCCAACTATCAGCGGCAAATATCCTAAAGCGAAAAAAAAAGAAATTACATAACGAAAAAATACAAATAAAATGGCAAATCCTATAAAATTAAACAGCATTGATTTTGTTCTAATATTCATCTTAAAATTGATTATAAATAGCAAATGTAACTTAAATTATAATTTTAATAAATAACAAAAACTATCAAATGACCATATTTAATATATATGCAAAAAATTTATTACTTACAATATTACATATGAATACTTCAATTAAACCTTTTATCTTAACCTCTCTTTTAGTAACAATAGCACCCTTTGGTTAGCAGAATCAATAATCAATTTATCTAAAATCTACGCATATAACATCTTTGATAAGAACAGAAATGAATCTAACGATTTTAACACTTTAAGTGATGCAGGAAATAATGCCCCTTATGGTCTTTGGTCTGATGGGACCACGATGTGGGTAAGTGATCGTACTGATGCTAAAATTTATGCTTATACCTTAGTCAAGACGTATGAGTAGGTAGACATCTTTTAGTCCTTTTTATAGTAGGAAGACACTCGCCCTATGCCCTTTTTCGTTTGCAACCTAGAAGTTGGTAAATCATAGGGGTTTTGTTTTTTAATTACATTTTTTTATTTTTGCAAAAAAAATATTCTAATGAAAATTACTTTAAATAAAATAAACGAGGATTATCTATTTGAATCAAAAAATAAAACTAGTCATAGTATTCTTATGGACAATACTTCTAAAACTGAAAGTATAGTCAAAGGAGTGAGCCCTATGGAATGCGTGCTAATGGCTCTTGCAGGATGTAACGCCGTTGGGATTGTTAGAATTCTTAAAAAACAAAGAATTAAGTCGTTTGAATTAAACATTGAAATAGAAGCGACAAAAAAGATGGAAGGTACATTTGAAATTTTTGATACTATTGATGCTAAAATCAGTATTGACGGTAAAATAACTAAATCTCAAGCTGAAAGAGCCGTAAATAATTCTTTTGATAAATATTGCTCTGTTTCTAAAATTTTGGAAGCAACCGCTACTATAAATCATAAAATTATACTAAATAATATCCCTTTATAGGTGATATTTAAAAAATTAGTATATATTTGTCCCCTTAATAATACACGCCTATAGCATAAATTTACTCAATTTAATTATTTAACAACAAATTTAACCCTTTATAAGAGATATAAATAATCGTTATTTTCTTATAAAATAAAGAGTAAATATTATGCAAAATCAAACAAACATCCCAGATTCAGTTTTAGTAAATCGTTATATAAACGGTTGTAATACTTCTTTAGATTCTTTAATAGCAAGACATAAAAATAGAATCTTTAGATTTATACTAATGAAAGTTAATAGTAAAGAGATTGCAGAAGATATTTTTCAAGATGTTTTTATTAAAGTTATAAAAACCTTAAAAAGTGGAAAAAAATATAATGAAGAAGGGAAATTTATTTCATGGGTAACTCGAATAACTCATAACTTAATTATTGATTATTACAGAAAGAAAAATAATGTATTACTCAATAACGATAAGTACGACATTATTGAACTCGTCAATTATACGAATGATAGTATAGAAAAAGACATGATAAATGCGCAAATTACTAATGACGTTAAAACTTTGATAGAGTATTTAGAAAAAGAACAGAAAGAGGTATTAAAAATGCGTATATATAATGATATGAGTTTTAAGGAAATTGCTGAAAATACGGGTGTAAGTATTAATACCGCTTTAGGAAGAATGCGCTATGCTATTCTTAATCTAAGAACACTCGTAAAAAGGAAAAATATTGTATTGACTAATTAAGAGTCTAACTATTTTTGTTTCGATTTTAAATCCTCAACATACTTTTTTATAATCGCTTTCCGACCTATCGTCTTAGTAATAATATCGTTTTCTAAAATCCAGCCTCTTGCAGGGGAATATTCACGTCCATAAAAAATTATTTGAAGATGTAGTTTATTCCACTTATCTTTAGGAAAAAACTGTTTTCCATCTTTTTCAGTTTGTATTACATTTTTACCCTCAGATATCCCCCACCTAAATAACAATCTATGAATATGAGTGTCTACTGGAAACGCAGGAACATTGAACACTTGTGCCATGACTACGCTTGCTGTTTTATGCCCTACTCCTGGCAAAGATTCTAATGCTTCAAAAGTATTCGGCACTTCCCCATTAAAATCTTCTACCAACCTCTGTGATAAAAGTAAGATATTTTTAGCCTTGGTAGCTGATAAACCTATGGGCTTAATTATTTCTCTTATTTTAGTCTCAGGAATTTGTAGCATTTTTTCAGGAGAATTTGCTAATGAATAAAGAGGTGGAGTCGTTTTATTTACCCTTTCATCTGTACTTTGTGCTGAAAGCAAAACAGATATTAGAAAAGTAAAATTATTTTCAAAATGTAAAGGCGGTTCTACTTTAGGATATAAATTATCTAGAGTAGAAATAATAAATTTACCTTTATCCTTTTTGTTCATAAGAATACACAATTATTTCTTGTTATTTTTCCCACAAGGCTATCCAAAGCAAAGGTGTTAATTTTGGCAAGTCATTTCTTTTTCCAATATATTTTTTCATCAACTCTGATGGAGAGACATTTTTTGTCTTCTTCCAAATACTATTTGTATTTAATTTTTCTTCTATTTTTTTAGGATCAAAATGAGAAATCATTGGTTCCCCTCTTTTTTCAACCCAATCTAACATTTTTGTAAATACTTCTTTTTCTTTTATAGTCAATAAAGTCTTAGGAATTGTGAAATCAAAAATAATTTGCGACCCTTCTATCACAAATTTCCCAATTTCATTTAAAGTTTTAATTATTGCAGGAGTAGATAGATAATAAGAAACACCCATCCAATTAAACATCGTTAGTTTATTTCTATCAAATCCATTTTTTTCTATTGTGTTTTGTAGATTTCCCATTTCGAAATTAAAGGGAATCACTTTTAAATTTTTAGGAGTTTCAACCCCAATTTTTTTAATCTTTTCTTGTTTACTTTTGATGGACCCAGCTAAATCTAATTCAAATATTTTTATATTCTTATTCTTATTTCTATATGCAAAACTATCATACCCCGCTCCTAACAACACATATTGAATCTCTTTATTTTCTTTTTGCATCTTCTCTAATTCATCCTCCACATATCTTGCCCTTATTACATGTTGCATCATAATTGGAAAAAAGTGAGACAGCTTATTAGAAATAAATTTATCTAATACATTATTTTTCAAAATAAATCGCCACTTGCTTCCGACGAGGTTTATGGCGTATGGGTCATTAAATATATGAGGAGATGAGTATCTAAGCAAGTGTCTAGCTCTACTTACTGCAACAATCTCCGCTGTTTTACTTCTTTTTTTTGGATTCATTTCAATTGTTTTAGGATGCTAATTTACTGAAAAACATTTATTTTTTTACCTACTGTATTTATTTAGTCGTTTTTTTTATATTTGCCGCAAATATTAAAAGAGGATATTTTTAATAAGAATATCCGTACTTAATTAATAAAAAAACAACCCTTTTAAAAATTAATTTTCCTTAAAACGATATGAAATTAAATATAGCAATACTTCCTGGAGATGGCATAGGTCCCGAAATAATTACTCAAGCAAAAAGTGTATTGAACACGATTGCGCAAAAGTTCGGACATGATTTTAACTACAAAGAAGCATTAGTCGGTGCAATAGCCATTGAAAAAACTGGTAATCCATTGCCTGACGAGACAATTAAAATTTGTGAAGAAACCGATGCTATTCTATTCGGAGCTATTGGCGACCCTAAATACGATAATAACCCTAATGCGAAGGTAAGGCCAGAAGATGGGCTTTTGAAACTAAGAAAAACATTAGAGCTCCATACAAATGTAAGGCCCATAAAAGTATACAACTCTCTCCTTGAAAAATCCCCTTTAAAAAAAGATAGAATAGTGGGAAGCGATTTTATAATTTATAGAGAGCTTACAGGAGGAATTTATTTTGGAGAAAAAAAACTCTCTGCTGACGGCACTGTTGCTTCAGACCACTGTAGTTATAGTATAGAAGAAATAACAAAAGTGAGCACACTTGCATTTGAAGCGGCACAAAAGAGAAGAAAAAAACTCACATTAGTTGACAAAGCAAACGTATTAGAAACCTCTCGTCTATGGAGGAAAGTAGTGAAGAAAATGAATGAGAAATATCCAGATGTTGAAGTAAACTTTTTATTTGTTGATAACGCAGCAATGCAACTTATCCTTAATCCTAAACAATTTGATATCATCCTTACAGAAAATCTTTTTGGAGATATTCTTTCCGATGAAAGTAGTGTAATTGTTGGTTCTATCGGCTTGTTAGCTTCTGCTTCATTAGGCACAAAAAATGCCCTTTTCGAACCAATTCACGGATCATTTCCTGAAGGCGCTGGAAAAAATATAGCAAATCCTATTGGAACAATTCTCTCTGCAGCAATGTTGCTAGAGCATTTTAATTTGAGCAAAGAAGCTGCTTTAGTTAATGAGGCAATTCAAAATGCTATTGAAACTAATAAAGTGACACCAGACATATTTCCTAATAGTACCTTTGGAACTACTGATGTTGGAAAAATTATTTGTGAGTATATTTCAAAAAACTAGGCGTTTCTATATACATATTATCATCATATAATAATGGAATAATCTCTTTGTGAAAAAGAGTTTCGCTTTGAGTGCTTTTATTCTGAGTTGAAGTTTCCATTATTTTTGATAAAGTAGTTGCCAATAAAGGCTCGGTTATTTCGCCCAAAACACCCATAGTAGAAATTTTTTCCTTTAAAGTAACATCTGGTATAAGTCCATTATCATAATCTCCAAAATTATTACTATTCACTATTTTTAATACTATTGGCTGCATTGCATATTTATGATTAGGATTTAGGTATCCATTCTCAATATCTTTCAATGTAATTGACCCCACGTTTTTACCTACAGTTCTATCTCCAACCTGAATCACTTCAATATATGTATCTAATCCATTTATTAACATTTCACTTGCAGAAGCAGATGTAGACGAAGTTATTACATAGAGTCGATTTAAATTCAGTGAACTAATGGAAGTATCAAATTTTGTTTCAAAATTATAATTTTCTTCTTTTAAATAAGGAGTCACTTTATCATTCCAAACTTGTTTAATAAATACTCTATCTTCAAACTGACCTGTTATATGGCTCGCTAATCTAACACAATTGGCAACACTGCCTCCTCTATTATACCTTAAATCTATAATTAAATCATTTATGTTTTGAGATTTAAATTCAGAAAACACGCTTTCAAGTTCATCATTAAAACTATAAAGAAATTGATTATACATTAAATATCCTATTTTACTTCCACTAATCTCAATAACTTTATTTATATGTATTGGGTTTTTCTGAAAATCTATATCTTTAGTCAAAGTTACTGATTTACCATTTGATACTATTGATGAGTTTGAAATTGATGCCATGTTTAATGTATAGGAATTAACTGTTCCATAAAGTAAAGTACTATAATTTTCTGTAGTTAGGGTTTGACCATTTACACCATTAAAAATATCTCCTCTACTTATTTCTTTTGTTTCTGCATTTGAATTCGGGTGTACATATCGCACCACACCATAAACATCATTACTACTTGAAGAAGCTAAAAAAAGACCAAATTCTAATCCATTTGACCCTACTCCAGCCAAATTGTTTTCTAAATTCGTATAATCACTATCTATCCAACTAAATCTATCTCCTAATTTAAGCAAATTATCAAAAAACATCTCAGGCGTATTTCCATATGCATCATTTTTTAAAAAACTTATATATTCTTCAGAATTATATAGTTTTTCATCAGATAGATTATC
>JAMJVX010000045.1:45000-106733 GCA_023558315.1 Flavobacteriaceae bacterium
GTAAAATTGCAATAGATGGTGGTTATTTTTCATTAGAAGATTTTGATAAAATGGGAGACTCCATTGAAATCAATGGGTCGGATTCTGCTGTTTTAGATAATGTAATCGAATTGTTACATCTATGTGGGCGTTCATTACCACAAACTATGATGATGTTGATTCCTGAAGCATGGGCAAAAAATGATTTAATGAGTCCAGAAAAAAAAGCTTTTTATACCTATCACGCTTCCTTTATGGAACCCTGGGATGGCCCTGCTTCTGTAGCTTTCACAGATGGTAAAATGATTGGTGCAACACTTGACAGAAATGGGTTACGTCCTTCAAGATATTGTGTCACTAAAGATGGATTATTAGTCATGAGTTCTGAACAGGGTTCACTGCCCATTGAGGAAAGTCAAATGGTTTCTAAAGGACGTTTGCAATCTGGAAAAATGTTTTGGGCAGACCTTGAAAATGGAAAAATTATTTCAGATGAAGAACTTAAAAAAGAGATATGTACAGAATATGATTATATATCTTATATAAAGGAAGCTGAACATAAAATCCCAAATCTTAAATTCAAAAAGCCCACAGAAGAAAAAACTGAAAGGTTAGAATTACAACGTTTTTTTGGGTATACTAAAGAAGATATTTCAGTCATTTTAGAACCTATGGCTATTGAAGGCAAAGAGCCAATTGGGTCTATGGGGAATGATGTCCCTTTGGCTGTATTATCCAATTTTTCACACAATCTTTTTAATTATTTTTATCAATTATTTGCCCAAGTTACAAACCCTCCTATTGATCCTATTAGAGAAGAATTTGTGATGTCTTTAAATGTCTTTTGTGGAAAGCAACGCCCTCTATTGGATACTAACTTTAAGAATATAATCCCTTATCTACTCTTAGATACTCCGTTTTTATTAGGGCATCAAATGCAATGGTTTCTTTCCAAAGAAAGTCCTTTTGCATGTGCGCAGGTGTCTATGTTAGATGTGAAAAAGGATTTTGAAAAAAGTCTTGATGCAATATGTGAAGAAGTTGTAAATCATGTAAAATCTGGAGTAACTATAATTGTATTATCGGATAGAGGTGTTGACGCTAACATTATGGCTTTACCTTCATTATTAGTAACCGCTGCTGTACATCATACGTTGATTCGTATTGGGTTAAGAAGTGAATGCTGCCTTATTGTTGAAGCTGGAGATGTTAGAGAAGTGCATCACTTTGCTGTCTTATTAGGTTATGGAGCTGAAGCAGTACATCCTTATTTAGCCTTTCAAACAATAGAAAATAATTATAAGGAATGGGGTGTTGAAAGTGTAGAAAAAGCATCAGCAAATTATGTAAATGCATTAGGTAAAGGATTATTAAAAGTGATGTCTAAAATGGGGATTTCAACGTTACAATCGTATATAGGTGCACAAATATTTGAACCCGTAGGACTTTCACAAGAATTAATCAATAAATATTTTACAGGGTCTCATTCTAGATTAGGGGGAATAGGTATAGAACAAATTGAAGAAGAAACTCGTATAAGGCATAGTTTTGCTTTTGGAATGAAACAACAAACTGATGAGTTAGAGGCTGGCGGTCAGTACTCATGGCGACGACGTGGTGAACGACATTTGTTTTCCCCTAAGGTGATTCACAGTTTACAAAATGCCGTACTTAATAACGATTATAAACAGTATCGTGAATTTGCAAACGCTATAGACGACCAAGGTGAGAAACTTCTGACTTTAAGGGGAATGTTAGAGTTTATCCCTGCAAAATCTATTCCCCTTGATGAGGTAGAACCTATAGAGTCTATCCTCCCCCGTTTTGCAACAGGCGCCATGTCCTTAGGGTCTATTTCGAGAGAAGCACACGAAACATTAGCAATCGCTATGAACCGCATAGGCGCAAAAAGTAATACTGGAGAAGGTGGGGAAGATCCTGTAAGGTTTAAACCACTTCCTAATGGTGATAGCGCATGTTCCGCTATAAAGCAAGTAGCCTCTGGTAGATTTGGAGTTACTTCTCACTACCTTTCTATGGCAAAAGAGATTCAGATTAAAATGGCGCAAGGAGCAAAGCCTGGAGAAGGAGGACAACTTCCAGGACAAAAAGTCGATGAATATATCGCTAGCCTACGTCATTCAACCCCAGGAGTTGGACTAATCTCCCCTCCCCCACATCACGATATTTATTCTATTGAAGATTTAGCGCAACTAATTTACGATTTGAAAAATGCAAATGAAAGTGCGCGTATTAATGTAAAACTTGTCTCAGAAATTGGAGTAGGCATGATAGCTTCAGGCGTATCAAAAGCGCATGCTGATGTAGTACTAATTGCTGGTGCAGACGGTGGTACAGGGGCTTCTCCATTGACTTCATTGAAACACGCTGGGCTACCATGGGAACTTGGTCTCGCTGAAGTACATCAAACATTGGTGCGAAATAATTTACGCTCACGTATTGTGTTACAAACAGATGGACAATTACGTACGGGTCGTGATCTTGCTATCGCTACATTGTTAGGAGCTGAAGAATGGGGCGTTGCTACATCTGCTTTAGTAACAATGGGATGTATTATGATGCGAAAATGCCACCTTAACACATGTCCTGTAGGCATTGCCACTCAAGATACTTCACTTAGAGAATTATTTACAGGAGATCCAGAACATGTGGTAAATTATTTTAAATTTCTCGCACAAGATTTGAGAGAAATTATGGCTCAACTCGGATTTACTACCATAGATTCTATGGTAGGTGCTGTAAATAGGCTAAGACCTCGTAAGCTATCTCACTGGAAAGCAAAATATCTTGATTTGAGTGCCTTGCTATTTCAAAGGGATAAATCTCAACAATTTGCAAGTATCTCACAAGAACATGGCATTGAACATGTATTAGACCGTCAATTGGTTAAGGTTTCAAAACCTGCCTTGGAGCAACAAAAAAAAGTAGATTATCGTACTACAATCAAAAATACTGATCGTGCTGTAGGAGCAATTTTATCAAATAAAGTGTCTTTTAAATATGGTGGACAAGGACTGCCACCCAATACTATTACAATTACTTTTGAAGGAGATGCTGGACAAAGTTTTGGTGCATTTACTACCAAAGGTATAAAATTTATTCTTGAAGGCACTGCCAACGATTATTTTGGGAAAGGGGTTTGTGGCGCAAAACTGATACTAAAACCACATATTGATGCTACATTCGATTCTCATCAAAGCGTTATCGTTGGTAACGTTGCTTTTTATGGTGCAACTTCTGGAGAATCCTATATTGGAGGGCTTGCAGGTGAGCGTTTTTGTGTTAGGAATTCCGGAGTGGAAGTAGTTGTAGAGGGTGTTGGAGACAATGCATGCGAATACATGACAGGAGGGCGCGTTATTATATTAGGAGATATTGGTCGTAATTTTGCTGCAGGGATGAGTGGAGGAATTGCCTACATTTGGGATCCAGAAGGAAAAGCATTTTCCCATATTAATCAAGAGATGGTGGATTTAGAATCCCTCGAAGACCTCATTGAAATAAATTATTTGTTTGATAAAATAAATAATCATATTCATAATGTTGGCAGTACTCATGCTCAAAAAATTATTTCAGATTGGTCAAATCAAATAGGAAATTTTATTAAAATCATGCCTCGTGATTATAAAAGAGTTTTAGAATCTATGTCAAATAAAGAAAAATAAAAAATTATGGGAAAAATTACAGGTTTTATAGAGTTTGACAGAAAAGAACCTAACAAGCAAACCGTTGATAAACGAGTACAACACAGCAAAGAATTTATTATCCCACTTAAAAACGCAGAGATAAAAAATCAAGCAGCGCGCTGTATGAATTGTGGCGTACCATTTTGTCAAAGTGATTATGGATGTCCTCTTGGAAATGTTATTCCTGATTTTAATGATGCGGTATATAAAGGAAACTGGGAAGAAGCTTTGGAGTCGCTATTATCTACAAATAATTTTCCAGAATTTACCGGTAGAATCTGCCCTGCCCCATGTGAAACCGCTTGTGTTCTTGGAATTAATAAACCTGCGGTTGCTATAAAGAATATAGAAGTTTCTATTATTGAACGAGCATTTAAAGAAGGTTGGATAAAGTCTAATTCTCCAACACATCGCACAGGAAAGGAAGTAGCCGTAATTGGTTCAGGACCTTCAGGATTAGCCGTAGCTGATCAATTAAATCAATCTGGGCATTTAGTCACAGTTTTTGAACGAGATAATGAGGCAGGTGGATTATTACGATATGGTATTCCAGATTTTAAACTTGAAAAATCTATTGTTCAAAGACGTATAGATTTATTAAAAGAAGCAGGTATCTCTTTTCGATTAGGATGTAATGTTGGGAAAGATATTCAAGTGTCTGAACTTCAAGAAAAATACGATGCCATAGTTTTATGTGGAGGATGTACAGTACCAAGAGATTTACCCATTCAAGGAAGAAATTTGAGGGGAATATATTTCGCTATGGAATTTTTAAAGCAAGCCAATCAGAGCATCTCTGGGGAGTCTTATTCAAATGATACTATTGACATTGAAGGTAAAGATGTGGTCGTCATTGGCGGAGGAGATACAGGCTCAGACTGCATAGGTTCTTCCGTACGAAGAAAAGCAAAGAGTATTACACAATTAGAAATTATGCCTACCCCACCAGATGCAAGAGATGCCTCTATGCCTTGGCCACAATATCCTAGAATATTTAGAGTTTCTACTTCTCAAGAAGAAGCTGGAAAACGTGAATTTGCAGTAATAACTAAAGAGTTTTTATCTGATGATAATGGGAATTTAAAGGGCATCCGATGTGCTAAAATTAAATGGGAAAATAATCGCTCATTCAAAGAGGTAGAAGGCAGTGAATTCATATTGTCTGCAGATAGAGTATTTCTTGCAATGGGATTTATTGGCTCCCCTTCAGAAGGATTAATAGACTCGCTAGGGGTTCAATTAGATGAAAAAGGAAATGTTGCTTCACAAAATAATTATGTAACTTCTGAAGAAGGGGTTTTTGTTTGTGGAGATATGCGTCGCGGACAATCACTTGTGGTATGGGCAATAGCTGATGGCAGAGAATGTGCTCGAAGTGTAGATCGTTTTTTAGTCAATAAGTCTTCATCACTAAATGCTATAAATCAGTCTTTTTACAGTAAAAAATAAATATCAATCTCAACTTTAAACGCATAACTCTCAATTAAAAAAAAGGATTATATTTGCCGTTTGCTAATTTTTTAAATGGATTCTATAGATAAAAAAGCTGCGATTAAAAATGTTTTGATTCGTTATTTAGATGAACACAGACATAGAAAGACTCCTGAGCGTTTTGTTATATTAGATAAAATATATGACATAGAAGGGCATTTTGATATAGAGTATTTATACACAAAAATACGTGAAGATGGTCATACATTAAGCAGGGCTACAATTTATAATTCTATAGAGGTTTTTATCAATTGTGGTTTAGTTCAAAAACATCAATTTAATACGAAACAACCATTATATGAAAAGTCTTATTTTGGAAAACAACACGATCATATAATCTTTACAGATACAGGAGAAATAAAAGAATTTTGCGATCCTAGAATACAACAAATAAAAAATACCGTTGAAGATATTTTTGATATAAAAATAGAAAATCATTCTTTGTATTTTTACGGTGTTAAAAAAAATACTTAATTTAAATAAATGGATATATTATTAGGCTTACAATGGGGTGATGAAGGGAAAGGTAAAATTGTAGATATAATCACAAAAAAATACGATATTATTGGACGTTTTCAAGGAGGTCCTAATGCTGGTCATACCATAGAATTTGATGACAAGAAATACGTTCTTCATACCATTCCATCAGGGATTTTTAATGAAAAAGCTATAAATGTTATTGGGAACGGTGTGGTTATAGACCCTATTATATTGCAAGATGAAATTGAAAAACTTCAGCAAATAGGCATAGATGATATTTCTACGAGACTACTGATTTCTAAAAAAGCACACATAATTCTCCCCACACATAAACTTTTAGATAAATTTTCTGAATCAGCATTAGGCGAAAAAAAGATTGGTTCTACACTTAAAGGTATTGGACCCGTATATATGGACAAAATAGGTAGAGGCGGAATTCGCATAGGAGATGTTTTAAATGATAATTGGAAAGAAAAATATTCTACAATTAAAGAAAGACACTTAAGACAAATCAAGAACAATTTTTCAAATACAAATGTAGATTTGTCTAAGTTAGAGGAACTTTTTTTTAAAAGTATTACATTCTTAAAAAATCTGAATAATTTTATAGATAGTAGCGCATACTTAAATGAAAATTTAAAGAGTAAAAAAATTTTGGCAGAAGGAGCTCAAGGAAGTCTTTTAGATATAGACTTTGGAACCTATCCTTTCGTTACCTCAACCAATACTACTGCCTCTGGAGCATGCTCTGGACTGGGAATAGCCCCCAATAAAGTAAACGAGGTAATTGGTGTTTTTAAAGCGTATAGTACCCGTGTGGGAAATGGTCCATTTCCTACTGAATTATTTGATGCTACTGGTGAAAAATTAGCAAAAGTTGGAAATGAATTTGGATCTACAACGGGGAGACCAAGACGATGTGGATGGTTAGATTTAGTTGCTGTTAAACATGCTGTTACTATTAATGGAGTTACGCAATTAATCTTAATGAAAAGCGATGTACTTTCAGGAATTACCCCGCTAAAAATCTGTACTGCATATAAAACACGTGATGGAAAAAATATAACGAATGTGCCATTTTCTCTAAATGATGAAGAGATTACACCAGTTTATAAAGAAATACAGGGCTGGGAAGAGGATATTAGTCAATGTAATGATGCTGACAAACTCCCTGAAACCTTTAATTCGTTTATTAAATTTATTGAAGAATATCTTGAGGTTCCGATAAAAATAGTATCTGTAGGACCTAATAGAAATCAAACTATTTTTAAATAATTTATATTAAAATTAAATTGTCTATCACAAAAAAAAATTATCTTTGCGCCCATGAGTTTTTTATCTGAATATACGATACCTTTTCAAGGATTAAAACAAGGTATTAACTCTTTTGAGTTTAACATTGATAATACTTTTTTTGATTCATTTAATTACAATGAGTTTGAATATTCTAAATTTAAAGTAGTATTATTGGTTAACAAAAAAAACTCGTTAATGGAATTTGATTTTTCATCAGAAGGAGAAGTTGAAGTTGTGTGTGATATTAGCAATGAGCCTTTTAATAAAAAAATTCAATCCAATTTAGATTTAGTGATAAAATTTGGTGAAATATTTGATGATAGTAATGATGATTTTATTGTATTGCCATATAACACTGTTCAGTTCGATGTCAAACAATATATTTACGAAATGATTGTGTTATCAATACCCATTGTAAAAAAACATCCTAAATTAATAGATGGAACCTTAAAATCTAAAACCGTAGATTACTTAAACAAAATATCATCCAGTGAAAGTAAAATTAAAAAAGAAGAATATAACAATCCTCAATTTGAGAAGTTAAAAGTATTATTATAAAAACACATATTAAAAATAAATTATGGCACATCCTAAAAGAAAAATATCTAAAACTAGAAGAGACAAAAGAAGAACACATTATAAAGCTTCAGTTCCTCAAATTGCTACTTGTAAACTAACTAATGAAAACCATCTATATCATAGAGGTTTTTGGCTTGAGGGAAAGTTTTATTATAGAGGCAAAATAGTTATTGATACAACTACAGAAGAGTAACAAATTATGAAAATATTAGTAACAGGAGGTGCAGGTTTTGTAGGAACCAATTTAATAAAAGCGCTTAAAGACGAACATCAAGTTATTTCCTTAGATAACTATGAAATTGGCGTAAAAGAAAATCATATAGATGGGGCAGAATATATAGATGGCGATATAGTAAATATTGAAAGTCTACTACCCACAAACGATTTTGATATTTGCTTTCATTTAGCAGGTTTGTCAAGAATTCAACCTTCTTTTCAAAATCCTTATCAAACATTTAGAGTAAATACAGAGGGTGTTCAAAGAATTTTAGATTGGTCAAGAAAAAATAACACTAAAGTTGTTTATTCAGGCTCTTCCTCAAAACATCATAATCCTCATATCTCACCTTATGCGTTATATAAATTTCTAGGTGAAGAAATTTGTAAAATGTATAGAACTACATTTAATATGTTTGTTGAAATTGCAAGGTTTTACAATGTTTACGGCCCTTACGAAGTGTTAGATGGAGATTGGGCAGCTGTTATAGGATTATGGAGACGCCAAGTAAGAGATGGAGAAAAAATAACTATTGTTGGTGACGGAGAGCAAAAAAGAGATTTTACTCATATTGACGATATTGTAGACGGACTAATAAAAATTGGATTTGGAAATGTAAGAAATGAAGATGCTTGGGAATTAGGTACAGGTAAAAATCATTCTATCAATAGCGTTTATCAAATGTTTAAAGACAAGTTCAATGTAGACTGTGTATATTTAAAAGATCAGCCAGGAAATTATAGAGAAACTTTACGAGAAAATAATGACGCTATCACTCTTTTAAATTGGTCTCCACAAGATAGATTAGAAAACTATATTAAATCTTTATAAAAAAATAATATGAAAACACTTTCTATTGTAATTCCTGTTTATAATGAGGAAAAAACTATTGAAGATATTTTAAACGTTTTATTATCTGTTAAACTAATTGATAATATAAAAAAACAAATTATTCTTGTTGATGATTGTTCTAAAGATAACTCCATAAATGTAATTGATAAATTTATTAAAAATCATTCTGAACAAGATTTTATATTTTTTAAGCACGAAAAAAATAAAGGAAAAGGAGCTGCATTAAGAACAGGAATCCAAAAAGCTACAGGAGATTATATAATTATTCAAGATGCTGATTTAGAATACGATCCAGAAGAATATAATGACTTATTAACACCTATGATTAAAAGGGATATAGATGTAATTTATGGCTCTAGGTTTATAGGCAGTAATCCACATAGAATATTATTCTTTTGGCACACGATTGGAAATAAGTTTCTAACATTTTTATCTAACATGTTTACTAATTTAAATCTTACTGATATGGAAACATGTTATAAATTATTTAAAGCAGATATTATTAAAGGGATAAAATTGAAAGAAAACAGATTTGGTTTTGAACCTGAAGTAACTAGTAAAATTTCAAGAATTCCTAATATTAAATTATATGAAGTTGGAATTTCATATTATGGAAGAACTTATGCTGAAGGAAAGAAGATAAACTGGAAAGACGGTTTTAGAGCAATATATTGCATTTTAAAATACAATCTCTTTAGATAAATTTTATATTTATATTGAAAAATAATAATACCATACGTACTTTAGGAGTATTAACATCTGGTGGAGATGCGCCAGGAATGAATGCTGCAATTAGATCTGTAGTTAGAACAAGTGCATATAATAATATTAAATGTTTTTCAATATATAAAGGATACGATGGGCTTATTAACGACACAATGAGTGAAGTTAATGCTCGTAGTGTAAAAGACATTATTAATAAAGGAGGAACGATTCTTCAATCTGCAAGGTGTGATGAATTTAGAAGTGCTAAAGGTAGAGAAGAGGCCTATAATAATTTAAAAAAGAGAAATATTGATGGGCTAATTGTTATTGGAGGAGACGGAACCTTTACTGGAGCTACCCTTTTAGAAAAAGAACACAATTTTCCTGTGATAGGTATCCCCGGGACTATTGATAATGATATTTTTGGTACAGACTACACCATTGGATATGATACTGCTTTAAATACTGTAGTAGATGCGATTGATAAAATCAGAGATACTTCCACTTCGCATAATAGATTGTTTTTTGTAGAAGTAATGGGTAGAAATTCTGGGCATATAGCTCTTAATTCTGGAATTGCTGTTGGGGCTGTTGAAATATTAATCCCAGAAGAAAAATTAGGTTTAGATAAATTACTTAAAACTTTAGAGAGAAACAAAAAAACTGGTAAATCATCAAATATTGTAGTAGTTGCTGAAGGAGATACGATTGGTAAAAATGTTTTTGAACTCGCCAAATATGTAGAAAAAAAATCACCAAATTATGAAATAAGAGTATCCGTTCTTGGGCACATTCAAAGAGGTGGAAGTCCGAGTTGCTTTGATAGAGTACTAGCTTCAAGAATGGGTGTAAGTGCTGTAGAGGCACTTATTGAAGGAAAATCAAATTTGATGACTGGAATTTTAAATAATAAAATTCATCTTACTTCTTTGACTGAAGCAATAACGCAAAATAAAATAAATGAAAATTTAATACGAGTATCTAATATACTCGCAACTTAAAATAAAAACTAAAAATACTTAATTATTATGAAACTAAAAATAGGAATAAACGGATTTGGACGAATAGGAAGACTTGTCTTTCGTGCAGCAATGGAAAGAGATAATATAACTGTTGTTGGAATAAATGACTTATTAGACATTGATCATTTAGCATATTTACTAAAATATGATTCTGTTCATGGGAAATTCAATGGAACTGTTGAAGTAAAAGGCGATAGTCTAGTGGTTAATGGAAATGTTATACGAATTACTTCAGAGAGAAACGCCGAAGATTTAAAATGGGATGCTATTGATACTGATATCGTAGTAGAAAGTACAGGTATATTCACTACTTTAGAAACTGCTCAAAAACACATTAACGCAGGGGCAAAAAAAGTAGTAATTTCTGCTCCATCAGCAGATGCACCTATGTTTGTAATGGGTGTTAATCATCAAAACGCTACAGCAAATGATACTATTGTATCCAATGCATCTTGTACCACAAATTGTTTAGCTCCTATTGCAAAAGTACTAAACGACCATTTTGGTATAGAAGAAGGATTAATGACCACAGTTCACGCTACAACAGCTACGCAATTTACCGTTGATGGACCTTCAAGAAAAGATTTTAGAGGGGGTAGAAGTGCTTTATTAAATATAATCCCAGCTTCTACAGGTGCTGCTAAGGCAGTAACAAAAGTAATACCTTCTTTACAAGGAAAACTAACTGGTATGGCTTTTAGAGTTCCTACTGCCAATGTATCCGTAGTTGACTTAACTGTAAAATTACAAAAAAACACTTCCTACGAAGAAATCAAAAAAGTAATGAAATCAGAAGCTGAAAGCAACTTGAAGAACGTATTAGCTTATACTGAAGATGACGTTGTGTCTCAAGACTTTGTTGGCGATACACATACTTCTATTTTTGATGCTAAGGCTGGTATTGAATTAAACAGTACTTTTTTCAAAGTAGTATCTTGGTATGATAACGAATATGGTTATTCTAATAAGTTACTTGATTTAGCAACACATATTTATTCTCTTTAAAAATGTTTTTAGTTGTTGATAGTGGTTCATCCAAAACTGATTGGATTGCAATAAATAAAAAAGGAGATACGCTTTTTTCCACTCAAACTTTAGGGTTAAATCCACAAGTACTCTCAAGCGTTATTCTAAAAGAACGAATAATGAATAATTTCGAATTATCTCAAAATAGAAACGAAGTAGAAAAACTCTACTTCTATGGAGCGAGTTGTGGTATCAAAACGCCTAGAGATAGAATCACTAAAGTGTTTAATGAAATATTTAGCAAAAGTGAAATTAACGTAAAAGAAGACACTTATGCGGCAGTATATGCATCTGTTAATCTTGGAGACCCTGGCATCGTTTGTATTTTAGGTACAGGTTCTAATTGTTCTTATTACGATGGTAAAAATGTAGAGCAAAAAATAATGTCTTTAGGATATATTTTGATGGATGAAGCAAGCGGAAACTTCTATGGGAAACAATTGATTAGAAGTTATTACTTTAATGAGCTACCTAATCAACTAAGAGAAAAATTCGAAAAACAGTTTGTTTTAGATGCTGATACTATCAAAGAAAATTTATATAGGAAAGAAAATCCCAATGCTTATTTAGCGACTTTTGCCAAATTTTTAATCGAAAATAAAGACGATTCACATGTTTCTGAAATTATACACGATGGTTTGGATAGATTTATTAAGCATCAAATTTTACAATTTAAAAACTGTAAAGAAATCCCAATCCATTTTGTAGGTTCAATTTCATATTTCTTAAAAGATGAAATTAAAGAGGCTTTAAGTAGATACAATTTGAAAATTGGAAATGTTGTTAGAAGACCTATTGATGGACTCGTGTCTTACCACAAAAATTTATTAGATATTAGCTATACTCCTTAGGAATAAATAATAATTTTAACTTTGTTTTTATAGAAATAGTATAAATTAAAAATAAAAACTTGGGTAATATCCCTCTTTATATTCTTTGATTACTATTTACCTTCCTTTATTTTAGAAAGGAACAAATCAAATAAGTATTTAGAGTCATTAGGACCTGGACTCGCTTCAGGGTGATATTGTACAGAAAATACAGGAGCATCTTTTAGCTCTAAACCTGCTACAGTGTTATCGTTTATATGTGAGTGGGTTATCTTTATATTACTTGTTTTAGCTAAACTATTCTCTTCCACAGCAAATCCATGATTTTGAGAGGTTATTTCCGCCAAATCAGTGCTAATTCTCTTTATAGGGTGATTGACACCTCTATGTCCATGGTGCATTTTGTAGGTTTTCAATCCACAAGCTAGTGCAATAACTTGATGGCCTAAACAAATACCAAATAAAGGCGCTTTTTGTTCTATTATTTTTTGAACAGTTTTTATTACTTCAGATAAAGTTTGAGGGTCACCAGGGCCGTTTGATATAAAATATCCATCTGGATTCCAAGAACTTATTTCTTCAAAAGAAGTATTATGTGGATACACCTTGATATAAACATCTCTTTCAGCAATATTTTTAAGAATGTTTTCCTTAACACCTAAATCAATAACTGCAACTTTATATTTTGAGGATTCATCCCCATAAAAATACGGCTTTGATGTTGATACTTTAGAGGCTAACTCTAAACCTTCCATAGAATTTTTCTCAGCGAGTTTTTGTTTAATCTCTTCTAATTTATCTATTTCTGTTGAGATAGCAACATTCATTACGCCTTTGGTTCGTATATAGCTAACTAATGCACGTGTATCGACATTAGAGACTATTACTTTTTGTTGTTCTTCAAAATGTTTTTTAATAGATTGAGTTGCCAAAGGTCTAGAATAATATTCGCTAATATTTCTACAAATAAGGCCTGAAATTTTGATATTTTTTGATTGATTCTCTTTATCAAAAATTCCATAATTGCCAATATGAGCATTTGTCATAACAATTATTTGTTCAAAATAAGAGGGGTCTGAAAATGTTTCTTGATAACCAGTCATGGCTGTATTAAAACATATTTCACCGTAAGCTGTGCCTTCTATACCATGAGATTTTCCATAAAAAATAACCCCGTCTTGTAATAATACAAACGCTTTATTTTTTTTGGTATACATGTTTATATTGATAAATATCAGATAAAAAGAAGTGTTAAAATAAAGAAAGGACTACTAATATTAATTATCAGTTGTTTCAGTATTATCGTCTTTCTTTTTTTCTTCTTGTTTAGAATCTTTTATATTATTATCTCCTTTCTCCTTTTCTGAAGCTGGCGATGTACTCTCTTTATCTGTACTAGAACTTTCCGTAGATGCAGTAACTTCTATTTCATTTGTAGTATTCTCTTCTACATTTGATTTTTTCTTCCCTCCTCTTCGTCTAGTCTTTTTCTTTTCTGATTTTTGATAAATAGTATTGTAATCAACAAGTTCTATCATAGCCATCTCTGCATTATCTCCCAATCTATTTCCTGTTCGAATAATTCTTGTATACCCGCCCGGTCTATCACCTATTTTTGTTGCAACATCTCTAAAAAGTTCATTCACAGCATTTTTATCTCTTAGTTTACTAAAAACAATCCTACGACTATGTGTACTGTCATTTTTAGACTTTGTAATTAAAGGCTCTACAAACATTTTTAATGCTCTAGCTTTAGTATGAGTAGTATTTATTCTTTTATGCTCGATTAAAGAGGATGCCATATTAGCTAGCATAGACTTTCTATGAGCACTTTTTCTACCTAAATGTAATAATTTCTTTCTATGTCTCATAACACTTATTCTTTATCTAATTTATACTTTGAAAGATCCATTCCAAATTCAAGATCTTTTGAGGCTATTACCTCTTCTAATTCAAGCATCGATTTTTTTCCGAAATTTCTAAACTTCATAAGGTCTACCTTGCTATATGATACAAGTTCACCTAATGTTTCTATTTCAGCTGCTTTCAGACAATTCAATGCTCTAACTGATAAATCCATATCAACTAGTTTTTTCTTTAAAAGCTGACGCATATGCAGAGATTCTTCATCATAAACATCAACCCCAGAAATACTCTCTTCTAATTTTATTCGCTCATCTGAGAATAAAAAGAAATGATGAATTAATATTTTTGCAACTTCTGTTAACGCATCTTTTGGGTAAATTGAACCATCAGTTTGGATATCAATAATAAGCTTTTCATAATCTGTTTTTTGCCCAACTCTGAAGTTCTCTACATTATATTTTACATTTTTAATAGGTGTAAAAATTGAATCTACAGCAATTGTTCCTATAGAATCTTTTGAACTTTTATTATCTTCAGCGGGAACATATCCTCTTCCTTTTTCAATTACTAATTCTATATTAAGCTTTACATTTTTTTCTAAATTACAAATTACCAAATCTGTATTAAGTACTTGAAATGCAGAAGTAAACCCTTGAATATCTCCAGCTTTAAAAACCTTTTGAGAGCTAATTGAAATATTTACTTTTTCTTCTTTGACGTCTTCAATTTGACATTTAAATCTAACTTGTTTTAAATTTAAAATTATTTCAGTAACATCTTCTAATACGCCTTTTATAGTTGAAAATTCATGCTGAATATTCTCTATCTTGACAGATGTAATAGCATATCCTTCTAATGATGATAATGCCACTCTTCTAATTGCGTTCCCAATAGTTAATCCATAACCAGGCTCTAAAGGATGGAACTCAAAAACTCCATGATCCTCAGAGGAATTTACCATTATTACTTTATTTGGTTTTTGAAAATTTAATATTGCCATTTTAATTATTTATTTTTATTTAGAATATAATTCAACTATTAACTGTTCTTTGATGTTTTCAGGAATATTATCTCTTTCAGGGATGCTCACAAAAGTTCCTTCTTTCTTTTCTGAGTTCCAACTTAACCAATCATATACCTTTCTATTTATAGATAAAGAATCAACAATAGCTATTAAATTTTTAGATTTTTCTCTTACTCCAACAATGTCTCCAGGTTTTACCCCATATGAAGGAATATTAACTAAATTGTTATTTACGGTAATATGTCTATGAGAAACTAATTGTCTCGCAGCGCTTCGGGTTGGAGCTATTCCTAAACGATATACAACGTTATCTAATCTAGATTCGCACATTTGAATTAACACCTCCCCTGTGATACCTTTACTTCTACTTGCTTTTTCAAAAATATTTCTGAACTGTTTTTCAAGTATTCCATAAGTGTACTTTGCTTTTTGCTTTTCTAATAATTGTATAGAATATTCTGATTTTTTTCCTGCTCTTCTAGTGTTTCCATGTTGACCAGGAGGGTATTTCTTTTTTTCAAAATATTTATCATCGCCATAAATAGGCTCACCTAATTTTCTTGAAATTTTAGTTTTTGGTCCAATATATCTTGCCATTGTTATTATTATTTTTTTATACTCTTCTTCTTTTTGGAGGTCTACATCCATTATGCGGTAATGGAGTTACATCTATAATTTCCAATACCTCTATACCGTTATTATGTAAGGTTCTAATCGCAGATTCTCTTCCGTTTCCAGGACCTTTAACATAGACTTTCACTCTTCTCATACCTAGCTCATGTCCTTTTTTTGCAGCATCCTCTGCTGCAACTTGAGCTGCGTAAGGAGTGTTCTTTTTTGACCCCTTAAATCCCATCTTTCCAGCGGAAGACCAAGAGACTACTTCTCCTTTTCTATTAGTTAGTGATATTATAATATTATTAAAAGAAGCTTGTATATGTGCTTCTCCAATACTATCTACTACTACTTTAAGTTTTTTTACACTTTTACCTGATTTGTTAGATACTTTAGCCATAGATATTATTATTTAGTTGCTTTTTTCTTATTAGCCACAGTTTTTCTTTTTCCTTTTCTTGTTCTAGAGTTGTTTTTAGTTCGCTGCCCTCTTAATGGAAGACCAGATCTATGTCTAATCCCTCTATAACAACCTATATCCATTAAGCGTTTTATATTTATTTGTACTTCTGCTCTTAATTCTCCTTCAACTTTAAATAAGTTTATTGCTGAACGAATAGCAGCTATTTCTTTATCGTTCCAATCAACACTTTTTTTATTTTCATCAATTTTAGCTTCTTGAAGTATTTTTTTTGCTCTACTCCTACCAATCCCATATATATAGGTAAGTGCTATAATGCCTCTTTTATTTTTAGGAAGATCTATCCCTGAAATTCTTGCCATAGTTTATCCTTGTTTTTGTTTAAATCTTGGTTTTAGTTTATTTATTATATAAATACGTCCTTTTCTTCTCACCATTATACATTCTTGGCTTCTTTTTTTTACTGATGCTCTTGTTTTCATATTTTAAAATCTATATGTAATTCTTGCTTTTGTCAAATCGTAGGGGCTCATTTCTAATTTCACTTTGTCTCCAGGTATTAATTTTATATAATGCATTCTCATCTTTCCAGAGATATGAGCCGTTACAACATGTCCGTTTTCTAGTTCAACCCTAAACATAGCATTTGATAATCCTTCAATAATTACCCCTTCCTGTTCAATTGCTTCTTGTTTAGCCATTTATGATATATTTTTTCTGTTTTTACCTGTTTTCATTAAACTATCATAATGTCTATTTAACAAATATGAATTAATTTGCTGAATAGTATCAATAGCTACACCAACCATAATTAATAGTGAAGTTCCTCCATAAAACAATGCCCATCCTTGTTGAATCCCCATTAACTTTACTACAATAGCAGGAAAAACTGCTAATAATGCTAAAAATATCGCTCCAGGGAATGTAATTAAAGACATTATTTTATCTAAAAAATCACCTGTCTCTTTACCTGGTCTAATCCCAAGAACAAATCCCCCACTTTTTTTCAAATCATCAGATATTTTATTTGTTGGTACTGTGATTGCTGTATAAAAATAAGTAAATATGATTATCAGCATTCCAAATAATACATTATACCATAAACCAAAAATATCAGAGAAATTTGCTTGTAACCAAGTTCCAATATTACTATCTCCAAAAAGTCTTCCTAAGTATGGAGGTGCAAACATTAGAGCTTGAGCAAATATTATAGGCATTACTCCAGAAGAGTTTAATCTTAAAGGTATATATTGTCTAGATCCAAAAGCATTGTTTTCATTTACACCACCTACCGTACCACGCCTTGCATATTGCACAGGAACTTGTCTGACTGCTAAAGTCAACATAATACTTAACATTATAATAACTACCCATAACACTAATTCAATGACAATTAACATTACTCCTCCCGTATTTTCTGATACTCTAGAGATATATTCTTGCATGAATGATAAAGGTAAATTTGCTATAATTCCTACTGTAATAAGTAATGAAATTCCATTTCCAACACCTTTATCCGTTATTTTTTCTCCAAGCCACATTGCAAAAATGGTTCCTGTAACTAATATAATTACTGAAGAAGTCATAAACAATGGACTTTTTCCTAATATAAAAGCACTATCTGGAACACCCAGTGCACTTAAACCATATAAGTATGCAGGAGATTGTACCACACAAATCAAAATAGTCAACCATCTTGTAATCTGATTGATTTTTTTTCTTCCACTTTCTCCCTCTTTTTGCAATTTTTGAAAATAAGGAATTGCAATTCCCATTAACTGAACTACAATAGACGCTGAGATATAAGGCATAATTCCTAATGCGAAGATTGAGGCATTTGCAAAAGCCCCACCAGTGAAAGCATTTAATACTCCTAATAATCCTGCACCACCTGCTCTATTTGACAACTCAGACAATTGTACTGAATCTATTCCAGGTAAAACTATTTGTGCACCAATTCTATAAACAACAAGTAAAAGAATAGTAGTCCCTATTCTTTTTCTTAATTCTTCAATGCTATATATATTCTTTATTATTTCAATAAATCTCTGCATTATTTAATGATATTTACCTCTCCTCCTTTAGATTCTATAATTTCTTTAGCTTTTTTTGAAAACTTATGTACAGAAACCTTGATTGAAGATTTCAATTCACCGTTTCCTAAAACTTTAACTAAGTCTTTTTTTCTAATCAAATTTAATTTTAATAAAACTTCTAAATCTAGAGTTTCTTTAATCTTTTTAGTATCGATTAGTTTTTGAATAGTATCTAAATTAATGACTTGATATTCTTTTCTATTAATATTAGTAAACCCAAATTTAGGAACACGTCTTTGTAATGGCATTTGTCCTCCCTCGAATCCTATTTTTTTAGAATATCCAGATCTAGATTTTGCTCCATTATGACCTCTTGTAGAAGTACCTCCTCTTCCTGAGCCTTGCCCTCTTCCGAGTCTTTTATTATTTTTTACAGATCCTTTTGCTGGGGTTAAATTACTTAAATTCATAATTGTTATATTTTTTCAAATGATACTAAGTGCTTTACTGTATTAACCATTCCCATAACGGACTTATTATCTGGAAGGATTACTGTTTGACCTCTTTTCTTTAAACCTAAAGCAATCAAAGTTAATTTTTGATTTTTTAATCTATTTATAGAACTTTTAACTTGTTGTACTTTTATTTTTGACATAATATAATATTATCCATTAAAAACTTTATCTAAACTAATTCCTCTCTCTTTGGCAATCACTAAAGGACTTCTCAATTGTAACAATGCGTCTATTGTTGCTTTTACAATATTATGCGAATTAGAAGAACCTTGTGATTTTGAGAGTACATTTTGAATACCAACTGCTTCCATCACTGCTCTTACTGGACCTCCAGCAATTACTCCTGTACCTTCAGAGGCAGGTTTAAGATATACCTTAGACCCTCCATATTTTCCTTTTTGCTCATGTGGTAAAGTATCTTTATATATTTGTATTCTAATTAATTTCTTTTTCGCATTTTCTACGGCTTTTGAAATTGCTCCAGTTACTTCTTTAGATTTACCAGAGCCCCAACCTAATACTCCATTTTCATCACCTACTACCACCATCGCTGAAAAGCCAAAAGTTCTTCCTCCTTTTGTAACTTTAGTAACCCTTCGTACTGATATTAATCTGTCTTTAAGTTCAAGACCTGCAGGTTTTACTATTTCAACATTTTTATAATTATTATACATATTTATTAAAATTTTAATCCTTGTTTTCTTGCTCCATCTGCTAGAGCTTTAACTCTTCCGTGATATAAATACCCGCCTCTATCAAATTTAATCTCCTTAATTCCTTTATCCATAGCCTTTTCAGCAATTTTTTTACCTACAACGGAAGCTCTTTCTGTTTTATTTCCATCCTTAATATCTTTGTCCATGGATGAAGCTGCTACAAATGTTTTTCCTGTAGTATCATCAATCAATTGAGCATAAATTTCTTTATTACTTCTATATACAGACAGACGTGGTTTTGTTGGTATCCCTGATATAATACTTCTAATTCTTTTACGAATTTTATTTCTTCTATTTACTTTTTGTGATGCCATATCTAATTATTATGCTGATTTACCTGCTTTTCTTCTAATTTGTTCATTTACAAATTTAACCCCTTTTCCTTTATATGGCTCTGGCTTTCTAAAGGATCTAATTTTAGCAGCTACATGTCCGACTAACTGCTTATCATTTGATGATAATTTAATAATAGGGTTTTTTCCTTTTTCTGTTTGTGTTTCAACTTTTACCTCTGGAACTACATCAAAAACAATATTATGCGAAAACCCTAAAGCCAATTCTAACTTTTGCCCTTGATTACTCGCTCTATATCCTACTCCCACTAATTCAAGTTCTTTAGTAAAACCTTTACTTACTCCTTCAACCATGTTATATACTAAACTTCTGTACAAACCATGTTTTGCTTTATGATCTTTTTTATCAGAAGGTCTAGATACCGTTAATATATTGTCTTTTAATTCAAAAGAAATACTATCGTAAGTTTGTTTAAGTTCTCCTAATTTACCTTTGACTGTAATAGTATCTTTTTGGATATCTATTTCTACGTTTTCTGGTATTTCTATGGGTTTGTTACCTATTCTTGACATTTCTATTTTTTTAAATCTATTTTATACGCTTATAATATTAATATACATAGCATATTATTTCACCTCCTAAGTTTTCTTGTTTTGCTTTTTTAGCAGTCATTACGCCTTTAGAAGTAGAGATAATTGCTAAACCCAATCCATTTAACACTCTAGGCAAATCGACACAACTAGAATATTTTCTTAGACCTGGTTTACTTACTCTAATTATTTTTTTAATTACTGGGTTTTTCATATACCCATGATATTTTAAAGCTATCTTAATATTATCTTGATTTGATTCCGTTTCCTCAAATTTATAATTTAAAATATATCCTTGATCTAAAAGTATTTTAGTGATTTGTTTTTTAATATTAGATGCAGGGATATCTACAACTTTGTGTCCTGCTTTACTAGCATTTCTAATTCTAGTTAAATAATCAGCGATAGGATCTGTATACATAATTCTTACTAAATTTATTTTACCAACTTGCTTTAGTTACTCCAGGAATTAAACCCTTGTTAGCCATTTCTCTAAATGTTACCCTAGAAATTCCAAATTGACGCATATATCCCTTTGGACGTCCTGTGATTTTACATCTGTTATGCATTCTAACAGGGGATGCATTTCTAGGCAATTTTTGTAAAGCTTCGTAATCTTTATTTTCTTTTAACTGTTTTCTTTTAGCTTCATACTTAGCTACCATTTTTGCTCGTTTCACTTCACGAGCTTTCATTGATTCTTTAGCCATCTTATTTTTTCTCTTTTTTAAACGGTAATCCTAATTCACTTAATAACGCTTTTGCTTCTTTATCAGTATTTGCTGATGTTACAAAAGTGATATCCATACCTGATATTTTATTTATTTTATCTATGTTTATTTCTGGAAAAATAATCTGTTCTTTAATTCCTAGATTATAATTTCCTCTTCTGTCAAAACCTTTATCATTAACGCCATTAAAATCTCTTACTCGTGGAAGTGACGCTGTAATTAATCTATCTAGAAATTCATACATTCTTTCCTTCCTCAAAGTTACTTTTGCTCCAATTGGCATTCCTTTTCTAAGCTTAAAATTAGCTATATCCTTTTTAGAATAAGTTACAATTGCTTTTTGTCCAGCAATCTGAGTTAACTCGTCTACAGCATAATCTATTAGTTTTTTATCTGCTACAGCTCCCCCTACTCCTTTATTAAGGACTATTTTTTGCAAACGAGGAACCTGCATAACATTTTTATAAGAAAAAATTTCTTTTAACTTATTAGTTATGTTTGTTTTATATTCGTTTTTAAGTCTAGGTATATATGCTTCCATAATTAAATAACCTCGTTTAATTTTTTTGTATATCTTACTTTTTTATCACCTTCCATACGATATCCAACACGAGTAGTTTCTCCTTTTGAATTCAATAGTGATAAATTACTAATGTGTATAGGTGCATTCTTTTCTATAATACCTCCTTGTGGATTCTTATTATTGGGCTTAACATGTTTTTTAACAATATTAATTCCGTCTACTATAGCTTTATTTTTTTTATATAAAACTCTTTGCACACTACCTTGCTTACCCTTGCTTGCACCTGCAATAACTTTGACCAAGTCTCCTTTTTTAATTTTAATTTTTTTCATTGTCTTATAATACTTCTGGAGCTAATGATATAATTTTCATGAATTTCTTCTCTCTTAATTCTCTTGCAACTGGACCAAATACCCTTGTTCCTTGCATTTCTCCTGTGGTGTTTAATAATACACAAGCATTATCATCAAAGCGGATATATGAACCATCTGGTCTACGAACTTCTTTTTTTGTTCTGACTACAACTGCCTTTATTACATCCCCTTTTTTTACACTCCCTCTTGGAGTTGCTTGTTTAATAGTTACTACTATTGTATCACCAATAGAAGCATATTTCCTTTTCGTACCTCCTAATACTCTTATAGTCAATGCCTCTTTTGCACCTGTATTGTCTGCAACTTTAAGTCTTGATTCTTGTTGTACCATTTTATTTTGCTTTTTCTAAAATTTCAACTATTCTCCAGCACTTTCTTTTACTTAATGGACGAGTCTCCATAATCTTTACTGTATCTCCTATATTACACTTGTTCTCTTCATCATGAGCTACATACTTTTTTGTTTGTAACACAAACTTTCCATATTTTTTGTGCTTAATTTTCTTTGTTTCAGATACTACAACCGATTTCTCCATTTTATTACTAGTAACTGAGCCAATTCTTTCCTTACGTAAATTTCTTTTTTCCATAATACTTATTCTTTTTCTCTTTTACTTATAGCACTATTTATCCTTGCTATTACTCTTCTATTTACACGTAACTTTAATGGATTTTCTAATGGAGTAACTACATGAGACATCTTTAATTCAAAATATTCTTTTCTTAGTTCAGATAGTTTATTTTGTAATTGCTCTAATGTTAATTTATCTACTTCAGTTTGTTTCATGATTTCTAATTATAATCTGGTGCTATAATAAATTTAGTTTTAACTGGGAGCTTTTGTGCTGCCAACCTAAGTGCTTCTTTAGCTATTTCTAAAGGGACGCCATCTACTTCAAATAATACTCTCCCTGCTCTTACAACTGCTACAAAATATTCAGGAGCTCCTTTTCCTTTACCCATTCTTACCTCTAAAGGTTTTTTAGTAATTGGTTTATCTGGAAATATTTTTATCCAAAGTTGTCCCTCTCTTTTCATATAACGTGTAGCTGCTATACGAGCGGCTTCAATTTGTCTTGAATTTATAAACTTTGAATCCATAGACTTAATTCCAAACATCCCATTTGATAAAGTGTGACCTCTTTGAGAAAGCCCTTTCATTTTACCTTTTTGAGTTTTTCTATATTTTGTTTTTTTAGGTTGTAACATAATATATATAATTATATAATCTAACGTTTATTATTTCTTATAGATTTTTTTTTGTTATTATTAGATTTTTTATCAAATCCTACTAAAGGAGATAATTCTCTTTTTCCATAAACCTCACCTTTCATTATCCATACTTTAATACCAATTCTTCCATAAGTAGTATGCGCTTCAACCAAACTATAATCAATATCTGCTCTAAGAGTTGATAAAGGAATTCTACCTTCTTTATAGACTTCAGATCTTGCCATTTCAGCGCCATTTAAACGTCCAGAGATTTGCACTTTAATTCCTTCAGAACCCATTCTTATAGTTGAAGCGATAGCCATTTTTATGGCTCTTCGGTAAGAAATTCTATTTTCTATTTGTCTAGCAATATTTGCTGCTACTAAAAATGCATCTAATTCTGGTCTTCTTATCTCATGAATATTTAATTGAGCATCTTTATTGGTGATTTTTTTAATTTCTTCTTTTAATTTATCTATTTCCTGTCCTGCTTTTCCAATAATAATTCCTGGGCGTGCAGTTATAATTGTTATAGTTATAAATTTTAAAGTTCTTTCAATAACGATATTTGAAATACCTGCATTAGGCATTCTTGTTAAAATATAAATACGTATCTTATTATCTTCAGCAATTTTTGGTCCATAATTTTTCCCTCCAAACCAATTGGAGCTCCAACCTCTGATTATGCCTAAGCGATTTCCTATAGGATTAGTTTTTTGACCCATCTGTAAGTGTATTTTTTATATTAGTATTAGATTGTACAACAAGAGTAACATGGTTAGAACGTTTTCTTATTCTATGTGCCCTACCTTGTGGAGCTGGTCTTAACCTTTTTAACATACTTCCACCATCAACACGAATTTCTTTTATAAAAAGATTTGATTCTTCAGTATCTTTATCCTTGTTTTTTGCTTGCCAATTAGTAATCGCAGATTTTAAAAGTTTTTCTAGATAAATTGATGGAGATTTAGAACTAAATTTTAAAATACTTAGTGCTTTATCAACCTTTTTACCTCTCACTAAATCTGCTACCAATCTCATTTTTCTTGCAGAAATTGGACACTTATTCAATTTTGCAACAGCCAAATTTGATTCTTTATTAGTATTTACTATTTCTTGTTTGCCTTCTTCCATTTCTTATTTCTTTTTAGCTCCTGCATGACCTCTAAAAGATCTTGTGGGAGAAAATTCACCTAATTTATGTCCTACCATATTCTCAGTAATATAAACAGGAATAAATTGTTTTCCATTATGAACAGCTATAGTTTGTCCAACAAAATCTGGTATTATTAACGAGGCTCTTGACCAAGTCTTAATTACTTTTTTTTGATTTTCTTTAATATTATTTTGGACTTTCTTTTCTAAACTATGTAATACAAAAGGTCCTTTTTTTAATGATCTTGCCATTATTTTTTTCTTTTTTCTATAATAAATCTATTACTATTCTTTGTTTTAGAACGTGTTTTATATCCTTTTGCAGGGATTCCTTTTTTAGATCTAGGATGTCCCCCTGACGCTCTTCCTTCTCCTCCACCCATCGGATGATCAACTGGATTCATTGCAACTGGTCTAGTTCTAGGTCTTCTCCCTAGCCATCTTGATCTACCTGCTTTTCCAGAAACAATTAATTGATGATCTGAATTAGAAACGACACCTATAGTCGCTAAACACTCCGATAAAACTAATCTTGTCTCTCCAGAAGGCAACTTTAATGTAGCATATCTTCCTTCTTTTGCCATTAATTGTGCAAACGAACCTGCACTTCTTGCTATGTTAGCTCCTGAACCAGGTCTCAACTCTACACAAGATATTATCGTACCTAAAGGTATGTTCTTTAAACACAAGGCATTCCCTACTTCAATTGGGCTTTTATCTCCAGATACTACTTTGTTTCCTACTTCAAATCCTTTTTGAGTAATGATATAACTTTTCTCTCCATCTTTATATTCAATTAAAGAAATAAAAGCGGAACGATTAGGATCATACTCTATGGTCTTTATCTCTGCTTCGACATTAAACTTTTGTCTTTTAAAATCAATAATTCTATAACGTCTTTTTTGCCCACCTCCAATATACTTCATTGTCATTTTTCCACGATTATTCCTTCCTCCTGTTCTTTTCTTGGGAGCTAATAATTTCTTTTCAGGTGATGAAGTAGTTAGAACATCGTAATTGTTTACTGTTCTAAATCTTTGACCTGGAGTTATAGGTTTTAATTTTCTTATTGACATAATTATATATTATTATAAAAATCTATAGAATCTCCTTCTTTAATTTTCACTATAGCTTTCTTCATTTTTGTTGATTTAGAAGATTGAATTCCATTTTTAGTATAGCGTTTTCTTCTTTCAATTCTTAAATTTATTGTATTCACAGCTTCTACCGTTATTCCATATAATTTCTCTATATGTTTTTTAATCTCAACTTTATTACTTTTTGTTGATACAATGAAAGTATAACTGTTGTTTTCCTCAGTCAATAAATTGGCTTTTTCTGTTAAAACGGGTTTAATAAAACTAATCATTGCTCTAATTATTTAATAATATTTCTTCAATTTTTTTTACAGAATCTCCTACAAAAACAATACACAAGGCATCTAATATTTTATAGGTATTTAATTCCGAAGCCACTATAACATTTGATTTTTTCAAATTTCTAGACGATAAATACAAATTAGTATTTTCATTTTCAACTACAAATAATGTTTTCTTATTTTCTACTCCAATATTTTTTAAAATAGACAAAAACTCTTTTGTTTGCGGTTTTTTAAATGATAATTTTTCTAACACTATTAGTGAATTATCTTTACTCTTTATACTTAAAGCAGATTTTCTAGCTAGAACTTTTACCTTTTTATTTATTTTTTGGCTATAACTTCTTACTCTTGGACCAAATACTGTTCCTCCCCCTCTAAATATTGGACTTTTTATACTCCCTGCACGTGCTGTTCCAGTTCCTTTCTGCTTCTTAATCTTCTTGGTACTTCCCGTAATTTCAGCTCTTTCTTTTGCCTTGTGGGTTCCTTGTCTTTTATTCGCCAAATATTGTTTAACGTCTAAATAAATAGCGTGATTATTTGGTTCAATTCCAAAAACTTCTTTAGAAAGTTTAACTTTACTTTCCGTTTTTTTTCCTTCTTTATTTAATACAGATAATTCTAAGCTCATTATTTTTCTACTGTTACGTATGTATTTTTATGTCCTGAAATACTTCCTTTTACTATAAGGATATTTTTATCTTTATCTACTTTTAAAACTTTCAAGTTTTGTATTCTACACTTTGTGTTTCCTGTTTGACCAGCCATTCTCATTCCTTTAAAAACACGTGCAGGATAAGATGCTGCTCCAATAGAACCAGGCGCTCTCAATCTATTGTGTTGTCCATGTGTACTTTGACCAACACCTCCAAAACCATGTCTTTTTACAACCCCTTGGAATCCTTTTCCTTTACTTAAAGAAGTTACATCAACAAATTCATTTTCTGCAAAATGATCTACACTTATAGTATCTCCTAATTTATAACTCTCTTTAAATCCTTTAAATTCAGCTACTTTTTTCTTTGGGCTCGTATTGGCTTTTTTAAAATGACCTTCTGAAGCTTTCGTATTTCTTTTGTTTTTATCTAAATACCCTAATTGAATAGCTTCGTAACCATCCCTCTCTTGGGTTTTTATTTGAGTAATAACGCAAGGACCCACTTCTAAAATTGTACAAGGTACATTTTTACCAAGCTCATTAAACAAACTAGTCATTCCTATTTTTTTTCCTATAAGTCCGGACATTATAATATTTATATTCGTAATTATACTTTTATTTCTACTTCTACTCCACTTGGAAGTTTTAATTTCATTAAAGCATCTATAGTTTTTGAAGATGAACTATAAATGTCTAATAATCTTTTATATAAACAGAGTTTAAATTGTTCTCTTGATTTTTTGTTGACGTGAGGAGACCTTAATACTGTAAATATTTTTTTACGAGTAGGTAATGGAATAGGTCCAGTAATTACTGCTCCCGTTGTCTTAACAGTTTTCACAATCTTATCTGCCGATTTATCAACCAAATTATGATCGTATGATTTTAACTTTATTCTAATTTTTTGACTCATAATTTATACTTTTTATCCTTTTGAACTACTAATAACTTCTTCTGATATATTTGAAGGCGTTTCTGAATAATGAGAAAACTCCATTGTAGAAGTTGCTCTTCCTGATGACAATGTTCTTAATGATGTTACATATCCAAACATTTCTGATAAAGGCACTTCTGCTTTTATTACCTTTGACCCTGCTCTATCATCCATAGAATTTACTTGACCTCGTCTTCTATTTAAATCACCAACAATGTCTCCCATATTTTCTTCAGGAGTTAAAACTTCTAATTTCATGATAGGCTCCATTATCACTGATTTCGCCGCTCTAGCAGCTTCTTTAAAACCTAATTTAGCAGCCAATTCGAAAGATAAAGAATCTGAATCCACTGGGTGATATGAACCATCTTTTAAAGTGATTTTAGCACTATCAATTTCAAATCCTGCTAAAGGACCGTTCTTCATAGATTCCTTAAATCCTTTTTCTACAGAAGGTATATATTCTTTTGGAACATTACCTCCTTTAATTTCATTAATAAAGTTTAATCCTGTTGCATCTTTATCGTTAGGTTCTATCGTAAAAATAATATCTGCAAATTTCCCTCTACCACCAGTTTGCTTTTTGTATACTTCTCTATGTTCTGCAAAACTAGTTAATGATTCTTTATACTCAACTTGAGGATTCCCTTGATTTACTTCTACTTTAAACTCTCTTCTTAATCTATCGACAATAATATCTAAATGTAATTCACCCATACCTGATATTATTGTTTGACCAGAAGCTTCATCCGTTTTAACCTGAAATGTAGGGTCTTCTTCCGCTAGTTTCGCAAGTGCTATTCCTAACTTATCAACATCAGCCTTTGTTTTAGGCTCCACTGCAACACCAATCACTGGATCTGGAAACACCATACTTTCTAATTCTATAGGTGCTTTTTCATCTGACAATGTATCTCCTGTCTTTATGTCTTTAAAACCTACAGCTGCTCCAATATCTCCAGCTTCAATGACTGAAATTGAATTTTGTTTATTGGAATGCATCTGATAAATTCTAGATATTCTTTCTTTATTACCAGAACGATTATTTAATATATATGAACCCGCTTCTAGTTTCCCAGAATATACTCTAAAGAATGCTAATCGCCCTACATAAGGGTCCGTTGCAATTTTAAATGCTAAAGCAGAAAAAGGCTCATTTACATTTGGCTTTCTACTAATTACTTCTTCACTATTAGGCAATGTTCCTTCAATGGCTTCCTTATCTTGTGGAGAAGGCAAATATTTACAAACAGCATCTAATAGAAATTGAACTCCCTTGTTTTTAAACGCAGAACCACAAATCATAGGAATAATACTCATGTCTTGTGTAGCTGCACGCAATGCATTATCTATTTCTTCTTCAGAAATAGAATCTGGCGATTCAAAGAATTTTTCTAATAAATTCTCATCATATTCTGCTACTGCTTCTATAAGTTGCTCTCTATATTTTTTTACATCATCTTTAAGATTGTCTGGAATTTCTACAACATCATATGTAGATCCGTAATTATCTTCGTGCCAAACAATAGCTCTGTTTTTAACTAAATCAACTACTCCTTTAAAATCTTCTTCTTCTCCTATATTTAATACTATAGGGACAGCGTTAGATTTTAACATATCTTTCACTTGGTTACAAACATTCAAGAAATTAGCTCCTTGTCTATCCATTTTGTTTACAAAACCTATACGAGGCACTTTGTAATTGTCTGCCAACCTCCAGTTCGTTTCAGATTGAGGTTCTACACCATCAACTGCACTAAAAAGAAAAACTAATCCGTCTAATACTCTAAGTGATCTATTTACTTCAACTGTAAAATCAACGTGTCCAGGAGTATCAATAATATTGAAATGATAGGGTTTTGCATCTTTAGTTGGCTTCCCTTGTTCTCTTGGAAAATCCCAAACACATGTTGTTGCTGCGGATGTAATTGTAATTCCTCTTTCTTGTTCTTGCTCCATCCAATCCATTGTAGCGGCACCATCATGAACCTCTCCTATTTTGTAACTAACTCCTGTATAAAAAAGAATACGTTCTGTAGTCGTTGTTTTACCAGCATCAATATGCGCTGCAATTCCTATATTCCTTGTATATTTTAAATCTCTATTCATTTGAAAATCAAATTCTAAAATGAGAGAACGCTTTGTTTGCCTCTGCCATTTTATGTGTGTCTATTCTTTTTTTCACAGATCCTCCCTCTTCCTTTACCGCTGCTAATATTTCATTCGCAAGTCTTAAAGCCATACTCTTTTCATTTCTTTTACGCGCAAAACTAATCATCCATTTCATTGCCAAGGATATTTTACGGTCAGGTCTTATTTGTGTAGGTATTTGAAATGTAGCTCCCCCAACTCTTCTACTTCTTACCTCTACATGTGGCACAACATTACTTAAAGCATTTTTCCATACTTCTAAAGCTGTCATTTCTTTATCCTCTTTTTTCTCTTCAATTATATCCAACGAATCATAAAATATCTTATACGCTAAGGACTTTTTTCCTTGCATCATTAAGTTATTAACAAAACGGGTTACCAGTAAGTCTTTAAATTTAGGATCTGGTAATAATGGATGTTTTTTCGCTTGTCTTTTTCTCATAACCTATTATTCTATTTATCTTTTTTAGGTTTTTTTGAACCATATTTAGATCTTCTTTGTACTCTTCCTTCAACACCTGACGTATCTAAAGCTCCTCTAACAATGTGATACCTTACTCCTGGCAAATCTTTTACTCTTCCTCCACGCACAAGAACAATTGAGTGTTCCTGTAAATTATGTCCTTCACCAGGTATATATGCATTTACTTCTTTAGCATTTGTAAGTCTCACACGCGCTACTTTACGCATTGCGGAATTTGGTTTTTTTGGCGTAGTCGTATATACTCTCGTACAAACACCTCTTTTCTGAGGGCATGAATTAAGAGATATAGACTTGCTCTTTTTTGTGATCTTTGACCTTCCTTTTCTAATTAATTGCGATATTGTAGGCATGTATTCAATAAAAAATGGGTGCAAAAGTATAAATTATTTTTAAATCTACACGAAAAATATTCTTTTTTTTATACAAAATTCTACTAATTATTTTTCAAATTCACTACAGTGTTGTATAATCTCATTTTTAAAGAGGTTTTCTTCCTTTAAATTTAAAAATGAATGTGTTATTGGAATATAAAAAAGCTTAATATCTGTATTTAATTTCCCTTCTAATCTTACGTAATCCTTCTCCGTAGTTATAACCAATTTGTTATTTGCTTTTTTAGTAATTTGTTTGATTGAATTAGTACTATATTTATAATGATCTGGAAAAATCATTTTATTGAATGTGAATTTTTTATCCTCAAAGTATTTAAATAGATATTCTGGCTTAGCAATACCTGTTACGACTAAAAATTCTTTGTTCTTTAGATATGAAATATCTATAACTTGATTTTCGTCTTTAATAACTGAATCATAGACAATTTTTGAGAAAAATAGCTTTTGATGAGGCTGTATATTTAGTTTCTTGAAAAAATCCATTCTCTTTTCATCGCTTACATAGTCAGGGGATTTTGTTACAATAATCATATCTGCTCTTTTAGAGCCACTTCTTCCTTCTCTCAAATTCCCTACAGGCAAAATCCAGTCTTTAAAATAGGGAGTTTTATAAGTCGTAAGTAAAATTGATAACGATGGTTTTATTGATCGATGTTGAAAAGAGTCATCTAATAAGTATATTTCCCTTTCTGATCTACTGGATTGTAATTCTTTAATGCCAAGTACCCTATTATTGCATACCGCAACACGAATAGCTTTAAATTTTCTAAAAAACTGAAAGGGTTCATCTCCTACTAACTTAGCGTTATGCGAGTGAGTTATTATGTTAAAACCTTTTAAGGTTCTTCCATACCCTCTACTAAGTACAGCTATGGGTGTATTGCTTGAAAAAAGTCGGATGATATATTCTATCATTACAGATTTTCCTGTTCCCCCAACTGATAAGTTTCCAATTCCAATTATAGGGTCAGAAAAAGAAGTATGTTTGATTATATTGGTATCAAATAAAATATTTCTACAGTATATAATCAGGTAATAAATAAATCCGAAGGGAAATAACAAAAAGCGTAACCACATTTTTATCTATTATTATAATATTTTTTTACTCTATCAATATTAATTTTATTCTCTCTATCCTTTATAGTATCACGTTTATCATATAGTTTTTTTCCTTTTGCTAGAGCAATTTCTAATTTTGCTAACCCTTTAGCATTGATAAACAATTTTAATGGAATAATAGATAACCCGATTTTATTTACTTCATTATATAATTTTTTAAGTTCATTCTTGTTAAGCAATAATTTTCTGCTTGCTTTTGGAGAATGATTAAAATATGAAGCATTTTCATATGGATCTATATTCATATTTACTACAAATAATGAAGAAGGGTTTTTAAATTCACAAAAACTTTCAGATATGGAAGCGCTTCCATTCCTAATTGACTTTATTTCTGTGCCTGACAAAACTATTCCAGCAACAAACTTATCTAAAAACGAATAGTTAAACTTTGCTTTTTTGTTTTGTATATTGATATTCTTTTGCACAAAGCAAATGTATATAATGTATATATTTTATCTCTTCGTTAAAAAGAAAAAATATATAATTTATGACTTTAAAAAATATTATTTTTTATTGTCTGGGATAATTTCGAAAGTAAAAGGAGCAGTAAGCTCTCTATGCAAACGGATATTTACAGTGTGTTCTCCAATTTTCTTGATTTTTTTTCCAGCAACCTTAATGGTGCTTTTATCAATTTGAATACCGTTTTTCTGTAATTCTGCACTAATGTTTTCAGAAGATATAGAACCAAAAAGTTTATCTCCTGTAGATACTTTAGATACTATTTTAATTTTTAAATCTGAAAGAATTTTCGCTTTTTCACTGGCTTCTTCAATAATCTTCTTTTCTTTAAAAGCCCGTTGTTTTAAATTTTCTGCTAATATTTTCTTTGCACTTATTGTCGCTATTACAGCAAACCCTTGTGGAATTAAAAAATTACGTCCATATCCGTTCTTGACATTAACGATTTCATCTTTAAATCCAAGATTCTCTACATCTTTCTTTAATATTATTTCCATAGTATATTAACCTTTTAATAAATCTGTAACATAGGGTAGAAGTCCTAAATGTCTGGCTCTTTTTATAGCCACCGCTACTTTTCTTTGATATTTAAGCGAATTACCTGTTAATTTTCTAGGTAAAATTTTTCCTTGATCATTCACGAATTTCAAAAGGAATTTAGGATCTTTATAATCTATATACTTAATTCCTGAACGCTTAAATCTACAATATTTCTTTTCCTTGTTTATAACAATATCTAAAGGTTCTAAATATCTAATCTCGCTTTTTGGTGCTTGTGTTTTTAAGGAAGATTGTTCGTCTAATAACGCCATGATTTTTTAATTTATGTTATTGTGCTTTTTTAGTTGGTTTTGCATTTGTTTGCATTCTATTTCTTCTTTTCTCTGCCCACGCCAACGCATGTTTATCTAATTTATACGTTCCGTATCTCATTACTCTTTCATCTCTTCTAAATTCTACTTCTAAAGTATTGATAAGGTCAGGATGAGTTTCAAATTGAAACAATTGGTAAAACCCACTTTTTTTGTTTTGAATTGGGTAAGCTAATTTTTTTAACCCCCAATCTTCTTTTGCAACAATTTTTGTTTCTTTTCTTGATTGCAATATTTGTTCGTATTTTTTTACTGCATCTTTAACTTGACTGTCAGACAATACAGGATTTAATATAAAAACGGTTTCATAATTATTCATAGTAATACACTATTTTTTTGGCTGGCAAAAATAAAACATTTTTTATTTAACACCACTAAAAAATACGATTTTTTACTTAATATCTATATTGTATTTTTTTTCATAGCGTCTCCAAAGCTCTGTTTGATGACTTTCTAAGCTAATATCTCTACCTTGTATATATGCTTTAGAGATTTGGTTAGTCCTCATATCAAGGGCATCTCCAAGAGAAATAAATAATGTCGCATCTTTCCCTACGGTTAATGTTCCTACACTATTTTCAATTCCAAGTATTTTAGCAGCATTATATGTTATCATCTTCACTGCTTCTTCTTTAGGCACACCATATGCCGAAAAACTTCCTGCAAAAAACGGCAAATTTCTCGTATTCATTCTTTCCATTCTTCCTGTTATATCAATACTTACTAATAAATCTGCATCTATTAGTTTTTTTGCTGTTTTAAAAGTGTTTTTAATATCTTGATCTTCATTAGAAGGTAGTCTATGAGGAGTATCAATAAGAATTGGAATATTATTCTTTTTCAAAAAATCTATTTGCAAATAGGATTCATGACCACTAACTAAAACAATTTTTTTAACACCTATACTTTTCATACGTGTAATTCCATCTACAATCGCTTTTTCATCATCTGCAATTAAGTATAGTGTTTTACTCCCATCAAACAACCCACTCATTGCTTCATTAGGCAAATTTTTAACATTCTCTTTTTTGTTATACACTTTTGAAGTTTCAAAAAACATTTCTATGTTATTCACTTTCGAAATATAATTTTTATCAGATTTTATCGACGGGTCTTCACCAAGCCACCATCTACCTCTTCTATATGGCGAAGGCCAATTAAGATGTATTCCTTCGTCTACTTTGATAATGGCATCTTCCCAATTCCAAGCATCTAATTGGACTACCGTAGAACTTCCTGCAATTATCCCTCCTCTTGGGCATATTTGAGCCATAAGTATTCCGTTAGGCCTCATGCTTTCTACCACTTTAGATTCTGAATTATACGCTATTATACTCCTAACATGTGGAAGGAAATCTCCAATCTCATCATAATCACGAGTTGGGCGAACTGCATCTATTTCTGCAAGTCCTAAAGAAGTATTAAGAGCAATAAAACCTGGATATACATGTTTATTATCTGCAGATATTACTTCTTCGTACTTTGTTTCATCAACTTCAGTACGCACTCCCACGTAGTCTATTTTACCATTGTTAAATCCAATAGCTGCAGCTTCTAGCACTGTCCCATCTCCTATATGAGCTGTAACATCTGTAATTAAAATTGATTTCTGTTGTACTCCTGCTGGAGTTTGTTGCGCAGTAATAAATAATGCGCTAAAAATTAAGGTAATAAAAATTATTTTTTTCATAGTATTCTATTTAATCTATTGTTTCACAATGCATGTCTCTTTTTGCTGTGTTTTTTACACTTTGAGTCTTATGACCCTTTTCTTTTATCTCTAACATCCTTTTTATCAAAAGTTGTTTTTCTTCTGCTATACTTGAACGCATTTGATTGTCTTTCTCTTCATCGTAGTATATAGTCCCTTCAATCATTGTTTTTTGCGCTTTAGAGTATATTGACATAGGATGACCGTTCCATAAAACTAAATCTGCCATTTTACCAACTTTTACACTTCCAACTTTATTGTCTATGTGAAGCATTTTCGCTGGATTAAGAGTGACAAACTTCCAAGCTTCCTCTTCAGAAACTCCACCATATTTTACAGCTTTAGCCGCTTCTTGATTTAATCTTCGTGACATTTCCGCATCATCTGAATTAAATGCTGTCAATACCCCAACTTTATGCATAATCGCTCCATTATATGGTATCGCATCATTCACTTCATATTTATATGCCCACCAATCTGAGAATGTTGAACCTGCCACGCCATGTTGTTTCATTTTATCTGCTACTTTATACCCTTCTAAAATATGTGTGAAAGTGTTTACAGTAAACCCAAATCTATCTGCTACTTTCATTAACATGTTAATTTCACTTTGCACATAGGAATGGCAAGAGATAAAACGCTTTCCTTGTAAAATATCTACTAAGGATTCCATTTCTAAATCATAACGGAAACTTTTAATTATTTCTTTTTCTTTAGATGATAACTTTTTTTGTTTTTTCTTTAATGCTTCAACTTTCTTTTTAAGAATATCATATTCTTTTGCTCTTTGAAAATAATCTACAAAAACTTGTTCTACACCCATTCTGGTTTGTGGAAATCGGGAAAAACTTTGCCAATTTGATTGTTTTACATTTTCTCCTAAAGCAAATTTTATAAATTTATCTGCATTTGGATAAATTAAATCAGAAGCAGATTGTCCCCATTTTAATTTTATAATTGCAGATTGTCCTCCAATTGGATTTGCTGAACCATGTAAAATTTGAATGGTAGTAACTCCACCCGCTAAATTTCTATATATACCTATATGTTCAGGATCGATAGCATCTTCAATAGTTACTTCTGCTGAGGAGTTTTGACCTGCTTCATTTATGCTTGAAGCTGCTATATGCGAATGTTCATCTATGATTCCAGAAGTTAGATGTTTTCCTGTCGCATCAATTATTTCTGCGTCGCTTGATGTTATAGATGCACCAATCTGCGCAATTTTCCCATCCTTGACTAATACATCAGTGTTTTTCAATATTCCATCGGATTCATTTGTCCAAACAGTAGCATTTTTAAATAAATACGTTTTTGATGTTGGAAGTTTTTTGAAACCATATCCATTATTTGGAAAGGTAATTGTAGTTAGAGGTTTTGTAATTTCTAACTTCTTTTCTTTTTTAGTATCAACTAAAACCGAATCTTTATTTATATACCAATTAATGTTTTTTCCTTCAAAATCAACTCCAGTACCTTTGATTAAATCAGAGTTATCAACTCTTGCTGACAACTGACTTAAATAGGTAGCAACGCTATCACTTTTTGAAAATGTAATTTGCAACCAATTGTCTTTATATTTTACTTTTGTATTTAATTTCAGTGAATCTTCCTTTACACTTACTTTAATTTTTTTATTACTATTTTCAATTTTCAATGAATATTTTGTGTTATTCAAAGAAAGTGAGTAATATCCATTTATATCTAAAACATTTCTATCGTTTAATACGTGTGGTTTCCCTTGCACCCAATTTTCATAAATTTTTGTTTTTTCGTCAAATATAGGCCCTGAAGTTATTAAAAAATTTGCTTGTTTTCCTTTGTCTAAACTCCCTAATGTTTTGCTTTTTCCAAGTTGTTTTGCAGGGGTTATTGTTAAAGATTTAAGTGCCTGTTCTTCTGTTAATCCTCTTTTGATAGATTTTCTGATATTTTTTAAAAAATTGTTTTTCTTATCCAATTTGTGTGTAGTTAAAGCAAATGGGACAGATGCTTTAGCTAATATTGCAGGATTTGATGGGGCCTGATCCCAATGTCTCATTTGATTTATAGTAATTTTTTTTGCGAAAAGCGGATCTGATACATCATATGCTTTTGGAAAGTTTAAAGGTAAAATTAATGTAGGCTTATTTTTTTTGAAACTATGTAAATATTGATATTCATTTCCAGTCCCTACAATGATATATGGCTTATTAAATTCTTTAGCAATTTTTGCTGCTCTCATTGGATTTAATTTGTCTGTAGAAGCATCAAATATAATTGGTAATTTTTCTATTTTTAAATAACTTTCAATCGCTAAATCTTTAGAATTACTTCCTCCATTTTTATACCATTTCGAATCGTGATAAAACTGTCTAATAAGTGCCATAGCTCCCATAATAGAAGTTGGATATGATTGTCCTGATATTTTGCTTTTTGAAAATGAAAGATGTTGAGCCCCTTTGTCAGAAAGTATTCTTTTATTATCTGTTGTATTATCATTTAATGCAATTAGTACGCTTGTTCCTCTATGTATTCCTTCTGGACGGTGTGCATTGACAACTCCAAAACCTATTGCACGTAAAGATTCTGCTTTTTTAGAATTATATCTATAATCATTTATACTATTGTAATCACTCAATATATGGTCATTCCAATAGTAACCCTCTCTTGAAGCTTCATACTGCGCGCTTCGTCCTCTTGCAGAATACGGTTTTGGCTTTTGTATTCCAAAATCACTATATATTTCAATGAAGGAAGGATAGATAAACGCTTCTTCCAAATCATACACTTGCGTATTGGATGGTAGAGATACATTTGCTCCAACTGATATAACTTTATCATCTCTAATTAATAAAGTTCCTTTTTCTATCACTTGAGTTGGGGAGACATAAATAGTAGCATTTGTAAATGCTTTGTATGTTTTGTCTTTAGTTTTTACTCCACTATTTGTAGGAAAATAATCTTGGCTTATTGCTCCAACAGAAAAGTGTAAAGCGATTAAAACTATAAAAATATTTTTTATCATAATTTAGTTATTTTTTTGAATGGAAGCAAACATACAAATTAAATTTAATAATTATATTAAAAAATAAAATAAAGAGACTTTTGTTTATTTAATAAGATTATGCTTAATCCTCAAACCTAATAGTAAACCTTTCCGTATAGCTTTCACTTCCTTTTGTGATAACTGCTTCAACAACTAATCTATCTCCAGAGACTGGATTCGTTCCAGAACTAGAGCGAACCACATCACAGCTCGTTCCACTTGCTTTACTCCAAGCGTTTGTGCTTGAGGTTACCTACGCCTACATTTAGTTTATCCCCTATCTGTTTACTTGAAGACGCTTTTAAAGAGATAGCTATCTGTTTTATCGTTACCTCTGTCGTGCCATTTGGGACTTTGTTTGCAAAGGTAATGTTATTCTCGGCAATTGTACTTGTATAATCCACACTACCCATAGATAAAACAAGTAAAGTAATCGCTTTTTCATCAGATTCTGGCTTCTGACACTGGTAATAGGTGATTAGAATTATGACAATTATTCCTAGAATTCGAAGTAGGACTTTGAAATTCATGAGAGATGATTTTAAGACACCTAAGATAAAAAATATGCTTTAAATGAGGTTTAATTTACTATTATATATTTCTTTTGCAAAACGTATTTATTGATGAATTATTTATGAAGTATCTCCACTATTTTTTATTGCTATTTTTATTAAGTTGTGCTAACAGAGGTTATTTGTCTGGTGGGGATAAAGATGAAACCCCTCCAGCATATGTCAAGGCTAACCCTGAAAATAATTCTATTTTTTTTAAAGACAAAAAAATCAAAATTTATTTTGATGAATACATAAAGCCTAAAGATATATTCAAAAAGTTGATTATTTCGCCTTCTTTGGAAGTGGAAGACTATGATATTTACCCTCAAGGCATCACTACTAAATATGTAGAAGTTAGGTTTTTAAATGAATTAATGCCAGAAACTACTTATACAATAAACTTTGGAAATAGTATAGAAGATTTTAATGAAGGGAATCCTTTACTTTCATTTATATATACTTTTTCTACAGGCTCTTATATAGATTCCTTAGCCTTGAAGGGGACTGTGCGAGACGCTTTTAACATAAAAACAGACAGAGATATTTCAGTGCATTTATACAAAATAGATAGCACATATACGGATTCTATTATATACAAAGAAAAGCCTATTTATAGATCTAGTACTTTAGATAGTATTGCTTATAATTTTCAAAACTTAAAGGAAGGGCAATATCAAGTTGTCGCGTTAAAGGATGTAAATACAAATTATTTATTTGACCCGGGATTAGATAAAATCGCTTTTTTCTCAGAGTATATAACACTTCCAATAGATACTACAAAAATAATAGATTCATTACCTGAGTTAAAATTGTTTAAAGAAAAATTGCCTTTTAAATGGGCAAGACCCTTTTATATAAACCCTCAAAAAATAGGAATTGGGTATTATGGCGAACTACCTGATAATTATATAGAAACGTTAAATATTGAAAAAGACAGTTTGCCTTCTGATTTTAAGTATTTAATCAATAAAGATATTACTGGAAAAGACACTTTGAATTTTTGGTTCACCAACAGACTTAAAAATCAAAAAAGCGTATCTGGTCTTCAATTGTCTTTATCTGGAGGAAATGAGATTTTATTTTCAGAAATGAAAGAATTTTCTGGAGCAACAATTGGAATATCTGATGAAAGTATAAATTTAGTAAAAGAAAATGATACGATATCTGGCAGTTCAAATATTACTGGCAATATTTTATCAGTTTCTAGTGAAGCTTTAAATTTAATTCAAGACAACAAAAGTGAAGACAATCCAAAAGAAAATAAAACGATATCTGGCAGTTCAAATATTACTGGCAATATTTTATCAGTTTCTAGTGAGGCTTTAAATTTAATTCAAGACAACAAAAGTGAAGACAATCCAAAAGAAAATGCCCGACGCAGGAGAAGACAAAGAAGAAGAAAAAATAAAGCGCAAGTTAAAGATTATGAATTAGATTCTTTAGTTTTTTTAATCCAAGAAATAGATACGTTAAAACGTATAAAAGTTGCAATAAAAAATGATGAAATTGACAGTTTGCAATTAACGCAATTTCCGAGAAACACTATTGATTTATTAGATACACTTCTCATTAAATCTACTACTCCGATTGTCTCTATTGATACTTCAAAAATAAAAATTTTTGATAAAGACACACTTCTTGTCCCTTATGATGCTTTTATTGATAAAAACAAACATAGTGTATTTATCCCTTTTGATAAGTTGCCTAACGACAATTATCAACTATCCTTATTTCCTAATGCAATTAAAGATTTTTGGAATCACACAAATAAAGACACAATTAACTTTAAAGTAGAAACTAGAAAAACTGAAGACTATGGAAATATTGAAGTAAAACTAAATGGTCTCTCTGAAAACACTCAATTCATTATACAACTTCTAGATGAAAGCACAAAAATAATCAGAGAATTTAAAACTGTTCCAGAAAAAGTATTCTATACCTTTCCATTAGTTAATCCTGGAACATATTATATGCGAGCAATAAAGGATTCAAACAATAATGGAATTTGGGATACTGGGGATTTTTTATCTAAAAAAACTCCAGAAGAAGTAATTTATTTTGATAAAAAGATATATTTACGTGCTAATTGGGACCTAAAGGAAATATTTTATTTAAACATTCCATTTGACCCTGAATTATTACTTGTTGAAGAAGAAGACGAAAAGAAATAACAAATGTTAGTTAATTTGTTGAAAAGAATAACGTATATAAAATAGCGCTCTTATTTTTTATACTAATTTAGCCCATTATTTTTTTGACTTAAATGTATCAAAATTTTTCTGATTCCGATTCCAATGACAATTTATGTATTGAAAAGTTTGAACAGATGTTGAAAACAAATGCTGTTTACTTTTTTGACACAGAAGAATTTGAGTATATAATCTACCATTATATTGATAATGGAGAATTAAGTGCCGCTGAAAAAGCTTTGGATTTAGCAGAGCAACAACATCCAGATAACATTGATTTACAATTGATTAAGTCTGAAATCTTTATACACAATTTGCAATTAGAAAAAGCAAATAACCTATTAACAATATTAGAAGATATAAGCCCAAATAACGAAGAAGTCTTTATTCAGAAAGCCACTTTGTTATCAAAAAAAAGAAAATATGCGCAAGCAATTGACTATTTAATTAAAGCTGCAGACATATCCGAAGACCCTATTGAGATAATCAATCTTATCGGCTTAGAGTATATTAACATGCAAGAATATAATAAAGCTATAAGCTATCTTAAAAAAGGATTAGAAATCAAAAGTGATTTTAATGAATTATTGCATAAAATAATTTATTGTTATGATGAATTAAACCAAACAGAAGAGGCTATTAGATATCTAAAAGATTTTTTAGATGATAACCCATACCATAAAACTGCCTGGCATTATCTAGGTAAAAAATATCTTTCACTGAAAAAGTACGATGAGGCACTGAGGGCATTTGATTTTACTATAATTATTGACGAAACTTTTGCTGCGGGATATACCTATAAGGGGATAGTCTTAGGGAAATTAGACAAAATAAATGAGGCTATAAAAAATTATACTATTTCAATTGAGTTTATTGGATACGATTATTATATATGCTGGTTATTAGGAAACTCTTATAAAAAAATTGGAAATAACGATGCGGCAATAAAATATTACAAAAAAAGTGTACAACTTGACCCATTACATAAAAATGGATGGTATGATCTTATTGCACTATTAGAAAAAGAAAAAAATATAAAAGACGCTTTGCGATATGTTAAAAAAGCAATTAACGCAAATGAAGAGTGTCCAAAATTATGGAAAATTAAAGCGAGACTTTTTGATAAAATTAAAAGATTTAAAAAGGCAGAAGAATCCTTCTCTAAATCAATGGAATTATCCTCTTATAAAACTAAAGATATACGTCATTGGCTAGAATGGGTTGATTATGCTTTAGGAACAAATGACATAAAACGAAGTTTTTATATTATTGAATTGGCTTTAAGATTAAATCCAAATGATACCGTGTTACAAAAATTCCACAAAAAAATAGAACGCTTAAATGAAAAACAAACAACTAATGAAAAAAACAAAATCTAATAAAAATATTTTAATATATTTTAAAGGAATAGCTATGGGTGCCGCAGATATAGTCCCTGGTGTCTCAGGTGGAACTATCGCTTTTATCACAGGCATATATGAAACACTTATCGAAAGCATCAATAACATTAATTTTTCTTTGTTATCTCTATTTAAAGAAAAAGGGTTAAAAGCGGTTTGGCAAAAAATTAATGGAACCTTTTTGTTATTTCTTTTTTTAGGAATCGCTACAAGTGTTTTTTTATTAGCAAGTACTATAGAATTTTTATTAGCTGAGCAACCTATTCTCTTATTTTCATTTTTTTTAGGTCTCATTATTGCAAGTATTTATTTTATTATTAAGCAAATAAAATGGACTCTTTTAATATTTGTTTTTTTAGCATTAGGAATTTTAATTTCATATGGAGTAACCCTAATTCCAACAAATTCGGTAGAGCCTAGTAATTTGTATTTATTTTTTTCGGGCTTCATCGCTATTATGGCAATGGTACTTCCAGGTGTATCCGGCTCATATCTCTTCCTTATCTTAGGAGTATACCCCACTGTTCTTAGTATTATAAAAAATACTCCCTTAGCTTTAATCGATGGCGATTGGGAACTATTAACAACATTATTAATTAAAATGCTTTTCTTAGGGTTAGGGATTTTAATTGGATTAAAATCTTTTGCTGTATTATTAAAATGGATGTTTAAAAATTATAAAAACCAAGTCTTATCTTTACTTACAGGTTTTATGATAGGTGCGCTAAATAAAATTTGGCCTTGGCAAGAAGTGTTGAGCAGTATAACAAAAGATGATGGAGAAATTATCCCTACTAAAACGAAAGCAATTTCTCCCTTTTTAGTCGAAAATAACCAATTATTTTTTGCTATATTATTAATTTTAATTGGTTTTTTTATTGTGTTTTTTATACAACGACTAGGCAAAAAAGTGTAGCTATATGAATCATCAAAACAGAACTTTTTTAGATAAGATATTTCTTATCCTAAAGGGGGTGGCAGTAGGAATTGCTAATATCATCCCTGGAGTTTCTGGAGGTATTATTGCCTTATTAGTTGGTTTTTATGAAGAGCTTATTTTTTCTATTCATCGTTTTAATACTAAAGCGTTAAAATTACTTCTTAATGGTAGGTTTAAAAAATTAAATCAATATATAAATGGTTCGTTTCTTTTATATATTCTTACAGGGATAACTATTGGCGTTTTTGCACTTGCATATTTATTAGAGTTTTTATTTGAATATTATGAAAAACATGTGTGGAGCTACTTTTTAGGTATTATTCTAGCCTCAGTTTTCTATATTTATAAAAAGGAAAAAGGATGGGTTTCAAAAAACCATCTCTTTATTTTAATAGGACTTATAATTGGATTAGGATTTAATTTTGTCTCTCCTGCCCAAGAAAATGCGAATCTTCTTTACATATACTTATGTGGCATACTTAGTGTTTTAGGAATGTTGCTACCAGGGCTTTCTGGATCTTTTATTATAATAATTTTAGGTAATTATTCCTTGATTTTGGTAGATGCTTTAAATACATTGCCTGTGGTATTATATGATATTTTTAAATTAGATATGAGTTTTAGATACTCTCCTGAAAAAATGTTCTATCTAAAAATATTCCTTATCTATATTTTAGGGTCTTTGAGTGGATTTGTTATATTTTCAAAAATATTAAATTATATTTTAAAGAAAAACAAAAAGAATACTATTGCTGTATTAATTGGATTTATAGTTGGTACTTTGCCTTTAATTTGGCCATGGAGAAAAAGAGATACTAATACTGATACTCTTGTTAATTCATCATCGTCTTTACAATTTCCTGATATTGCTTTAATAGAAACTTGGTTTCTTTTTGGATTAATTGTTCTTGGAGCGCTTTGTGTTATAATATTAGAAACTTTGTTTCGTAAAAAAGTAAAATATTAATAAAATCTGTATCCTAACTTAATCCCTGCGCCTAAACTTATAGATACTTCTTCTAATTCTTCACTATCATTTATAAAGTAACGAATCACATCCGCTGATACTTCAAATATAAATCTATCTATATTCCATTTCGCACTACTCCCAATTACAATTCCCGCATCAAACAAATTATCACTATTTGTGATTCTTTGCCCAGTTTTAAATCCGATATGAAAATTAAATCCTTCCATGAAGAATTTATTATACGGCGTTAAAATATTTAGAGAAACAAAAGGATTAATTGACCAAATATCAGGGTATAAATAATGGTATGTATCGTTAAATTTAAAGAATACATTTGCCCCATATCCGATGGTTTTATTTAATCTATATTCATATTCCAAAGCTAATGCAGGTGCAATAAATGAGGAGGTTACATCTAATTTAATTTCTTTAAAAGGGCGAAATTTATCATATCTACTATTAGATGTTTCAAACCATTTATTAACAGGTTTTTGTATTTTTACTTCATATTCTTCATTTTGAGAATAAATATTTGCTATAAAACCTATAAAAGTTAAAATAAAAAAAATTCTTTTTAATCTCATTTCAATATCAAAATTATCTTTGCAAATATACCCTATTATTAAAATAAATTAATTTAATTTTTAAAGATATGTCGAAGAGATATACAGTTACAGCAGCGCTCCCATATGCAAATGGAGCAATCCATATTGGACATTTAGCAGGAGTTTATATACCCGCAGATATATATGTTAGGTATTTACGTTTACAAAAAAAGGAAGTTATTTATATATGTGGTAGTGATGAGCATGGTGCTGCTATTTCTATTAAAGCCAAAAAAGAAAATAAAACTCCTAAACAAATTATAGATAAATATCATAAAATGATTAAAGAATCATTAATAGAATTTGGTATCACATTTGATAATTATAGCAGAACATCTAAAGAGATTCATCGAGAAACTGCTCAAGAGTTTTTTATAGATTTATATAAAAAAAACATTTTAGAAGAAAAAGAAACAGAGCAACTTTACGATGAAGAAGCAAATCAATTTTTAGCTGATAGATTTGTTATTGGTACATGTCCTTTTTGTGAAAACGAAGAAGCCTATGGAGATCAATGCGAAAAATGTGGCAATACATTAAGTACTACAGATTTAAAAAACCCTAAATCAATAATATCTGGCAGTACTCCTGTTGTTAAAAAAACAAAACACTGGTTTTTACCTTTAAATAACTATCAAGATTTTATTGAAGATTGGATATTAAAAACTCATCAAAAAGATTGGAAACCTAATGTATATGGTCAAGTAAAATCATGGTTAACTTTAAAATTAAAACCTAGAGCCGTCACAAGAGACTTAAATTGGGGGATAAAAGTACCCTTAGAAACAGCAAAAGGAAAAGTACTTTATGTTTGGTTTGATGCACCTATTGGATATATATCTGCCACGAAAGAATGGGCTCAAAAAAATAATGTAGATTGGAAACCCTTTTGGCAAGATGAAGAAACAACACTTGTACATTTTATAGGTAAAGATAATATTGTTTTTCACTGTATAATTTTTCCTTGTATTTTAAAAGCTAAAGGAAACTATATTTTGCCAAAAAATGTCCCAGCTAATGAATTTTTGAATTTAGAAAACAAAAAATTATCTACCTCAAAAAACTGGGCGGTATGGCTACATGAATACTTGCAAGATTTCCCCAATCAACAAGATGTATTGCGCTATACTCTGATATCAAATGCTCCAGAAACAAAAGATAGTAATTTTACATGGGCAGATTTACAAGTAAAGAATAATAATGAATTAGTAGCTATTTTAGGGAATTTTATAAATAGAGTTGTCGTATTGATACATAAATATTATAACGGCGAAGTGCCTTCAATTGGCAATCCTGATAAAATTGACACTGCCACAATGGAACATTCTAAAAATCTTATACGAAAAGTAGAAGACCAAATTGAATCCTTTCATTATAGAGGAGCGCTTCAAAGCGCAATGGATATCGCCCGATTAGGAAATAAATATTTAGCAGACCAGGAACCATGGAAATTGATTAAAACGACTCCCGAACGAGTATCTACTATTATGAATACTTCCATTCAAATAGTGGCTAAGCTATCCATCGTTTTATCTCCTTTTTTACCTTTTACTGCAGAGAAAATTCAAACTATATTAAATATAAAAAGTTTAGATTGGAAAACTGCTAAAGATACATTTTCAATCATTGAGGAAAAGCATCTAATAAATAAACCTACTTTGCTCTTCCAAAGAATTGAAGACGAAGTAATTCAAGAACAATTAGATAAATTAAAACAGTAACCTTGTTTAATCCTAAACTATTTTTGAATTGAAAAAGTGTTTTTTTAATGAAAAACTCTATATTTGGCAACTTTAAAAAATTATACTTATGAAATATATTTATTTATTACTTATCAGCATTTTTGTTATTCAAAATGCAGATTCACAAAACAAAAATAGTGTTATAACAGATAAAGATATAGCCAAAGGTGTTTTGTACGAAGCAAATATCCGCCAGTATTCTACGGAAGGGACTTTTGCAGCATTTACTAAGGATTTACCAAAAATAAAAGAATTAGGAGTTAATATTATTTGGCTAATGCCTATTAATCCAATTTCTACTACAAAAAGTAAAGGTCCTTTAGGAAGTTATTATGCAGTGTCAGATTACAAAAAAGTTAATCCTGAGTATGGAACTTTAGCTGATTTGAAAGACTTAGTCAATCAAGCTCATGAATTAGGAATGTATGTTATTTTAGATTGGGTGCCAGGTCATACAGGCTGGGATCATATCTGGCTTAAAGAAAATTCTGATTTTTATTTAAAAAATGACAAAGGAGAAGTTATTGACCCTATTGACCCTAAAACTGGAGAATCGTTTGGATGGACTGATGTTGCTGATTTAAACTATGAAAATATGAAAATGAGAAAGGAAATGAGGGAGTCTCTATTATACTGGGTTGAAGAAGCAAATATTGATGGTTTTAGAATTGACCAAGCCTATGCTGTACCCATTGAGTTTTATAAAAAAACTTTTAAAGAAATAAAGAAAATAAAACCTGTGTTTCTTTTAGCGGAGACTGATGCGTATCATCCAGGGGGTTTTGAATTATTAGATTTATTTGATGCTTCCTATGACTGGAAAGGACATCACCTAACTAAAGCTATTGCTAGAGGTGAAAATAACACGATGGATTGGGACAAGCATATAGATACTTTATTTTTAAAATATAAACCCAAAAATTTAATTATTAATTTTAGTACAAACCACGATGAGAACTCATGGAGTGGAACGATAGAAGAAAGTTTTGGAAAAGCGGGTCATGCAATGATTGCACTTAACTATTTATCACCAGGAATGCCTCTTATATATAGTGGGCAAGAATATGATTTGAATAAGCGCCTGCTCTTTTTTGAAAAAGATAGTTTTCCTAAAACGAAAGGAGAGACCTATAAATTACTTAAAAAATTAGGGGCATTAAAAGCAAAACATTCCGCTTTAGATATTGGAGAAGGTATAGGTGACTATACTCGCTTTAACTCTTCAAGGAATGATCAAGTATTGGCTTTTCAAAGAACAAAAGGTAAAGATACTGTTATTTATATCGCTAACTTATCTAAGGAACACGTTGGTTTTACCATGCCTATAAATGGGGTATATAAAAGATTTATAGATGGGAAAAAGAAAATTCTTTCTGAGAGTTACGAATACAGAATGAAGCCTTGGGAATTTTGGATTTTAACTCCATAACTACAAGAATTTAAATTACAAAAAAAGGGTATAATTTTTATACCCTTTTTTTAATTAGAAAATTTTGGTTGTTACTTTTTTTTAGTAGTTGCTTTAAATATTAATCCTATTACTGCTCCTATAATTCCATAAAATAGAACAGAATAAATACTATCTACTATTAATGCTGTACAATCAATAAGATTCATTGTGCCATACATCATAAACCCAACTCCAACGTAAAATAGTCCTATTAACACTCCAAATTTAAATCCGCTTTTCAAACTATACTTATCACGAGCAAAACACTTATAAATAACAGAAAGAAAAAACGCTTGAAATAAAGACGAAAAAGTAATAAACCCCATATTCATAGGGTCTCTTCCCGCTTCAATAACGGCATGTGAAGCAAAAAAATCTGCTGCAAGTAGCCCGTAAAATAAAAACCCCAATATAAAATGGGTCAAGAAACCACCTAAGGTGCCTAATAAAATTGATTTTTTAAACATAATTATATTTTTTAAGTTAAACGATAATTTTAAAGAGCTAAAAGTATAACTATTTTACTAAAATAATAAGTTTAATTTATTTTTTTAAATTGTATACCCACAATAGAAGTTTTCAAAAGGAATAAATTTTATCTGATGTTTGCATAATTTTCCCCTTTTTTCAACACTTACATTTATAATTTTATCCTCTAATTTAAAAGGCATTACTTTTATCTGATTTTTAAAACTTAAAGAAGTTTGATAAATTTTAAATACTGCTTCTTTTGCCACCCAAATTTTAGTAAGCATCTTTTGATAATCTAATTCTTTATTAATAAAAGACACCTCTGTTGGATGAACAAACTTATCTGCAATATCTATAATTTTAGACCTCACTTTTTCAATGTCAATCGCAAAGGGTTTTTTCCCAATAATAACTCCTACATAGTTGAAAGAATGAGAAATTGAAATATAAATTCCATCTACAGGTAGAATAGCTCCATATTCATTGTGGGTAATATTAGTAATCCTTAAATCATAAAGTAATTTTCTTGCACTTAAATATTGCAATCTTTTCTGTGGATTTTTTATTCTAGAAAGTGAATTAATATATTGCCTATTAGAAGCAAGTGTATTTAAAAAAAATTCTTCGTTTTCTTGAATATCCCAAATACATAAAACTTGAGAATTGGTTAATTTTAATTTTTTAAATAAAGGCATAAAACCATAGTAAATTTATATTTTTGCAAAAAAATTTAATACAAAAAATGGATAACAAAAATATAAAAATAGAATCATATAAAGTAAAAGATATTTCATTAGCAGACTGGGGAAGAAAGGAAATTGAGTTAGCCGAAAAAGAAATGCCTGGACTTATGTCATTAAGAAAAGAATACGCTAATGAAAAGCCGCTAAAAGGAGCAAGGATTGCAGGGTGTTTGCATATGACCATACAAACTGCCGTTTTAATAGAAACACTTATAGAATTAGGTGCGTCGGTGAGATGGAGTTCTTGCAATATTTTTTCCACTCAAGACCATGCTGCTGCTGCTATGGCTGCTGTGGGAATTCCAGTTTTTGCATGGAAAGGAATGGATGAAGAGGAATTTGACTGGTGTATTGAACAAACTTTATTCTTTGAGGATAATCAACCTCTTAACATGATTTTAGATGATGGAGGCGATTTGACTAATATGGTGTTTGATGACTATCCTGAGCTTGTAAAAAATATAAAAGGATTATCGGAAGAGACTACTACAGGTGTACTTCGACTTTATGAAAGAGTAAAAAATGGAACGCTTCCTATGCCCGCTTTTAATGTGAATGATTCTGTAACTAAGTCTAAGTTTGACAATAAATATGGATGTAAAGAAAGTGCTGTGGATGCAGTGAGGAGGGCTACAGACATTATGTTAGCTGGAAAAAGAGTTGTAGTTGCTGGATATGGAGATGTTGGGAAAGGTACTGCCGCTTCCTTTAGAGGCGCAGGTGCTATTGTCACTATCAGTGAAATAGATCCTATTTGTGCTTTACAAGCAGCGATGGATGGCTATGAAGTAAAGAAAATAAAATCTGTTATTGCAAATACAGATATAGTAATTACGGCAACAGGAAATAAAGATATTATTACTAAAGAGCTTTTCTTAAGTATGAAAGATAATACCATCGTTTGTAATATTGGACATTTTGACAATGAGATAGACATGGCTTGGTTAAATAAAACTTATGGAGAAACAAAAGTTGAAATCAAACCTCAAGTTGATAAATATACATTAGAAAATGAAAAAAGCATTCTCGTTTTAGCTGAAGGAAGATTAGTTAATTTAGGTTGTGCTACTGGGCATCCAAGCTTTGTCATGAGTAATTCTTTTACTAATCAAGTGCTTGCTCAAATTGAACTTTGGAAAAATGGAGAAAATTATAACAATGAAGTTTATACCTTGCCAAAAAACCTAGATGAAAAAGTTGCAAAACTACATTTAAATAGCATAGGAGTTGAACTGGAAACTCTCACAGAAGAACAAGCAAAGTATATAGGAATATCTAAAGATGGGCCATTTAAGCCTGAATATTATAGATACTAACACGTCTTTTTTCTAGATTAATTTTATCATTCTATAGTATTTCAATAAAAAAACAACAATTATGAACAAATTTAACAATTAAATGATTGTAATGTTTTTATAAACCCTCCTACCTGATTTTTCTTTATTTGGCTATTAATAAATAACCTCGCAAGTTATTATTCTTTCTTTAAAATTTGAAAATTTCTAATTTGTTTTACTAATTTATAATTCGAAATATTTTGTTTTGTATTATCTAAAACAATAAAATCGGAATTTGGATATTTTTTTAAATATGTTGAAATTTCGTATTTTTTATTATAAAAATAAACGTTTGCCTGCTTCTTTTTATCGTTATTTTTATAGTAAAATAAAAAAAAATTATAATTTGGATAAGATTTTGGATATAACACATTTTTTGCATTTTTTTTTAATAAAAAATTGACAACTTGATAATGTTTAGATTTTTCAAAATCATTATTTGTGAGTTTTTTAAAATTTAAAAAATAAAATACAATAATAAATAAATAAAAAATCTTACTATTTGCTTTTATTTTAGAAAGCAATAGTCCAATCAAATAAAGAATAGGCACAATTAAATAAAGAAATGTTCTAGGAAATGGTATTGCTTTTTGCAAAATTAATAGCAATGGGCAAATTAAAATAACATATGTGGAAAGATATATCGAATTAACATGTTGTTTATTCTTTATAAAGAAGAGTAATGCAATGCAAATACCTACTAATAAAATTAAAAAAAATATTAAATTTATATTAAAATATTGTTCAGTAAAATTTGAAAATAATTTCCAAATATCCTGAAAAAAAAAATTATTTAAAACACGGGGAATAAAAAATTTATTTTCTTTTATATTATCTATGCCATGATTTAAAAGAGTAGGAATAAAGGCACTAAACACTAAAATTCCATTAATAAAATTAAAGAGTATAAAAACTTTTAATTTGTTATAATATCTATATTTTACCAGAATAAAAAACATAAATGTAGTAAAAGCAAAATAGGGATAAATAAATGAAGGCATTGTATAAAATCCTATAAGCATTCCTAAAGAAAATAATAATAAATATTTTATAAAATCTCTTTTACTTATATTTTCACATATCATTTTTATTGTACAATAGAAACAGATAATACATGCTAATAAAATTATATTATACCCTCTTGCTGCAACATAATACTTTACTATCCCTGGATTAAAAACAAAAAGTATTAGTAAAATCAAAGCCGTCTTAGTGTTTATAAGTTTTGAGAGACAAATAAATAAAAGGATAAAATTAATACATGTTATTAGCCCTGGAAAAACTCTAATATTTATTAATGTTGAAAAAGGAAAAATATTCTTTCCTATATTCATTAGAATACTATTTAATAAATGATTGTTAGGTAGTGGAACTATATAATTTAATAAAGCATGTAAACTAGGCTCATAATATAATGATGTAAAAGCTTCATCATAACCAACTCGTGTAAACATACGAGTGTAAACTGAAAAAATAGCAATCCCCATAATACAAATAAAAGCAATGGTATACGGCTTCTCTACTTTTTTAATATTTTTTATACTATTCTTAATCCTTCTAATAAAATTAAAATGATAATATTTATTTTTCTTTGAAAAATAAAAAATAATAAAACCTATGAGTATTATAGATAATGAAATGACATATATAAGTTCATAATTATGGGCATTTATTACATTTTTTAGCTGTCTTTGTATATGTCCATTAAACTGAGTTAAAAATTTATTATTTATTTGTAAAAAGAAAAAAAAATTAATAGAATAAATTCCAAATCCAATAATTAAAAACCCTAAAGATTGTATAATTTTATTCACAATTATTTCTTATACACTATCCCATTTTTCATTACAAAAGTGACATTTTTTAATGTGCTAATGTTTTCAAGGGGGTTGTTATCTACTGCAACGATATCCGCATAAAAGTCTGGAGCTATTTGCCCTAACTTATTTTCCATTTTAAGGATTTTAGCATTGGTAACAGTTGCAGATTGCAAGGCTTCTACTTCTGGCATTCCAGCTTCTACCATATACACAAATTCATTAGCATTCAGTCCATGAGGATATACCCCAGCATCCGTTCCAAAAGCAATAGGAACTCCTTTTTTATATGCTTTAGCAAAAGTTTTACTAATTTGAGGTCCTACCTCTAAGGCTTTAGGAACAATAATATCTGGATAATATCCTTTTACTTTTGCTTTTTCTCCTACTTGAATTCCTGCAGTAATAGTTGGTACTAAATAAGCGTTGTGTTTTTTCATCAACTCCATTGTTTCTTCACTCATAAATGTTCCATGTTCTATAGTTTTAACTCCTCCAATAACTGCACGTTGCATTCCTCTATCTCCATGCGCGTGAGCTGCTACATGCATTCCATAATCTGTAGCCGTTTGTGTTATTGCTTTTACTTCCTCTATAGTAAATTGTGGATTACGTCCGTTTTTCGCTACGCTTAATACGCCTCCTGTTGCTGTTATTTTAATACAATCTGCGCCATTTTTATAGCGTTGTCTCACAGCTTTTTTAGCGTCCCCAGGAGAATTTATAACTCCTTCTTTAGGTCCTGGATCGCCTTGTATATGCTTCCCATGCCCATTAGTTGGATCTGCGTGACCTCCCGTTGTGGCAATAGATTTTCCTGCTGTGAAAATACGAGGCCCATGAATTTTGCCTTGCTGAATTGCCTTACGTAAAGCTATATTTACTCCTGTACCTCCCAAATCTCTTACAGTGGTAAATCCTGCCATTAATGTTTTTTTAGCATATCCAACAGATGCATATGCTCTATCAGCTTCATTTTCTGTAAAACGTGCAATGTAACGATTCGGCGTAGTTTCACTTTCGATATGCACATGCATATCTATAAAACCAGGAAGTACCGTTTTTTCTTTTAAATCAATTACTTTATCCATCTCATTAGTAGGAGTCACATATCCATCTAACAAAGATTTAATTGTATTGTCTTCTACAACGATTGTTTTTTCTGATAAAATTTTACCTTGTTTCGCATCAAATACTTTTCCTGCGTGTAAATACGTTTTTTGTGCATGCAATCCTACACATGATAATAATAGTAATAATATAATATGTTTCATAATTTTAAATAATTTATTGAGCGAATATATAATAAAAAATATATTTTATCATTTAATCAGTATTAATATTATTTAAATGTCTATATATTTGCACTTATATTTTATAACAAAATGGCACATACAGAACATAAATTGGCAATATTTAGAGGGCTTTTAAAATTTAATTCCAATATTCAAAAAATTTGGGGCGTTCTTATTTTCTTATCTATAGTAACCACAATAGAGGTAATATTAGGAATCATAAAACCAGACAGTTTACTTGCTCCTTTTCTTGGAATGAAAATACTTAATTGGATATTTATTATACTAACCATTGTTAAGGCATATTATATCGCTTGGGATTTTATGCACCTTCGAGATGAAAAGAAAAATCTAAAAGGAGTTATCGCCATTTCTTTAATTTTTTTAATAAGCTATCTAGCTTTTATCCTTTTAGTTGAAGGGGGTTATATTTTTAGAGTTCTTCAAGTAAGTTTCAAAGGGTGGCAATTTTAATATGGCTATAGATAGTAAAGTAAAAAAATATTTTACACTTTCTATTCTATTTGTTTTTCCAATAATTATTTACCTCATATTATCTTCTGGAGTAAATCATTTTGTTAAACTTCCTATTTTAAATAAGAATGTTAAATCACTTGAAAGTATTGGTTTAGATACAGAAACGTCATTTGAAAATAATGTTTCTATATTGGGCTTTTGGGGAAGTGTAATTGACAATAGAAGTATTGGCGGGTATAACCTAAATCAAAATATTTATAATCGATTTTATCAATACGATGGCTTTCAATTTGTAATAGTCGTTTCAAAAGGGATGGAAAAACAAATAACAGAATTTAAATATAAAATTTCAAATGAATTGGGAACAGATACTTCTAAATGGAAATTTATTTTTGCTGAAGAATTTCAAATAAAAGAATTATTTATTAGCCTTAATACCCCCTTTACATTAGATGAAAATTATAGTACTCCATATGTTTTTATTATTGATAAAAAAGGATATTTGAGAGGACGTAATGAAAAAGAAGAAATTTTATATGGATTTAATACTAATTCAATAGCGATGTTAGATGACAAAATGGTAGATGACGTTAAAATTGTATTAGCAGAATATAGATTAGCACTTAAAAAAAATAGTACTATTATAAATGAAAAATAAAAAACTAATTGGCATTGCATTAATACTAATAATTTTTGGGTTTATTTTTATTCCTAAAATTTTATATAAATTAAAACACAAGGAAATTGTAGATAGTAACAGAACTAAAAAAATACATACAAATGCTTTATCATTTATAAAATTAAAAGAGGAAGCTAAAAAAGTACCCGAATTTGCTTTTATAAATCAAGATAGCATATGGATTAGCAATGAAGACTATTTAGGAAAAGTATATTTGGTAGAATTTTTTTTCACTCGTTGCCCCTCTATATGTATAGAAATGAACAAAAACATGAAACACTTAGATAGTATCTTTGGAGATAGAAATGACTTTGGAATTGTGTCTATTTCTATTGATCCAGAATACGATACACCTATTGTTTTAAAGAAATACCAACAATTCTATAATATAAAATCAAAATATTGGAATTTTTTAACAGGAGAAAAAGAAAAAATATATAATTTAGCAAACAATAAATTTAATGTTTTCGCTAGCATAAACCCAAATATAGAAGGAGGTTTCGAACATCAGGGGTATTTTGCTTTAATAGACAAAAATGGATTTATTAGATCAAGGAATGATGATTATGGAAATCCGATTGTTTATTATTTAGGAATTACTGATGAAAATACGAAAACTCAAGGAGTTACAATGTTAGTAGACGATATCACAAAACTTTTAAAAGAATAATAAAATGACTAAAAATTTAGAACAAAAATATAGACCCTTTATCTTCGCTGTATCCATATTGATACTAACTATAGTAATCTTATTAAGTGAAATTCGTATGCCAAATATGACACCCCTTAATTTCTTGCCTCCTATTTATGCTACTATTAATGGTATAACAGCGGTATTGTTAGTATTTGCACTTGTTGCAATCAAAAGAAAAAATATAGCTTTACACAAAAAATTAATGACTACATCTATAATATTTTCTGTAATGTTTTTAGTAATGTACGTTGCCTATCACGGAACCTCTGACCCAACACCTTTTGGGGGAACGGGATTTATTAAATATGTATATTATTTTATTCTTATAACTCATGTATGCTGCTCAATGGCAATTGTTCCTATGGTTTTGATTACTTATGTAAGAGGAATTTCTAATGACATAGCAAAACATAGACGATTAGCCAAAATAACCTTTCCTATATGGCTATATATAGCGGTTACAGGAGTACTTGTTTATATTTTAATTTCTCCTTATTACGCCTAAGTTAGTGTTAATTCATTTTGTTTCATTTTTACAATGCTCTATGTGTAAAGCAGTTGTAGAGTCAGGGGATGAAAAAATGGCTGAGGGTATAAATAATGGAATTATTTATTTAATGATATTTCCTTATTTATTAATGTTTGTTATTGGATTTTTAGTCTATAAAAAAATCAAAAAAAGTAGAAAGAATATTTAGAAATCTCTTTTAATATTCATCTTCATTCCAAAAGTAATCATCATTAGTAGGAAAATCAGGCCAAATATCTTCCATAGATTCATATATATCACTTTCATCTTCCTCTTCTTCTATTGCTTGTAGATTCTCTACTACTTCAAGCGGAGCACCCGTTCTAATAGCGTAATCCACCAATTCATTTTTAGTTGCTGGCCAAGGTGCATCACTTAAATAAGAAGCTAATTCTAAAGTCCAATACATAATTTTTAATTTTTTGCAAAAATAAATGAACTTATATATTTTCAAAATAAATTATTATTTTTTTATAATAAAATTATGATTTAATTTTGGCGTTAGAAAAAAAATAAATGATCGCCTTTGTATTTCTATTTTTAATTTCACTTTTAGGTCTATTTTTTATAGTAAAAAGACAATTTTTAATTTCTCCTTATCAAACCCCTTTTCTTACTATAATTTGTTTATTGTCAGCACTATACATTTTTGGGATTTTCGGATTATTATTTTGGGGTTCATATTTTGTATTTATTTTAGGGCTTTTCTCCTTTCTATATAAAGTATTTCTATTTTATAAAAGTAAAACTCCGTTATTTAACAAAGAAGAACTTCATGTTTTAGGTATATTTTCCATTTTCTTTTTCTTAAATTATTTTCTCTTTAAAAATCATTTTTTTATTTTTTATGACGAGTATGCTCATTGGGGTATTTTTACAAAAATCACTTTAATTCATGATGATATTGTTGGACCATATAACAACTTAAGAAAAGCGGATTACCCTCGAATATCAAGTCTTTTACAATATTATTTTAATTTAATTATTAATCAAGGAAAGTTTACTCAAGGAACTACTATTTTATCTCAACTTACAATTTTCGCATCTGCTTTAATTGCATTTTTGCCTAAAATAAAAAAGCGAAAAATATATCCCTCCATATTAATATCACTAATAATAGCTTTTGTGTTTTATGTTCTCTCAAATACTTTTGTTGGACGAAATAGAATTTTCACTATAGATTGTGATAATTTACTAGGCCTTTTTTTCGGAATGTCGATTCTTTTATATCTACTAAATAAAAAAAATAAAAAACGTTTTCTTATTGTTGGACTTGTTCTTTTTTGTATGGTTCAGCTTAAAGAAATTGGAATACTCTTTTCTCTATTTGCCGTTTTTGTTATTGTCTGCTTAGAGCTTTTTGAAAAAAAGAAAAACTATATTTCTATTCTCAAAAGAATAGTTTTACTATTAATATTTATTATTATTTCTAAAACATCATGGACTTTATTTAAAAAGTATAGAAATATTGAAAAACAATCTTTTTCTATGGTTTTCTCTGATAATTCATTCACAAAATTAGAAGACTATCAAAAAACAACATTGGATAACTATTGGAATGTATTGACAAAAAGAGATAGTAAAGATAGGGATCATATTATTTCATACATTGATAAAATCTTCGTCTTTTTAGGAATAATGTTTTTTATTTTTAGATATATAAAAAGAAATAAACCCATTTTAATGAACCAAAATCAATTTTTAGCTTTCATTGGTTCTCTATTTTTATGTGTAATTGCATACCTTTTTGTTTTACTGTTTTTATATCTTTTTGCTTCATTTTATGAGCATGAAAAAATAACTCTAACATCTTATAAAAGGTATATTGGCTCAATGTATTATGGAATTTTTCTCTTAGCATTTTATTTTGTCATTAGATTCAAAAAAATACTCTATCTACTTGTATTCTCTGGGATTATCCTTTTTTTAAATAATAATAAAAGAACAATAACTGACTTCTTTCCAAAAAAACAATTTATGTACTCAAGCATGCAAATATTTAATAAAGCAGCAAATGTGTTAGAAGACATAAAACTAAACGATACAGACCCAAAAGTTTATATTATCTCACAGGGTGACGAATTATCACACAAAGCAATTATGCAATTTTTGATATTTCCTACTGAAGCAATATACGGACCACATTCTGTAAGTAAACAGAAAAAAATAAACGAACGATTTACCGCAGTTTTGACAGACAAAGGATTTGCAAAATACATGAGTCAAACCGAATACCTTTTTGTATTTAATAGGAGAGGTTTGTTTGAAGAATATCAAAATGTATTTAGGCAAGTAAAACCAAAAGAAATTTGGATGTTAACTAATAATGATTTTAAAAAAATAACTTTAAATTATAAAAGTAAATAATCTAATGCGCTTCTAACCAATTCGCTCCAACCCCAACATCAACTACTAGTGGAACATTTAATTTATAAGCTCTTTCCATTTCATAAACTACCATCTTTTTAAAATCTTCGAGTTCTTCTCTATGTACATCAAAAACAAGCTCATCGTGTACTTGCAATATCATTTTTGATTGCCAATTTTCTTGGGTCATTTTCTGATAAATCTGAATCATTGCTAACTTAATTATATCCGCTGCACTCCCTTGAATAGGGGCATTTACTGCATTTCTTTCCGCAAAACTACGTACTGTATGGTTGTTTGATAAAATATCTTTTAAGTACCTACGCCTTCCCAATATAGTCTCCACATAGCCATTTTGTCTTGCATATTCTTTTTGTATTGAAATGTATTCTTTTAATTTTGGGTAACTCTCATAATACGCATCTATAATTTGTTTTGATTCTGAACGAGTTAAGTTAGTTTGCTGACTTAATCCAAAAGCGGAAACGCCATAGATAATTCCAAAATTTACGGTCTTTGCATAACTCCTTTGCGCTTTAGTTATATCCTCTAAGGGAGTTTTAAATACCTTTGACGCTGTACTCCTATGAATATCTTCGTTATTTTTAAAGGCTTCTAGCATATTTTCATCGCCACTAAGTGAAGCAATAATTCTCAACTCAATTTGCGAATAATCCGCTGCCATTAATATATGATTTGAATCTCTTGGCACAAAAGATTTCCGAACTTCTTGACCTAATTCTGTCCTTATAGGAATGTTCTGTAAATTTGGGTTATTACTACTCAATCTCCCTGTTGCTGCTACTGCTTGGTGATATTCTGTATGAATACGTTTTGTATCAGGATTAATTTCTCTAGGAAGCGCCTTTACATAAGTACTTTGTAATTTTTGTAACGTCCGCCAATCCAAAATATTTTTAATAATATCGTGATCTTTCGCTAAATAGGATAAGACTTCCTCTGAAGTTGCGTATTGTCCTGTTTTTGTTTTTTTAGGTTTTTCTACTAGTTTTAATTTTTCAAAAAGAACAATTCCTAATTGTTTAGGTGAGGATAGATTAAATTTTTCGTCAGCATCTGTATAAATTTTTTCTTCTAAAACTACTATTTTCTCTTCAAGTCTTGTGGAAAGTTCCGCTAAAAATGGGGTATCTAAAAGCACCCCTTCCGCTTCCATTGTAGCAAGCACCTCAATTAAGGGAATTTCAACATCTTTAAATACAGAAAGCACATTTTTTTCGTTCAATTGTGGTTCAAAAATATTTTTTAATTGAAATGTAATATCTGCATCCTCCACTGCATATTCCGTCTGCATATCTATCGCAACCTCGCGCATACTTTTTTGATTTTTTCCTTTTTTACCAATAAGTTCTGTAATTGATTGTGGGTTATAATTCAAATATGATAGTGCCAACGAGTCCATATTGTGTCGCATATCTGGGTTTAAAAGATAGTGCGCAAGCATCGTATCAAAAAAAGGCGCTTTGACTTTAATATCGTATTTCAATAGGACTTTGTAGTCGTATTTTATATTGTGTCCTATTTTTTCAATCGTTTCGCTTTCAAAAAAAGGGCGTAATATTTCAATGATTTTTTGTGCTTCCTCCGCCTCTTCTGGTATAGAAACATAATACCCTTTATGGGCTTCCCAGCTAAAGGCTATACCCACTAATTTAGCAGTAAGTGCATTTAATCCAGTAGTCTCTGTATCAAAACAAACAGATTTCTGAGCAAGCAATTTTTCTACTAAAAGAGATACTCCTTTGAGTGTTGGTATATGCTGATAGAAATGAGACGTATTTTCCAAGTTTTTATAGGGAGACAAAGTAGGTTCAACTTGCGTTTCCGTCTCTTGCGATGAAAATAAATCAATCGTTTTTTCTTTTACGGGCGGTTTGGGTTTCTCTGGGTCTTTATTATAGGTTTTTAAAAAATTTTCTGTAATTCTTCTAAATTCCAATTCCTTAAAAATAGTCAGTACTTCCTCCGTATTTGGGTCACTATGTTTAAAAGTTACTTCATCAAATTCTACAGGCACATCTAAAATTATCGTCGCTAATTTTTTGGAGAGCAATCCCAATTCTTGATTATTCTCTACATTTTCCTTTTGCTTTCCTTTGAGGGTATCCGTATTTTCAAATAACTTTTCCATACTCCCAAATTCTTTCAGGAATTTTTTAGCCGTTTTATCCCCTACTCCCGGTAGTCCTGGGATATTATCTACAGAATCGCCCATCATTCCTAAATAATCAATCACTTGTATAGGTTCAGAAACTTCAAACTTTTCCTTAACCTCGTCAACTCCCCATATCTCTACCCCATTCCCCATTCGTGCAGGTTTGTACATAAATACTTTGTCCGAAACCAATTGTGCAAAGTCCTTATCTGGCGTGACCATAAATACTTCAAACCCCTTTTTTTCTGCTTGTTTTGCTAATGTTCCAATGATATCATCTGCCTCAAATCCCTCTTTTTCTAAAATAGGAATATTCATCGCTTTCAAAATATTTTGGATATAGGGCGTGGCAATTTTTATCGCCTCTGGAGTTTCTCCCCTATTGGCTTTATACTCTTTAAAAATACCCACTCTATCTACGGAAGCCCCTTTGTCAAAAGCTACGGCTAAATAATTGGGGGATTCTTTTCTGATGAGTTCCAGTAGCGAATTCATAAAACCAAAGATGGCGGAAGTATCTATTCCTTTTGAGTTTACAATAGGGTTTTTGATGAATGCGTAATACCCTCTAAATATCAAGGCATAGGCATCTAAGAGAAATACTTTTTTTTTAGAATCCACTGGGTAATTATTTTTTGAGGTAAAAGTAATTAAAAAAAATAGCACTTGAAACGATTATACCTAAATCATTTAAGTTTATTTTTGCCGTTAGTAAAAAATAAAACAATGATACCTCTTTCCCATATACGAACAGAAAAAGAAGCCATTAAAAAAGCGCTCGTTAAAAGAAATTTTAAAGAAACATCTCTTATTGACGAGATTGTAGCATTAGATGCTGAAAGACGAAATCTAATCAGTCAATTAGAAGAAAAGTTAGCCCAATCCAATGCGATGGCAAAAGAAATAGGGATGCTGTTTAAATCTGGAGAAGTAAAAAAAGCAGAAATCCTAAAGGAAAAAACAAAAGTATCAAAAGACGACATTAAGAATTTGCAAACGGAAGTTAAGGATACGGAGACAAAACTCATTGAATTGAGAAGTCAAGTGCCAAATGCTCCTTTAGAAAAAGTGCCTGCAGGTAATTCAGAAGACGACAACGAGGAAATATTTAGTGCTGGAGATATTCCAAGCCTTAAAGAGAGTAAACTCCCTCACTGGGAATTAGCTGCAAAATACAATTTAATCAATTTTGAATTAGGAAGTAAAATTACAGGGGCGGGTTTTCCAGTTTATATTGACAAAGGTGCCAAATTACAGCGCGCACTCATTCAGTATTTTTTAGATAAGAACACCGCTGCGGGCTATAAAGAAATGCAAGTGCCTCATTTAGTCAATGAAGATTCTGGGTTTGCTACGGGACAATTGCCAGACAAGGAAGGGCAAATGTACTTAGTTGGGGAAGACAAACTCTATCTAATCCCTACCTCAGAAGTGCCACTGACCAACATCTATAGAAATCAGTTACTCACAGAAAAAGAGTTGCCTATATGCCTCACTTCCTATACGCCTTGTTTTCGTAGAGAAGCAGGAAGTTATGGCGCACACGTAAGAGGATTAAACCGATTGCATCAATTTGACAAAGTAGAAATTGTACGGATTGAAAAACCAGAAAATTCACCAAGTGCCTTAGAGGGAATAATTGCGCACGTCAAAGAAATTTTAAAAGAGTTAGAACTTCCCTACCGTCTCTTAAAACTGTGTGGAGGCGATTTGGGTTTTGCTTCTGCCATCACCTATGATTTTGAGGTGTACTCTGCAGCGCAAGAAAAATGGTTAGAAATAAGTTCGGTGTCTAGTTTTACCAACTACCAAGCAGAGCGATTGCAACTGCGATATAAAAACAAAGAAGG
>JAMJVX010000046.1 GCA_023558315.1 Flavobacteriaceae bacterium
AAATATAATACTTTATGTTTGCAAAAACCTACCTATGAAAAACGAAAACAATATCTTACTCCAATATTTTTTCTTTTAATAATATCGGTAGTACTTATACAATGCAAACCTAACAACCCTACTCCGCCGCCGCCTCCACCTGTAGAAATTTCATTTATTACAAGTGGAACAGAGGAAAATACAGAACAAGTAACCCCCAATGAAGTCACAGAAACTACGGCTTCGTTGCGTTCCTCTTTTTTTTATAAAGGAAGCGAACCTATTACACAGCATGGACACGTATATAGTAGTACGGCGCAAGGAGAAGATTTAATATATACCCCATCTAACACTTCTAAAAATAGCGTACTTTATACCCAATTAGGACAACGAACAGAAGGAGGAACGTTTACATCCGATGTAACAAACTTGATGAAAGGAACGACCTACTATACAAAAGCCTATGTCGTGATAAATGGAAATGCATATTATTCTTCACAAAGCCAATTTTCCACGCCCTCCGCTGCCACCGTTAGGATAGAAAGTATCTCTACTGGAATAACCTCTGCAACGATTACGGCTAAAATTACAGGCACAAATGTTATCACAGAACACGGCGCTGTTTGGACCTTATCCGGAGGAGCCATTCCCTCTCTTAACGCTGGACATAGTAATATCAAACTTGGGGCTGGAACTTCTGGAAACTTTATCGCTATTATTAATGGATTATCCCCAAGCACTGCGTATCAATTTAGGGCTTTTGCTAAAAATTCAATAGCCACAGCCTATAGTCCTACTACCTATTTTTCTACCATGGAAAGTCCTGAAAATATTATTGCACCTACGGTAATTATTGGGAACATCACCCATAGTGGAAACAGTACAACTTTTAATGCAAATATAGAATTTGAAGGAAATAGCAACATTCTTAAACACGGATTTGTCTATTCCACACAAACTAACCCAAACATAGACGACACAAACGATACGACTATTAATTTAGGCACTTTCAACGGTACTGGGAATTTTTCAACAAAAAGAACGCTTGCCCCAAACACCACATTCTACGTAAAAGCCTTTGCACAAACTAAATTCTTAGCGACCTATAGCATACAAAAAACCTTCACCTCACCCCCACCTAGTACCGCCAAAGAGATTACAAATATGGTGATTACAGCAAATGATACGGACTATACAGGTACGATAAGCGGAACGAATATCAGTTTTCCAATATTGCCCTATGGTACGACAAAAGCCAGTATAAAATCGCTCACAGTATCAGCATCCGCCACCACTAGCAAAAACGTAAACGATGATGTTTCAATTACTGGAGACAGTATAGTAGTAACTGCGCAAGACAATAGTACACAAACCTATACCCTTGCTATATCCGTAGTCCCCCCATCTAGTGAGAAAAATATTACTGCAATTGTTATTACAACAAATGATACGGACTATACAGGTACGATAAGCGGAACGACTATCAGTTTCCCAGCATTGCCCTATGGCACCACACAAGCGAGTATAAAATCACTCTCAGTATCAGCAAACGCCACCGCAGACAAAAACGTAAACGATGATATTTCAATTACTGGAGACAGTATAGTAGTAACTGCGCAAGACAATAGCACAAAATCTTATATAATAGATATAATTATATCTAATTTTATCCCAATTCCTGATGCTAATTTTAGAAATGCTATTATTAGTTGTACTAATAACGGACATACCAGAATTGCTAACACTTCTAATTTTAGTTGTATAGAAAATTATAGTGGAAATGCGCAAATCAATGAAAACAGTATTCATAAAGACGTATTAGCCGCCATCACGGAATTTAATTATCATCTTTATAATTTTAGTAATTCTTTACCTATTAGTGATGTTGCAGGTATTGAATATATGACGACTTTAAGTGGTTTAAATTTATATGGAAACGATTTAACTGATATAGATATCAGTAGTAATACGGCTTTGAGTTTTTTTAGTATTGGTAATAATTCCTTGACGAGTATAGATGTCAGAAGTAATACGGCTTTGACTTATTTAAATTTATATGGAAATAATTTAACTGATTTAGATGTCAGAAGTAATACCTCTTTGACTTATTTGGATGTAAGGAGTAATTCCTTAACGAATATAGATGTCAGTAGTAATACGTCTTTGACTTATTTGGAAGCAAGTAGTAATTCCTTAACGGCTTTAAATTTAAATGGTGCTTCGTCTTTGACTTATTTAGATTTACATAATAATTCCTTGACGAGTTTAGATGTCAGTAGTAATACGGCTTTGAATACTTTGTATGTATATAATAATTCCTTGACGAGTTTAGATGTCAGTAGTAATACGTCTTTGACTTTTTTGTATGTAACGAATAATAATTCCCTGACCTGTATCCAATCAGCAAGTGGGCAGACTATTACAACTTTCAATAGAGATAGTGGACAAGTGCTATCAACGAGTTGTGATTAGGAAGGGATAAAATAAAACCACTTTTAAAAAAAGTGTTAAATTAGCGCTATGGAATTGTCTGAGTTAGAAAATGAAATAAGCAATTTACCACAAGAGCAACGCAAATCCATTTTAAAGATAATAGATATTAAAATTACAAATGATATGAAAGAAGTCATCCAAAAAATAGTGAGTTTAGGTCATTCCACCAATTCTCATATAGTCACTGCCTATTGGGTTATAGGAATTGTAGGCGGTGTTTTAACATTACTATTGACTGCAATTGGTATCCTTATTAGCCTAAAATAAAAAAACACCTCTAAATAAATTTTAGAATTAGTCAAAGACATCATCGCTATTATTTACTGTTGTGATTAAGTCTTTATAGTTTTAGTTTTCACACAAATACAAAGAAGTCCCAAATAAGTAATCCCCCCATTGACGATTAGGACAAAATAGCCTAAATCCATTCTAAACTTTTCTTTTAGCGTCCAAGCGATGAGGTATGCCAAAACGGGAGAAGCAATAGCGATATAAGGGACTAATTTATCTTTTAACACTTTTTTATAAAACAACCCAAAGGCATAGAGTCCTAAGAGTGGTCCATAGGTGTATCCTGCAAAGAGAAGCAATTGGCTAATCACACTTTGGTCTGCAATAAGGTATTTAAAACTAATAATCACTCCAAAAATCAAGATACAAAGTAGGAAGTGTATCTTTTTTCGCTGATTCACTTGCTGTTTTTCATCTTTTATGTTTTGTATCCCAAGTATATCAATACTTACAGAGGTCGTCATAGACGTCAATGCGCTATCAATACTACTAAATGCGGCGGCAATTAGTCCTATGATAAAAAATAATTTCACCCCCCAACCCATTTCTGATCTGGTGGCTATCGTAGGAAATAAACTATCTTTAGAAGCGTCAATACTGTGAAGCGAGCTGTATTCAAGGAGTAAATACCCAAGGAGTAAAAACACAAAATTTACGAGTAAGAGAATTACGGAAAACCACAACATATTTTTTTGCGCTTCTTTAAGGGTTTTGCATGAGAGGTTTTTTTGCATCATGTCTTGGTCTAGTCCTGTCATAACAATGGCGATAAACGCCCCTGAGAAAAACAAATTCCAAAAATATTTTGAACTTGTCGCATCTTCAAAAAAGAATATTTTTGTCTTTGAACTATGCAAGAGTTGAAACCCAATATCTTCAATATTAATATTAAGTATCGCTTGAATTTTATATAAGATAAAGCCCATGGCAAAAAGCATACAAAACGTCTGCAACGCATCTGTCCAAACAATCACCTTTATTCCAGCTCTATACGTGTACACCCAAATCATGGCAATGGTGAATAATACATTTACCCAAAAGGGGATTTGCAGTGGGTCAAACACTAATAATTGTAAAACATTGGCGACCAAAAACAATCTAAAACTAGAACCCACAATACGAGAAAGCAGAAAAAAAGAAGACCCCGTTTTGTAACTATAATTCCCAAATCGCTGTTGGAGATAGCTATATATAGACACGAGATTTAAGCGGTAATATAGGGGGAGTAGTACCGTAGCAATCACAAAATACCCCAACATATAGCCAAACACCATTTGCATATAACTAAATTGTGAGGCTTCTACCCAGCCAGGTACCGAGATAAAAGTGACACCAGACAAAGTAGTGCCTATCATCCCAAAAGCAACGACATACCACGGCGACTTTTTGTTTCCATTAAAAAAGCTCATTGTGTCGATTTTCCTACTAACAAGACGCGAGATTCCTATCAGAATTAGAAAATAAGCAAGCATTATGAGTAAAATGTACATATAAAGAAAATTAGTGTGACCAGTTATTTGAATATATTTCGCGAATAGTGTCTTTGTCGGAAACTATCCAATAGGCTTTTAACTCTTTTTGTTTTTCAATGATTTCTTGCCCTAGTTCTAAGGGCATTGCCATAAGTGCCGTTGCCCATGCATCTGCGGTTATAGCATCGTAAGCAATTACAGAAGTGGCTAAAATAGGAGATTGGGAAGCCCTTCCATTTAAAGGGTTTATGATATGTACATATTTTTTACCCGTAATAGAATCCACGCGAAACTTCCTATAATTCCCTGAAGAAGCAATCGCTTTATCGCGCAAGGGTATCACTTTTGTGAAAGAATTTTTAGCCGTTAAATTTGGATTTTGAATCCCTATTTTCCATGGCGCATTTTTTTGAGTATTTATCCCTTTTGCTCTTACCTCCCCTCCTATTTCTATGAGATAATCAGAAATTTGCAATCGATCAAAATAGGATGAAATGACATCTATGGCATATCCTTTCGCTATTGAATTAAAATTTATTTTTAGGTGTGGATGGGCTTTTACAATCTGCCCTCTTTTTAGGTGTATTTTATCCCATCCCGTGAGCAACAATAAACTATCTCTATCTTTTTCCGTGAGCTCTTTTAATCCTTTTTTATTGCCAAAACCATACGCATCCACAAGACTCCCTATAGAACAATCAAAATACCCATTTGTGAGTTTGTAAACGGCTGTCGCTTTGCGAAATACAACTAAAAAATGCCTATCTACCCTTACAGAATCTACTCCCTTATTAATTTTTGAGAGTACAGAATTAGGAATATAGGTAGAAAAATTTTGATTAATTAAATCATAAATAGAATCAATCCCTGTCTGAATATCTTTATAGGAATTTTTATTGGGTTTATACTTTATGCTATAATAGGTGCCAAATGTTTTCCCTGAATGCGTGGTGATTTTATTGGAAATTGAGTCACAAGAGACTATTAGTACTAAGCCTAAGACAAGAAATATTCTACGTAAGATTAAATTCATAATTGGTTGCAAAAATACTTTTTTATTGTTTATAAAAAGGATAAAAATAATTTATTAAAAAAAGTAATCTTTTTACATTTGCAAAAAATTAAAATTATGAGAAATAATATACCTAATATTCCCTATCCTGTTAATGAGGATGTAAAAAACTACGAACCAAATAGTAGTGACAAAGAATTAGTGCTACAAGCCTATAAGGAATTTTACAATGACAATATAGACATCCCAATGTGGATTAATGGTCAAGATGTATATACAGACAATAAAAAAGACATTACTCCTCCTCACGATCACAAACACATAGTAGGAAGTTTTAGTTTAGCAGAAAAAAGCCATGTTGACTTAGCGATAGAAAGCGCTCTCAAAGCAAGAGAGAAATGGGCAGCCATGCCCTGGCAATCACGCGTGGCTATCTTTTTAAAAGCAGCAGATTTAATCGCTACAAGATATAGATATAAAATCAATGCGGCTACTATGGTAGGGCAATCCAAAAACATCTATCAAGCAGAAATTGATGCGGCTTGTGAATTTATAGACTTTTTGCGTTTTAACGCGTATTACGTTCAAGAGATTTACAGCCAACAACCCGACTCTTCAGACGGCGTTTGGAATCAAATAAATTATAGACCTTTAGAAGGTTTTGTGTATGCCATTAGTCCTTTTAATTTCACCGCTATCGCTGGAAATCTTCCTGCAAGTGCTGCAATTATGGGGAATGTGGTTGTTTGGAAACCGAGTGATTATCAAATTTATTCTACGAAAATAATTATTGATATTTTTAAAGAAGCAGGATTGCCAGATGGAGTTATTAACGCGGTTTATGGAGACCCTGAGATGATTACTTCTACGGTTTTAGACCATCCCTCTTTTGCAGGACTACATTTCACTGGTTCTACATTTGTATTTAAAGACTTATGGAAAAAAATTGGAACACAAATAGACAAGTACAAAACTTATCCTAAAATTGTAGGAGAAACAGGAGGAAAAGATTTTATCATTGCACATCCTACAGCAAATCCAGAGGAAGTAGCGACTGGAATTATCCGTGCAGGATTTGAATATCAAGGGCAAAAATGTTCCGCTGCCTCGCGTATATATCTTCCAGAAAGCATAGCAAACGTGGTTTTAGACAAAGTAGCAAAAGAGGTAAAGGAAATGAAGATGGGGTCTCCAGAAAATTTTGAGAATTTTATCACTGCGGTTATACACAGAAACGCTTTTGATAGATTAAAAAATGTGATTGAAGAGGCGAAAAAAAGTGATGAAGTAGAAATTTTGGTGGGGGGTACTTACGATGATTCTAAAGGATATTTTGTGTCTCCTACAGTATTGGTGACTTCCAATCCAAAATACACCACTATGGAAACAGAGTTGTTTGGACCTATTGTTACCGTTTATGTATATAAAGACAACGAATGGGAAAACACGCTTAAATTAGTAGATTCTACCTCTATTTATGCACTTACAGGCGCCGTATTTAGTGGATGCAGATATGCTGCTATTGAAGCGACTAATGCCCTTGAAAATGCGGCAGGTAATTTCTATATCAATGACAAGCCTACAGGAGCGGTAGTTGGGCAACAACCCTTTGGCGGTGCTAGAGCTTCTGGGACTAATGACAAAGCAGGTTCTATTCAGAATTTAATGCGTTGGATTTCTCCTAGATTAATCAAAGAAACATTTACTCCTCCAAAAGATTATAAATATCCATTTTTAGGGTAAATTATTAAATTAATTATAAATCAAATTGTAAAATATTTTATATTTTTGCGCCCTAATTAAAATTATTGAAAATTAGTGAACTCTTTTCATTTTAAAAAAGGTTATAATCTTAAGATAAAAGGTAGTGCTAACAAAGTTTTACTACCAAGTTCCTCAAGCACATACGCTATATGTCCCGATGATTTTTTTGCACTCACGCCCAAACTTGTTGTAAAAGAGGGAGATAAAGTAAAGGTAGGACAAACAATATTCTACAATAAACAAGATGAGCGAATTAAGTTTGCAAGTCCTGTGAGTGGAAGTATTACTTCAATCTTAAGAGGAGAAAAAAGAAAAGTATTAAAAATCGTCATTACTGATGATGGTAAAAATACGGCTATAGATAACGAACTTCCAAATGTAAGCAAAGCGAGTGTAGAAGATATAAAAAAATCTATCTTGGATAGCGGTTGTTGGGGTTTTATTAAACAAAGACCTTATGGCATTATTGCTTCTCCTGACGATACACCAAAAGCGATATATATTTCAACCTATAGCAATAGTCCTTTAAATGTTGACTTTGATTTTATACTTAAAAAGAATCAACAAGAATTTCAAAAAGGAATAGATGTTCTTTCCAAATTGACAAAGGGCAAAGTATATTTAGGCGTAGAGAAAAATTTCAAATCTTCTTATTTTAGAGACTTGGATAATGTGGAAATATACGAGGTCAAAGGCTTATATCCTTCCGAAAATCTAAGTTTTCATATAGAAAAAATAAGTCCTATTAATAAAGACAGCGAAAAAGTATGGACGATTAATCCTGAAGATGTTGTCAATATAGGGCATTTATTTACTACAGGGAAGTATATAGCGCAAAGAACGGTTGCGGTTGCTGGACCTAATGTTAAAAACCCTTCTTATTGTACGGCTAAAATCGGTGCGGACGTAAAAGGTATCATTGAAAGTATCTCTTTTGATTGCGATACTTCTACTTTGCGTTTTATTAGTGGAAATGTATATACGGGCAATAAAGTATGTAGGGAAGAAGGGCATGTAAACTTTTATCACAATACTTTGACAGTAATACCCGAAGGGAATGATTATAGGTTATTAGGTTGGTTACCCTTTGTTGGAAATAAAATCCCTAGTGCTTCAAGACTTTCACTCGCTAAATTACTTACTAAAAAAACGATTAACACCAACCTAAACGGAGAAGAAAGAGCTTTAGTTGTGACTGGAGAAATGGAAAAGGTTTTTCCAATGAATATTTATGTGATGCAACTTATTAAAGCTTGTTTGTCTAATGATATCGATAAAATGGAGGAATTAGGCATCTATGAAGTTGTTCCTGAAGACTTTGGAATTATTGATTTTGTAAATACCTCAAAAATTGAAGCGCAGGAAATTATAAAACAAGGGATTGAACTAATGATAAAAGAAGTTGGCTAATTATAGTATTATTAATTTATGAAAAATTTTTTAAGAAAAAAACTAGATGTAATACGAAAGCCTTTTGAAAAGGGACAAAAATGGGAGCGTTTTGCACCAGCAATTAATGCTTTTGATACTTTGTTATTTGTACCCAATCACACCACAAAAAAAGGGGCTCATATCAGAGATAGCGTAGATTTAAAAAGAACGATGATAACCGTAGTTCTCGCATTATTGCCTGCGTTGATTTATGGTATTTACAATGCGGGACACCAATATTTTATCCAACAAAGTATAGAATTTACTTTTATTGATGCTTTCTTACATGGATTATGGAAAGTGCTACCAATGATTGTTGTTTCATACGGCGTGGGTTTAGCCATAGAATTTGCTTTTGCTATCTATCGTGGACATGAAGTTAACGAAGGATATTTAGTCACAGGATTACTTATTCCAATGATTATGCCGATAGATATTCCTCTTTGGATGGTTGCCGTATCTGTAGCTTTTGCTGTAGTTATTGGTAAAGAAGCGTTTGGAGGTACTGGAATGAACATCTTTAATCCTGCTTTGATTGCGAGAGCTTTTGCCTTTTTTGCCTATCCTACCTATATGTCTGGTAACGAAGTATGGGTTTCTGAAGCTGCAAATATTGATAGTGTTTCTGGAGAAACAATTTTGGCAGTACTTGCTTCTGGAGGAGAGGTATCCTATAGTATAATGGATATGTTTTTAGGAGCCATTCCGGGATCAATCGCTGAAACTTCTACCCTATTTATTATTCTTGGGGCAATTATTCTTATTTTAACAGGCGTGGGAAGTTGGAGAATTATGCTTAGTGGAGTTTTAGGAGCCTCATTAATTGGTTTCTTATTTAACTTATGGGGAGCGAATGAACTAATGCAATTTAATTGGGTAAACCACTTAATTGTCGGAGGATTTGCCTTTGGAATTGTATTTATGGCTACGGATCCTGTGTCTGGAGCGCAAACAAATGTAGGGAAATGGGTATATGGTTTTCTAATCGGTGTTTTTTGTATACTGATTAGAGTTTTTAACCCTGCTTATCCTGAAGGAGTGATGTTAGCCATCTTACTTATGAATGTCTTTGCTCCTACCATTGATCATTATGTCGTCAATTCAAATATTAATAAAAGAAAAAAACGTTGGGCTACCGCTTAAATTTATTCCAAAATGTTAAACAGAGACAGTAATTCATATACGTATATTTTTGCCGCAATTATGGTGTTTGTCGTAGCTGCATCCCTTGCTTTTACCGCTACTTCATTAAAAGAAAGGCAAGATGAAAATATTAAAAAAGAAAAAATGCAAAATATTCTTACTACCATTGGAATTGATGTAGATAGAGAACAAGCCGCGTTGTTATACAGTAAATACATTGTTGAAGAATTAGCTTTAAACAGCGATGGAACGATAGATAGTAATGTAAATGCTTTTGAAATTAAATTGAGTAGAGAGGTAAAAAAACCAGTAGATACACAAAAATTTCCGCTGTACATCGCTAAGGTAGACAATCAAACTTTTTATATAATCCCATTACACGGAGCGGGATTATGGAACGCTATATGGGGATACATCTCATTATATGAAAACAAAAATGATATAAAAGGGGTTATGTTTGACCATACTGGTGAAACGGCTGGTCTTGGTGCTGAAATTACGACAGACTGGTTTCAAAAGAGTTTTGAAAATGAAAAAATATTTAATACTGATAATAAATTAGTTGGAATTAATGTTTCCAAAACTAACAACGACCCTAATGGAGATAATAAGAATGACAATAAAGTAGATGCCATTGCTGGAGCAACGATTACGGGAGATGGTGTCACAGATATGATAAAAGAACGACTGTCTCATTATTTACCTTACTTTAACAAAATAAACTTATAAAATATAAACCTATGAGCACGAAAGAAAAAGAACCTATTTTTTCCAAGAAAAATAGAAAATTACTTTCCAATCCATTAGATGATGACAATCCAATAACGGTACAAGTCCTTGGAATTTGTTCAGCTTTGGCAATTACTGTTCAATTAAAACCCGCCATTGTGATGAGTATCTCTGTAATTGTTGTAATGGCAGCGAGTAATGTTATTATCTCGCTATTGAGAAATTTAATTCCTAATAGAATTCGTATTATCGTCCAATTAATCGTGGTTGCTTCTATGGTGATTTTGGTAGATCAAGTGCTTAAAGCCTATGCCTATGATGTAAGTAAGGAGCTATCCATCTTTGTGGGGCTGATTATTACCAATTGTATCGTCATGGGACGTTTGGAAGCTTTTGCTTTAGGAAACGGTGTTTGGAAATCCTTTTTAGATGGAATTGGAAACGCTTTTGGTTATGGAGTTATCTTAATTATGGTTGCCTTTTTTAGAGAATTATTAGGAAGTGGAAAATTATTGGGATATCAAGTAGTTCCAGATGCTTTCTACGAAATGGGATACGAAAACAACGGATTGATGTTGCTCTCCCCTATGGCACTAATAACTATTGGGATTATTATTTGGGTGCAAAGAGCGAGAAACAGAAAACTTATTGAAAAATAGACACTATGAATGAATACGTAAACATATTTGTACGAAGTATTTTTATTGAGAACATGATTTTTGCCTACTTTTTGGGCATGTGTTCTTACTTAGCGGTATCTAAAACCGTTAAAACCGCCACTGGATTGGGCTTTGCAGTCATATTTGTATTGACTATCACCGTCCCTTTAAACTATTTGTTAGATAATTACCTGTTAAAAGCGGGCGCATTGTCGTGGATTAGTCCTAAATACGCCTCTATTGACTTGAGCTTTCTAAGTTTTATCATGTTTATCGCTGTTATCGCTTCTATGGTGCAATTAGTAGAGATGATAGTAGAAAAATTTTCTCCAGCCCTTTATGGTGCTTTAGGAATCTTTCTTCCCTTAATTGCCGTAAACTGTGCTATTTTAGGAGGGTCGCTCTTTATGCAACAAAAAGATTTTAGCTCCATTGGCGAATCAGCCGTATATGGATTAGGTTCTGGTATAGGATGGTTGTTAGCCATCGTAGCGATTGCGGCTATCCGTGAGAAAATCACCTATTCAAACGTACCCAAGCCGTTGAGAGGACTCGGTATCACCTTTATCATTACTGGACTGATGGCAATTGGGTTTATGAGTTTTATGGGTATCAAAATATAATTTTATTGAACAAAACATATTATGACAATATTTTTTAGCATTCTTTCCTTTTTAATCGTTGTTTTTGTATTGGTAGGGATACTTCTTTTTGCCAAATCCAAATTAGTCGCTTCTGGGGATATAAATATTAAAATAAATAATGAAAAATCTATTGTAGTGCCTGCTGGAAATACGCTGCTCACTACCTTAGGAAATAGCAAAATATTTCTCCCTTCTGCCTGTGGTGGTGGAGGTACTTGCCTTCAGTGTAGATGCCAAGTAGTGGAAGGCGGTGGAGAAATTCTCCCTACGGAAAAGCCGTTTTTTACAAAAAAAGAAATTGCTGATAATTGGCGTTTAGGTTGCCAAGTAAAGGTTAAACAAGACATGAATATACAAGTGCCAGAAGAGGTATTTGGTATCAAAAAATGGGAAGCTACGGTGGTGAGAAATTGGAATGTCGCTTCGTTTATCAAAGAATTTGTGATAGAATTGCCCGAAGAAATGGATTATAAAGCGGGGGGATATATCCAAATTGAAATTCCTAAATGTGAAATAGATTACAACACGATTGATATTTCTGCACACCCAGAGGAGCATCCAGAGGAAAAAGAAAAATTTAAGTTAGAGTGGGATAAGTTTAACCTATGGAACTTAAAAATGAAAAACGACGAGACCGTTGAGAGAGCCTATTCTATGGCTTCCTACCCAGCGGAAGGACGGAAAGTAATGCTAAATGTACGTATAGCAACACCCCCATGGGATAGAAACAAGAACAATTGGGCAGACGTTAATCCAGGGATTGCCTCTTCGTATATTTTTGCGAAAAAGCCGGGGGATAAAGTAACGGTATCTGGACCTTATGGAGAATTTTTTATCAACGAATCGGAAGCAGAAATGCTCTATGTTGGTGGTGGGGCTGGTATGGCACCGATGCGTTCGCACTTATATCACCTATTTAGAACGGTAAAATCAGGACGAAAAGTAACGTTTTGGTATGGAGGTAGGTCTAAACGCGAATTGTTCTATATAGACCACTTTAAAGCCTTAGAAAAAGATTTCCCTAACTTTAAGTTTTATTTAGCCTTATCTGAGCCATTAGAAGAAGACAAATGGCAAGTGAAAAAGGATTTAAACGATAACAAAGGCGATGGATTTGTAGGGTTTATTCACCAAGTAGTGATTGACAATTATCTATCTACCCACGAAACGCCTGAAGATATAGAAGTATATTTCTGTGGACCTCCCCTAATGAATCAAGCTGTACAAAAAATGGCGGAAGATTTTGGCGTGCCAGATGAAAACATAAGATTTGACGACTTTGGTGGTTAAAATTAAAGAGTAACCAATTAAAAATTATATAGTTATGAAAAAATTAGTATTAATAATAAGTATGATAGCAATTATACACAACGTTTCTGCACAAGATAAACTTGTAGAACCTACGAAACCAGAGGAAACAGAAGATTATTCTTATACGCCCCCTGTAGTGAGTACAGACAATGAAATGAACGTGCCTTCGGATGCGGTTGTATTGTTTGACGGAAGTTCCCTAGAGGAATGGCAAAATGCGTATAGCGATGAGGAGGCAAAATGGACGTTAGATGCTGAAGAAAAATCAATGACCGTAAAGAAAGGGACAGGAGACATTAAAACAAAAAAGACGTTTGGCTCTATTCAATTGCATATAGAATGGCGTAGTCCCGCAAAAGTAGAAGGCAAAGGACAAGGAAGAGGAAATAGTGGGTTGTTTTTCCAAGAGCGTTACGAAGTGCAAATATTAGACAATTACGAAAACGAAACCTATCCTAACGGACAAGCTGGAGCGATTTATAAGCAATATGCGCCGCTTGTAAATGC
>JAMJVX010000047.1 GCA_023558315.1 Flavobacteriaceae bacterium
CTCTTCTTCAGGGGCAAAAACATCCCAACAAAATCCTTTAAACCACTGATAGTTTGATGTAGGTGTATCCACGGTTGTAAAGGGGTCGAAGCCATTTTCGTTGTAACTTAAAGAGACATTTGCTGAATGCGTATATATTTTTTGCTGAATGTTCAAATCATAGATATCAAGGGTGACTTTCGCACTTCTTATTTCATCGTTACTAGATTGAGGCTCATCTATTTCTATATAATAAATGTCAATGAGGTAATCAAACGCTGTGGACTCTTTGATAGCTTTTAAATCGCTTTCATCAAAGCCTTGAAAAAAGGTATTAGTATACAATCCCTCTTTAATTTCACTTGATTTTGCAAAACGCTTTCCTATCATGCGTTTAAATTCTGATGAGGCAATATTAGTCATCGCCTTATTAGCTCGTTTGGCTGGCATATTACTATCGTTAAGTAGCCATTTTCCTTGATTGAAATCTAAAATGGCGGTATCATTTCCAGAAAATTTGTAATGAGGCAAGTAGCACGAAGTAGCGCATAGGATTAATAGGAATAAAAATTTTTTCATGAGAATATAAAAGTATTTAGGAGGCAATAATACAAAATTTTGACGCTACGATATTCTAAAGAGTAGGTTTTAATGTGAATAATTGTAATTTTGCTTTTTTAAAGTTGGAACAATGGCACAAAAATATAGTTTTTTAAATGGGGAAATAGTACCCCACGAAAAGGCGTTTGTACATATAGAAGATAGGGGATATCAATTTTCGGATGGCGTTTATGAAGTGATTTTAATCGTCAATAAGAAATTAATAGATTTGGAGGGGCATTTTGATAGATTGCTACGGTCACTAAAAAAACTTTCCATAAACCACGATATTAAAAAAGCGTTTTTAGTAGAAAACATACACCAATTAATAGAAAAAAACGCGATAATAAACGGCTCCGTTTATTTACAAATCACCAGAGGGGTTTATAAAAGAAGCCAGATTTATCCCAGTGATTTATCTCCCTCTGTGGTAATGAAAATGAGCCCAGTAGAAATCAATCGTACCTTGGGAGAGGGGCTATCTATTATGAGCCATGAAGACATACGCTGGCAATATTGCGATATAAAATCTATATCGTTATTGGCGAGTTCTTTACTCAAGAAAAAAGCCTATGATCAAGGATTTGAAGATGTAGTATATATTAAAAATTCCTTTATCACAGAAGCGAGTTTTGCCAATATATTTATCGTAGACGAGGATAATACTCTTATCACAACTCCAGCGGATGAAAGTATTTTAGAAGGGATTACGAGAAATAGAATTATTGAATTAGCGGCAGCAAATGGTATAAAAATTGAATATAGAAAATTTTCTTTGGAAGAAGTACTATCCGCAAAAGAGGTTTTCCTTACCTCCTCTACATTGTTAGTGAGACCTGTTACCTCTGTAGACGACAAACTAATAGGAAAAGGGGAAATAGGGCAACTAACTGAGAAGTTAGCGAGTTTGTATTATGATTTTATAGGGGTGTAGCACCCACGACATAGGATATTAATTCTTTAAAAATTTCAGAATAATCCCTAATTGTCCAAGGTGATAGATATCGTGGTGTAGCATTCCGTTTAATAAGAATTCGTAGGTATAATTGCCTTTATAATCGTTGTCGTAATATATTTCCTCAAGAAAAGTATCCTCTTTTGTTTTTAACAATGCGATAAGTTCCACAAGACTCTCATCGTATTCCGTTTTTATTTTTGCCCAGCCTTGTGTTTTTAATACTTCATTTGGCAGCCAATTCTCTATGCAATCATCAGTTTTACTCCCTTTTCCAGTCTTGATTTTCAGTAGCGTTTCTTTCCTCCAAAAAGTCAAATGCGAAATGATTTCAGCAATACTGTGTAGTTCTTTTAGGGGTCTGATAAATACTAAACGCGCATCAATTTCATGTAACTTAGAATAATAAGTGCTACCAATCCAAGGCATTCCCTTTTGAATTTCAATGAGTTGCGCTGTGATGGTGTTGATTATGGAGTTCATTATGATTATAAATAGCAGTAAATCTACTACTTATTTAAGAAAAACGCAAAAAACTTAAATAAGAATTGTGTTATTTAAGAAAACACAAAAAAACTTAAATAAGAATTATGTTATTTAAGAAAAACACAAAAAACTTAAATAAGGAAGTAGCTTATTTAAGAAAAACATTAAAAACTTAAATAAGGAAGTAGCTTATTTAAGAAAAACATTAAAAACTTAAATAAGAATTGTGTTATTTAAGAAAACGCAAAAAAACTTAAATAAGGATAGTTATTTGACTTCCCCTATTGTTAGTTGTTTGGAATAACTAATACTAAATCCGTTGCCATTGTAGGCAGGGTTTGAGGCTAGTAAATTATAATTCGTCTGATTAAAATTTCCATACCCAAGGCGAATTTTGTCAAGATTATTTAGTGTGTACTCAATACCGAGCTGCGTTGAGTTTGTAAACGTAAAGTGCGTGCCGTTATAGGGAAATTTACTAAAACCAAGGAAAATACCCGTTCCATATTCTATATAAGGACTAACTCTCAATTTACCCAAGAGATACCAACGAAAATAGGCGAGCAACCCAGTACCTATTCCAAAGGTGTTTTTACTATCTATCAAAGGACTTTGGTCATGCCATTCCTGTAGGTTAAATTCTGCGGATATAGAAAACCAGTTGGCAATTCGATGTTCAACGCCCCCATTTTGATGCCAAACATTTCTCAATCCAAACCCATACTCATTATTCATTCCCGTACGTGCGGTATAGTAATTTATATTATCGTGATTTTTTAATAGGTGTTCCTCTAACCCATAGGATAAAGCGGCGAGGCTTAATACTCCAATAAGTGTACTAGGGTTTGTAAGGGTCGTATGTAGTTCTGGGTCAAAACCAATTATATGTGGCCAAGCGTTTTTCTTTTGTCCTTGTAGGTTGGTGAGTGTTAATGCGAGAAAGAATAGTAAAAGTATTTTTTTCAAAACTTATGGATAATTAAAATGTGCTATGATGGGATAATGATCTGAAATATAGGGGACACCATAATCTCCTACTAAGGTTTTATACGCTAAAGCCTTTGCATTTTTATAGAAAATAAAATCTATATTTCTGCTTATGACGTCTATTCCAAAAGCGTTGTATGATTTATTGTCGTCACTCCTTTCCGCAAATCGTTGTGCGCTAAAATAATTCTTTGTTATTGGGTCTAAGCGAGAATTACTAATGAGCATATTAAAATCTCCAGTAATAAAAACGGGGGTATTATTTCCTGCGATGTCTGTTATTTTTTTAATGATAAGCTCACTTGATTTTTGTTGAGCTGTTTGCCCTTTGTGGTCAAAATGTGTGTTGAATACATAAAAAATAGTATTCTTTGTTTTGTCAATCAATTTCGCCCATGTGCAAATCCGTTTATTATTTGCATCCCAACCTAAGGAAGCATATTCAGGGGTTTCACTAAGCCAAAAAGTACCACTACCTGTTAATTCAAATTGAGAGTGATTGTAGAAAATCGCGGCATATTCGCCTCCAGAATA
>JAMJVX010000048.1 GCA_023558315.1 Flavobacteriaceae bacterium
AAAAAAAATAAATAATACTCACAAATGAAACTATGGCAACCAAATAAAGATAGAATTACAAATTCTGCCATGTACAAGTTTCAAAATTATATTAGTCAAAAATATGATTTAGAATTTTCTAATTATGAAGATTTATGGAAGTGGAGTGTAGAAAAGAAAGAAGATTTTTGGAGTGATTTACTATCGTTTACACAATTAAAAGTACAAGATAAAAAAGGGAAGGTTTTTGAAGAAGGTTCAGATTTTATAAATAGCACTTTTTTTTCAGAGTATTCATTAAATTACACAGAGAATTTATTAAACAATACAAATAAAAAGCAAAAAGCCATTGTTTTTTGTAGTGAAAATAAAGATAAAGTTTCTTGGGATTGGCAAGAATTAGAAGAGAAAACATTTCAGTTAGCAAATTATTTCAAGGAAAAGGGTTTAGTAAAAGGAGATAGAGTTGCGGCATACATGCCAAATATTCCAGAAACCATTTGCGCTTTTTTAGCCGCCGCTTCTATTGGTTGCATATTTGTATCTTGCTCCCCAGATTTTGGTGTAGCTGGAGTTTTAGACAGGTTTTCACAAGTGAACCCTAAGGTTTTAATAGTTTGTAGTGAATACTTTTACGGAGGAAAAAGAATAGATGTAAGAGATAAAATTACTCAAATTGCTAAACAATTACCCACTTTAAAAATAAAAATTAATTTCGCCTACCCAAAACAAAAAGATATTCCTTTACTTGGTTTTGTGTCTGGAGAAGATATTTTCAAGCGTACTATTTCTGCTTTTGATTATGAAGCGTTTCCATTTAATCACCCTTTATATATTCTTTTTTCTAGTGGAACTACGTCTGCTCCAAAATGTATAACTCATTCTACAGGAGGGGCACTTTTACAACATACCAAAGAATTGCAACTGCATACGGATGTAAAAGAGGGTGAGAAAATTTTCTTTTATACTACCTGTGGATGGATGATGTGGAATTGGCTGGTTTCTGCGTTGGCATCAAAAGCGACAGTATGTCTTTATGATGGGTCGCCATTTTATCCACATATGTCTCATTTATGGGAATATATAACTGAGTCTGAAATATATATAATGGGTTTAGGCGCAAAAATCATTGATTTTTATAGAAGTAAAAAAGTAGAAATTAAAAACAGCTATGACTTATCAAATTTAAAAGCAATTTTATCAACGGCTTCAGTACTTTCTGAGGAATGTTTTGAATATATCTATACTGACGTAAAATCGGATGTCCATTTAGCATCAATGAGTGGAGGTACAGATATCGTTTCGTGTTTTGTTTTGGGAAATCCTATGCTACCTGTTTATCGCGGGGAACTTCAATGTGCAGGCTTAGGAATGGATATAGACGTTGTAGACGGGAATGAAAAAACTACTTCAAATAAGGGGGAATTAGTATGTAAAACTCCTTTTCCTTCTAAACCTATTTATTTTTGGAATGATGAAAATAATAAGAAGTATAGAAAGGCATACTTTTCAAAAAATCCTAATCTTTGGGTGCATGGAGATTATATAAAAAAAACAAAAAATAATGGATATGTTATTTATGGAAGGTCAGACGCTACATTGAACCCATCAGGAATAAGAATTGGAACGGCAGAAATTTATAGATATGTAAATAAAATTTCTGAAATAGAGGAGTCTTTAGTTGTTGGGCAAAGTTGGGATGGGGATGTTCGCATAATACTTTTTGTAAAAATGACTAATCAAAATAAATTATCTACATTTGTGAAAGAAAAAATAGAACAAGAAATAAGGAAAAATTTAACCATAAAACATCTTCCAAAAAAAATTATTGCTGTTCCAGATATCCCAAAAACTCATAATGGAAAAATTACAGAATTGACAGTAAAAAAAATTATTGAAAATCAAGAGATAAAAAATTTGGAGACTATTGCAAATCCAGAATGTTTAGGGTTTTATAAAAACTTACAAGAATTACAAACATAATATATATGTTACATAAAAATATATTTATCGTAGATGCTGCTAGAACTCCTATAGGAAAATTTTTAGGACAATTTCAGGATATGGAAGCCCCAGAATTAGGCGCTGCAGTTATTCGTTCTATTTTAGATAGAAATGCTATTTCTGAAAAGAATATAAATAAAATAATTGTAGGACAAGTACTGACTGCAGGTGTAGGAATGAACCCCGCACGTCAAACCGCACTTTTTTCAAATTTGCCTGAGCAGACCTCTTGCTACACAGTAAATCAAGTATGTGGAAGCGGTTTAAGAGCGGTAATAAATGCTTGTTTAGATATGTTTGTAGAAGAAAATCAACTTATTCTTGCTGGAGGGCAGGAAAATATGACACGAGCTAGACATACTATTTTAAGTAGAATCCCAACGAAATTAGGAGATATAAAATTATTAGACACCTTGTATAAAGATGGGTTGATGGATTGTTTTAATAATTGTACGATGGGATTAACTGCTGAAAATGTTGTTAAGAAATATAAAATATCAAGAGAGGAACAAGATACATTTGCTTTAGAATCTCAACAGAAATATCAAAGGGCTTATGAGAAAGACCTTTTTCAAAGTGAAATTATAGACGATACATATTTCCAAAACAAAAAGATTACTAATTATATAGATGAACACCCAAAACCTGAAGTAACTTTAGAGAAGTTAGGAAGTTTAAATCCTGTATTTGAAAAAGAGGGTACAGTGACTCCCGGTAATGCTTCTGGGATTAACGATGGAGCGGCATTTGTTTTATTAGCAGATGAAAAAGCTATACAAACCCATCAATTAAAACCTATAGCAAGAATAATGGGTTGGGCAGATGAAGGTTTAGACCCAAAATTCATGGGATTGGGACCTGTCTTTGCTGTTAGAAAATTGTTAAAGTCTTTAAACATGAAAATTGAAGATTTTGACCTCATTGAGAATAATGAAGCTTTTGCAGCAACTTCCATTGCAGTAGAAAAAGAGTTGAATCTAAAAAGAGAAATAACAAACGTAAACGGAGGGTCTATTGCATTAGGTCATCCAATTGGGGCTTCTGGCACAAGGATATTAGGAACATTAGTGCATGAAATGCAAAGACGAAAAGCAAAAAATGGATTGGCTACTATGTGTATAGGGGGTGGTATGGGAATTGCAGTAGCAATAGAAAAAATATAAAAAAAAATACTTAAAATTAATAAATATGAATAAAGTAGCAATTATAATGGGTAGCAAATCAGATTTACCTGTAATGCAAGAGGCGATAGATTTCTTAAAAGAGTTAAAAATACCTGTAGAAGTAGATATCGTTTCGGCACATCGCACCCCAGAAAAAATGCTTTCTTATGGGAAAGAAGCACACGCAAGAGGAATAAAAGTAATCATAGCAGGTGCTGGTGGGGCGGCACACCTACCTGGGATGATAGCGTCAGTAAGCCCTTTGCCAGTGATTGGTGTTCCTATCAAGTCAAGAAATTCTATAGATGGTTGGGATTCTGTTTTGTCTATTCTTCAAATGCCCTCAGGAATTCCTGTAGCTACGGTAGCATTAAATGGCGCAAAAAACGCTGGGATATTAGCCGCACAAGTATTAGGAGTGAGTGATACGACTGTTCAAGAAAAACTCATTGCTTTTAGGAAAGAATTAGAGAGCAAAGTGATTGAGTCTTCAAAAGAGTTGAATTAAATCTAATTACAAAACATTTTCTAGTAAATACTTAGCGATTTGTATCGTATTTGTAGCTGCGCCTTTTCTTAAATTATCTGAAACTACCCACATATTTAGTGCGTTTTCTTCTGAGAAATCTCTTCTAATACGCCCTACAAATACCTCGTCTTTTCCTTCAGCGTCTATAGGCATAGGATATTCATTTTTTGCTGGATTATCTTTTAATACAACTCCTTCGGTATTTGCTAAAAGTTTTTTTAAGGCTTTTAAGTCGTATTCTTTTTTTAAGGTAATATTTACTGACTCGCTGTGCCCACCTACAACTGGAACGCGAACCGCTGTGGCAGTAATTTTTATAGTATCATCGCCTAATATTTTACGTGTTTCATTTACTAGTTTTAATTCTTCCTTTGTGTAATCATTTTCTTGGAAAACATCGCAGTGAGGAATTAAATTATTATGAATAGGATGTGGATATGTTTTTTCTGAGGGTTGATTGTTTTTTTCGTTTTCCAGTTGTGTTACTGCTGCTTTTCCAGTTCCAGTGACTGATTGATATGTTGAAATCACTAACCTTTTTATTCCATATGTTTTATGGATAGGTGCTAAAGCCATTACTAATTGAATCGTTGAACAATTTGGGTTAGCAATGATTTTGTCTTCTTTTGTTAATAAGTTGGCGTTAATCTCTGGAACAATGAGTTTTTTTGTAGCGTCCATTCTCCATGCAGAAGAATTATCTATTACAACCGTTCCAACTTCTGCAAATTTTGGTGCCCACTCTAGCGATATATTTCCTCCAGCAGAAAACAACGCAATATCTGGCTTTTGTTCTATAGCATTCTCAATACTAGTAACCAAATATTTTTTACCTTTAAAAGTAATTGATTTTCCGATAGATTTTTTAGATGCTACGGGTAATAATTCGCTAATCGATATATTACTATATTCTAAAATATTTAACATAGTACGTCCAACCATTCCAGTAGAACCAACAATCGCTATTTTCATAAAAAATTTAAAAACGGCAAAGGTAAATATATTTTTTATATTTTTGGAATATGAAAGAAATGGTTACAGATATAAAGAAAAATGAAAAGAAATTAGTAAGTGAATATAAAGAATTACTAAGGATAAGTTATCAAAATTTAAGTGATGAGGATAAAAAAGATATAAGACTTGCATTTGATACCGCAGTTAATGCTCACAAAGACCAATATAGGAAAACAGGAGAGCCTTATGTTTTTCATCCTATTAGTGTTGCAAAAATTGTTGCCTCGGAGATTGGGTTAGATGCAGCCTCTATATCCGCTGCATTATTACATGATGTTATTGAAGACACAAAATTTTCTGAAAAGCATATTGAAAATATTTTTGGAAAAACCATTACAAAAATTGTAGTTGGGCTTACAAAAATATCTAATCTTAAAAAAGATGTAAATATTTCATTTCAAGCAGAGAATTTTAGAAAGATGCTACTTACCTTAAACGATGACATTAGGGTTATTTTAATAAAAATAGCGGATAGATTGCATAATATGCAAACAATGGAGGCAATGCCTACGCATAAACAAATAAAAATTTCATCAGAAACATTATATATATATGCCCCTTTGGCTCATAGGATGGGATTGTATAATATAAAAAATGAATTAGAAAATTTAAGTTTAAAATATATAGACAATGAGAGTTATAATTTTATAAGTAAAAAGATAAAAGAAGAATCAGATGTACAAGATAGTTATATTAAAGAGTTTTCAGATTTAGTTGCAAATAAACTTGAAAAAGAAGATTTAAATTGTGTTATTCATGGTAGGAATAAATCAATATATTCTATTTATAAAAAAATGAATATAAAGAAAATTTCTTATGAAGAAATTTACGATAAGTTTGCGATTAGGATTATATACAAGAGCACTTTGGCGGATGAAAGGATAAAAGCTTGGCAAATATTTTCTGTTCTTACCAAGGAATTTACACACAATCCAACTAGATTAAGAGATTGGATTTCTACTTCAAAATCTACAGGTTATGAAGCGTTACATCTTACGGTTTTAGGTCCTAAAAATAAATGGATTGAAGTTCAAATTAGATCAGAACGTATGCATGAAATAGCAGAGAAGGGGTATGCGGCACATTATAAGTATAAACAAAATGAAAAAATAGATAAAATTGATGAATGGCTTAATTATATAAAAGATACACTTCAAAACAATAATGATAACGCATTAGATTTTGTAGAAAATTTTAAATTGAGTTTATATATTGATGAAATATTTATTTTTACTCCTAAAGGGGACGTTAAATCATTACCAAAAGGTTCCTCTGTATTAGATTTTGCATATAGTATACATTCTCAGGTAGGAAATAAAACAGAAGGGGCAAAATTAAATGGAGCATTAGTTCCTTTAAGCACTAAATTGAAAAGTGGTGATGTAGTAGAAATAATTTCTAGCGAAAGTATTAAACCAATGCCAGATTGGTTAAATTATGTAATTACATCAAAAGCAAGACAATCCATAAAGTTATATTTAAATAAAGATAAGGAAAGAATTGAGGCTTATGGCAAAGAATTATTTAGAAGAAAATTAAAGTACATAAAAATTAATACAAATAAAAGAGTAATTAATCAAGCGCTACATTATTTTTCGGTCAATGATGAAAGTGAGCTTTATGATAGAGTCGCAAAGAAAAAAATTGATAATAAAGCTATTAGAAGTTTTGTAAACTATTACAATAGAAATTTCTTAAATATTTTCCAAAGAAATTCTTATGCAAAAAGCAATAAGCCTAAGTTGAATTTAAGAAATGCTAACAATGAAATTCTATTTGGAACAAAAAAACAAAATTTGATTTACTCTTTAGCTTCATGTTGTAACCCAATTTTAGGGGATGCAATTTTTGGGTTTCATTCATTTAATAATGGAGGTTTGGAGGTGCATAAAAATAGTTGTAAAAATGCAATAGAGTTACAATCTAATTTTGCCTATAGAATGGTAACAGCAAGTTGGACCGATTCAGAATCAAAAGAATTTATTGCTTCTTTAAACATAGTTGGGATAGATACTGTAGGAACTTTACATCAGATTACAAAGTTGATTTCTTCGGACATGAATATAAATATTAGGAATATAAACTTTAACTCTGAAGATGGTATTTTTACAGGAAAAATGCAAATGGGCGTTAAGAATCAAATAGTTCTTAACCAATTAATGTTAAATATTAAAAAAATTAAAAGTATTAATAAAGTAGTGAAAGTGTAATGTTAAAAATTACAGCTCAGAAACTACTTTTTCTAATTGAATACCTCTAGAACCTTTTATGAAAATAGATTTATTAGTCAAAGATTTATCTTTTAAACGAGTGATAAGTTCATCAACAGTTTTAAAAATATAAGCATTTGTTTTTGAATTTCGAGCAAGTATTTTATAAAAAACGGAACCTACAAAAAACACTTTCTCATATCTATTTTTCATTACTAAATCAATAATGTTTTGGTGTTTTTCTTCTTCGTAAATCCCTAATTCTAACATATCTCCTAAAATTAAAATTTTATTATCTAATGCACTATTAAAAAATGAAAGTAAGGCACTTTTCATACTGGTTGGATTTGCGTTGTACGTATCTAATAATATTTTATTTCTTTTGCTCTCAATAAATTGCGAACGGTTATTTTCGGGTATATAATTTTCTATACCTTTTTTAATATATTCATTTTCAATGTTAAAATATTTTCCAATTGCTACAGCAGATGCAATATTTTGAAAATTATAGTCACCCATTAAATTTGATTTTACTGTTGTGTTTTCAAATTTTATAGACACATACCCTAATTGATTTATTTCCTTATCTACATTTACTGAAGCATTATTTATAGCGCCATAACTGAAAATGGGGTATTTGTTTAATAGCTCCATCTGTTTTTTGTCATCAGCATTTGCTAGAATAGTCGCTTTATTTTGTTGCAAATAAGTATATAATTCGGACTTTCCTTTAATAACCCCTTCGATGCTTCCAAATCCCTCTAAATGCGCATCTCCAAAATTTGTTATTAATCCTATAGTTGGATTAGCTATATTTGATAGCAAACTTATTTCATTTTGTGCACTTGCTCCCATTTCAATAATCGCTATTTCAGTAGATTTTTTTATTTTTAAAAGAGTAAGGGGTACTCCAATATGATTGTTATAATTTCCTTTTGTAGCAAAAGTTTCAAATTTTTGGGATAAAACAGAATAGAATAATTCTTTGGTAGTTGTTTTCCCATTTGATCCTGTTAACCCAATAACAGGGATTTTAAAAAGATTTCTATGATAATTAGCTAAATCTTGAAGTGCTTGAAGAGTGTCTTTAAAATAATAAAAGTTTTTATTGGTTGAACAGAGAGTCTTATCGTCAGAAACAACATAGTTTGCTCCATTTTTTAAAGCATCATTAATAAATAAATTTCCATCTCTTTTTCCTTTTAAAGCGAAAAATATAGTATTTTGTTGAGTATCTCTACTATCGATTGATACTCCAGATGAAAGGAGAAATGCTTTATGAAGTGATTTTATATCCAATTAATAAAGTATATTAATTCCTATAAATATGTTCAGAGAAATGTTATAATTATTCTTGTCCAATGATACTCATGGCACATCTAAATCCTAAATATTCAGTTGCCATGTATTGCGGTAAAAATCTTCTTTGTGCTGGGTCTAACCAATATTCTTGATCTCTCCATGAGCCTCCTTTATATACTCTTGCTTCATCATTGATTAAACTTGTTCGGTTATTAGATTTGTCAGGTTCTAATATTATATTGTTATTCTCATCCACACTTATTGATGAATTTGGGGAGTTGTACATTTTAGATGTTTCTACACGATTATCTTTTTGCCCGTCTTGACTTAAATCATAAAGTCTAGTAGATTCTTTATCACCATCTCTATAATTACGATTATCACTCTCATTGAAGTTTTGTCTTAGAAAAGTATCAGTTTCATCAATATTAACTTTATTTAAAGTTCCCGGCAATCCAGCAGCTACCAATTTACCATTTTGTAGAGTATCAAAAACTATTTCATTTAACACTTCACTTTTACCATCAGGTCCTATTACATTTTTCATAAACACATTTCCCCTAAAGTAGTTAAAATCATTAAATTCATCGTCAATTATTGGTCTATATACATCAGCGACCCATTCTGCTACATTTCCACCCATATCATAAAGTCCAAAATTATTTGGGGGATATGAAGCTACTCTTGATGTAATTGAAGCGAAATCATCACTCCAACCACTAATACCTGCGTAATTACCTTTACCTATTTTGAAATTAGCTAATAAATCGCCTTCCGTTTTTTTATCTCTAGAACGAACGTATTTATCATTCCATGGATATTTATTTTTACCTCTATATGAATTATATACTCTCTTTCCTTTTAAAGCTAAAGCCGCAAATTCCCACTCTGTTTCAGTAGGCAATCTATAAGAGGGAAAAAGAATTCCTTTTTCAATTCCTGCAATAACATATCTAGTAGTGTCTTCTGGATTTAATTCATCAATAACTGGATCTGCTTTACGCCCCCTTATTGAATCGCTAAAAAGTCTACCTCCATAAACTGCATATGGATTTTTCAAGTATGTATCTGTACTAAATATACTACTCTCATTTGATTCGTAATACCTAGTATCTTTCAATAAGTATCCTTTTTTTTCTAATAAATGTTCATTCACTCTGTCTGTTCTCCATTCAGAAAATTGTACTGCCTGAACCCAACTAACACCTACTACAGGGTATTCAGAGTATGCGGGATGTCTTAAATAATTTACTACTAATTCTTGAAATGAACCTAGTCTGTTTAACCATACTAAAGTATCAGGTAAAGCACCATCATATAAAAGTCTATAATTATTATTATCAGAAATTGGAAAAACTTTTTTTAACCAAAATAAATACTCTAGATACATAACATTTGTCACCTCTGTTTCATCCATAAGAAAAGATCTTACATACTGTTGAGAGGGGGCGTTGTTATAATCTTTCATGAAATCATCTTGAACTTGTCCTTTGGTAAAAGAACTACCATCAATATAAACTAATCCAGGGGGTATTTCCATACCACCATAAGCGGATTGATAATGAAATCCAAGAGAATGTATATTATTTTCCCAGCCTGTAGCATAGGATGTTCTAGTTTTTTTATGAGCCCCTGCACATGAAACTACTATAATAGCAGTAAAAATGATTAATAAAGAATAAAAGGTTTTAATATTAAAATTTTTCATAAAAGGATATGAATATTTGCAAAATTATAATTTAATAACGATTAATTACTATATTTATTTTATATTTTTTAATTTATTAATGTTGTCTTTTGGGTCATTAGATTTAAAAATATAATTTCCTGCTACAAGAATATCGCTACCCTCTTTTAATAATGCAGCCGCATTTTTATCTGAAACTCCTCCATCTATTTGTATTAATGTATTGCTCTTTTGTTTGGTAATTAAATTTTTAAGTGCTTTGATTTTGCTAAAAGTATTTTCAATAAAGACCTGTCCACCAAATCCAGGATTTACTGACATAATACATACAACATCAATTTCATTAATAATTGACTCAAGACTATTAATGGGCGTGTGTGGGTTAATTGCCACCCCAGCTTTGATGTCATAAGACTTAATTTTTTGAATTGTGCGATGCAGATGTGTACAAGCTTCAAAATGAACAGTTAAAACCTCAGGTTTGTATGAGGCAAATTTTTCAATATATTTATCAGGATTTGTAATCATCAGATGAATATCTAAGGGTTTAAGACTTGTATTTTTTATAACTTCTAAAACGGGAAAACCAAAAGAGATATTAGGGACAAATACACCATCCATTACATCAATATGAACCCAATCACAAGAACTTTCATTTAACATTAATAGTTCTTTTTCTAAAATTCCAAAATTAGAAGATAAAATAGAGGGGGATAAAAGCATCATTTATTAAATTTCATCAAAAATAATAAAATAAATTTTTTAAAATAATTTTCTTTGGAAAAGTTGAAATAAACGTTGATCTATAATAATTGTAAAACGAATTTTCTCATGATAGTTAGGTTTTAAAAACTCCCAACTTTGATTAGATGCAGAAGAATGAATGGGGAAGAACAATTCAAAATAATCAGGGAGAAAATTAAAACGTATACCAGAATCATGTACAAAAAGACCATTTCCGTTAAAATTTTTAATGTATCCAAAATCTCCATATACTTCTAACCATTTCCATAGACTATAACTCACATTACTAGTTATCAAAAAATTACTGACATAAGGATTTTCAAAATCAGATTTGAATCCCCCTTCATTTAACACAAATTCTTGACTTTCAATACCTGTTTTTTCAGAATACCCATAGTATCTATATCTAAATAAATAATCTTTGGGTCTATTTATAGAGTAGTCAAAAAAGTCAGAATCAGTATTTTTCCATAAAAAACTACCCGCGTATAAACGCAATGAAAGCAATCTACTGTCGTTAAATAATATTCTTCTATCTGCAGTGATATTCAATTTTCCAAAACTTGAACCAACTTGTAAATCAGCATCAAAATCCATATATCTAACTATATGTTCATTTAAAAAACGATATCTTACATTAAATATAGCGTAATCTACTTCTTCATCTTGTCGAATTACATTATCACCGTATGACCTTGAAATATTAACGAAATCAAAAGATAAAAAGGAACCTTGATTTAATCTAATATTTTCAGGACGAAAAAAGAATCTGTAATTTAAATTTAGACTGTTATATCTAGAATTTGTGTCAAAATAACTAGAACGTACCCCTAAACCGTAACTTATTAAATATAATTTTTTGTTGTAAAAATATTTTAGTTTACTAAAACTTCCCCCTCCAATTAAACTATTTGTTCCAAACCCATAAGTAGGACTCACATCAATGATATTTAATTTAGGTTTAAAACCTATATTATGCATTCTCATTCCTACACTTAAACCTTCATATATGTTTTTGAAATTTATTATGGGAGACCAAAATACATCATTGTGTAACTCACTTTCTTTATCTCCTAAAACAGGGAATCGAAAGGGTTTCATTTTTCTCTTTTTCTTGATATAATACCAATTGTTTTTACGATTTATTTCTGGGATAGTTTGGTAAGGATTTATTGCTAAATAATCTGCGTTTTCATTTTTTAACCTAATAGTAGAGGATTTATTTTCTTTGGGTTCTACCCAAATACTTTTTAAAACAGAATCTCCTTTTACTAAAGCTACTTGGTAAGGAATTGATTTTTTTGGTTTATTTTTTATTTTCGCAAAAATTGAATCCTTAGAATAACTCACCTTGCTTATTTTATAATCTACAGGGATTCTCGAACCTAAATAATCATCAAAAAACCAACTTACATCTTTATCAGTCGCTTCTTGTATTGATTCATTTAAATCATTTGCCGTTTTAAATTCCTTTTTTGAAATGAAATTATTAATCGCTAATTTTAGTTTTTCTTCGCCTATATATTGTTCTAAATATGAAAAGCCCACACCTACATATGAAGGATTTACAGAGTCTTCATTAAATTTTATAAGTTTGTCTTTTGCTAATGATGCTTCTTGGTTAATATTACCTCTTAATGCAAATTCATTTAAAAATAAAAATTGCTCTTTAAATTCCATGTCCAGAAGTTCATTAGGCAATAAAAACGCTATAAATTTTTGAAATGATTTTGAACCTAAACCTCCTATTATAGGTAGTTTATCAACAATTTTTTGATTAGGATAGTAAGTGTCTAAATATTTAATTGTTAAATATATTTGTAATCCTTCAATAATCCATGCATCTTTTCTCTTGTTGACTGGTATTATTTCATTCAGATAATTTAAACTATATATTTTAAAAAATATTAGTTCATTTAATAGTTCATTGCCTAGTGATTCTTCAACGAACTTAATCTTTGTGAGTTGTGAAACAAATTGTGTTACCTGTGATAAAAGGTTAGTGCCGTAATATGGATTTCGATTGTATATAGATTTTGAAGCAATTATTTTTTCTGGAGTATTTTTTGTAGTTGTTTCTCCTTCAATAAAAGAAATTATTTTGTCTATACTTTTTTGAGGAATGAGGCTATCTAATTCGTTATGAAATACATCTGTGGCTATAGTTTGATTTTGGACTTTAAATGATTTGAACTTATTTTTCAAATAGAAATGATATTGTAAATCTGTTTGGCTTTTTCCTTGAAATAAAGAATGCTTACTTTGTGTTGAATTATCTGTAATTGTTTCTTTTTCATTTAGCGAACCTATTAAGGTATAATTTCCAGGATAAGTCCAATTAATAGTATAACTTATCTTGTTTAAACTCATATCATCTAACGCATAATGGCTATCAGTAATCCATTTATTTTCAGCAAATAAGCTTGGAACAATATACCAATACCTCAATATGAATTCATTTTGAGAGGTATATCCATACCCTGTAAAATTGTCTTCAGGTATTTTTACAGTATATTTTAAATCTAATACAATACTATCATTTGGAGATAAACTTTCTTCTAAATTGAGTTTCACTATATCTGATTGATTTTCTAATCGATTCCAGAGTAAAATTTTGTCAGAATTAGAAATAGTTAAATCCTTAGTAAACCCTAGTTTGTCTTTAGATTTCAAATAAAATTTTCTTTTAAATTCATCTGTAAATCTTTTAGAAAGAGGTGTTTCAACTCCACTATAAGCATGACTCCAGTCATTTAAGTAAATGAAATTTAAAGAAGTGTCACTTGTATTCTTAATATTGATTTTCTGAGAAATTGTAATTGTGTTTTTATCTGGATTAAGAGTAGCGTCAATCTTTATTTCAGATTTAATTTGTGAATATAGACATTGATAAAACAAAAAACAAATAAGGGTAATGCGAACTATTTTCATAATTTAAACTAATTCTTCTTTTAAAAATTTTGCGGTGTGACTTTTAGTGTTAGACATAATTTCTTCAGGAGTTCCAGTTACTATAATTTCTCCGCCGTTTTTACCGCCATCATATCCTAAATCAATTATATAATCTGCCATTTTTATAACGTCTAAATTGTGTTCAATAATGACTACTGTATTTCCTTTTTGTACAAGTAAATCTAATATTTTCATTAAAACCTTGATGTCTTCAAAATGAAGTCCCGTAGTTGGTTCATCTAAGATATAAAATGTTTTTCCTGTACTTTTTTTTGATAATTCTGTGGCTAATTTTATTCTTTGCGCTTCTCCTCCAGAAAGGGTAGTGGCAGATTGACCTAGTGCAATATATCCTAATCCCACGTCTTGGATGGTTTTTAGTTTAGTGAATATTTTAGGAATATCTTTAAAAAACAAACATGCTTGATTAATTGTCATTTCCAAAACATCATTGATGGATTTTCCTTTATATCTGATATCTAAAGTTTCTCTGTTAAACCTTTTTCCTTGACATAATTCACATAACACGTAAACATCAGGTAAAAAATTCATTTCTATTTTTTTCAACCCCCCTCCTTTACATGTTTCACATCTGCCTCCTGTGACATTAAAACTAAATCTTCCCGCTTTATATCCTCTGACCTTTGCTTCTTGAACAATTGAAAAAAGATTTCGTATTTCGCTAAACACACCGGTATATGTTGCTGGATTACTTCGGGGAGTTCTCCCAATAGGAGACTGGTTAATGCTAATTACTTTATCTATATTTTCCAAACCTTCTATCTTCTCATAAGGTAAAGGTTTTTTTACTCCATTAAAAAAATGACTATTTAAAATAGGATATAAAGTATTATTGATTAAGGTAGATTTTCCACTGCCAGATACTCCAGTTACGGCAATCATAACTTCAAGAGGAAAAGAAACCGTTATATTTTTAAGATTATTTCCGCTACAGTTAGTAAGTGTAATTTCTTTTGTTCCCTTTCTTCTATTCTTAGGAATAATTATATTACTTAGCCCATTAAGATAGTTTGTGGTAATAGTATTTGTGTTTTTCCAATTTTTAGAAGTACCAGAAAACACAACCTTTCCTCCATTTTTGCCAGCATGCGGACCTATATCAATTAAATAATCAGCATTTTCTATCATTTCTTTATCATGTTCCACTACAATAATAGAATTCCCAATATCGCGTAGTGATTTTAAGGATTGAATTAACTTTTTATTATCTTTTTGATGTAACCCGATACTTGGTTCATCTAATATGTAAAGAACTCCCACAAGTTGTGAGCCAATTTGAGTGGCTAATCGTATTCGTTGAGATTCACCCCCTGAAAGAGAGGAGGAAACTCTATTTAAGGATAAATAATTTAACCCAACATCAAGTAAAAACTGTATTCTAGTCTTTAATTCTTTTATAATTTCTTCCCCAATTAAATATTCTTTTTCAGATAATTCATTAGGTAATTCAACAATCCAATTCATCAAATTATCTAAGTCCATTTTTGTTAAGTCAAAAATATTCTTATTTGTGATTTTAAAAAACAAGGATTCTTTTTTTAATCTTGACCCATTACAATCATCACAAGTTACCTTATCCATAAACTCTTCAGCCCACCTTGTTATTCTCATAGAATCATTTTCTTTAAATTGATTTTCAATAAAATTTTCAATTCCTTCGTAATCAATATGATAATCCTTAGTAATCCCTATTTCTTTAGAAACTATAGAAAATTTTTCTTTTCCGCCTCGCAAAATAATTTTCATAGCTTCCTCTGGAATTTTATTTATGGGAGTAATTAATTTAAAATTATATTTTTTAGCTATAGCATCTAATTGATTAAATGCCCATGTATTTTTATAACTCCCTAATGGAATAATTCCCCCATTTTGAATAGATATTGAAGGGTCTGGTATAATCTTTTTTGTGTTTACTTTATGATAAAGACCTAATCCCTTACATTTTGGACACATCCCTTTTGGAGAGTTGAAAGAAAAAGTATTGGGTTCGGGGTTTGGGTAGGAAATTCCCGTGTCAGGACACATTAAATGTTTACTAAAGTAAGAAACTTTATTTTTATCATCGATAACTAAAAGGTTAGAGTTCCCATTATTCATCGCTATTTTTATTGATTCAATTAGTCTTTTTGTAGATTTTTCATCCCTTGTTATGTCTAATGTATCAATAACTAACTCAATGTCATGTGTTTTATACCTATCTACTTTCATGCCTTTTTCTAAGGGTAAGATTTTAGAATCTACACGTACAGAGACAAATCCTTTTTTCATAAGATTTTCAAAAAGTTCCCTATAATGTCCTTTCCTAGATTGAACTATTGGAGCAAGTAAAGTAATCCTATGATTTTCATATTTTTTTAAAATGAGTTCTACAATCTGATTTTCATTGTAAGTTTTCATTTTTTTATTTGTTTTTATACTATACGCATTGCTAATACGCGCAAAAAGAAGTCTTAAAAAATCATAAATCTCTGTCATTGTTCCTACAGTGGATCTTGGATTTTTTGAAATGGTTTTTTGTTCAATAGCGATTACAGGAGAAAGTCCTTCAATTTTATCAATATCTGGCCTTTCTAAGTTGCCTAAGAATTGACGTGCATATGCTGAAAAAGTTTCTATATATCTTCTCTGTCCTTCCGCATAAATTGTATCAAAAGCTAATGATGATTTTCCGCTACCAGAGAGTCCAGTTATTACTACTAATTTATCTCTAGGGATTTTTAAATTTATATTTTTTAAATTATGAACTCGCGCTCCTTCTATTTCAATAACATTTTTAAAAGAATTCATTTTTTAATAGTATGTAACAAAAGTAGTCATTATTTATAATTATTAATATCAAATAATCAGTTTTAAAATAAAAAAGAGACATTTTGTCATATAATTTTAAGTGGCATAAAGATTGAGTTGATAATGTAAAATTAAATAATAAATTATGAGCAAAATAATTGGAATAGATTTGGGAACAACAAATTCATGTGTTTCTGTTATGGAAGGAAATGAGCCTGTTGTTATACCTAATGCAGAGGGGAAAAGAACAACTCCATCTGTAATTGCCTTTGTAGAAAAAGGAGAAATAAAAGTAGGAGATCCAGCAAAAAGACAAGCTGTGACTAATCCTACTAAAACAATATCTTCTATCAAAAGATTTATGGGGAATAAGTTCTCAGAATCAGCCAAAGAAGTTAAAAATGTTACTTATAGCGTTGTCAAAGGAGATAACGATACACCAAGAGTGGATATTGATGGACGTTTATATACTCCACAAGAATTATCAGCAATGGTGTTACAAAAAATGAAAAAAACAGCAGAAGATTATCTAGGACAAGCAGTAACTGAGGCTGTGATAACGGTTCCAGCATATTTTAATGATGCTCAAAGACAAGCCACAAAAGAAGCGGGTGAAATTTCAGGATTAAAAGTGCAACGAATTATTAATGAGCCTACTGCAGCTGCATTAGCATATGGTTTAGATAAAGCAAATTCTAATAAAAAAATAGCAGTATATGATTTAGGAGGAGGAACATTTGATATTTCTATTCTTGAATTAGGGGATGGAGTTTTTGAAGTACTTTCTACCAATGGAGATACACATTTAGGAGGGGATGATTTTGACCAACATATTATTGATTGGTTAGCAGAAGATTTCTTGAAAAATGAAGGGGTTGATTTAAGAAAAGATTCAATTGCTCATCAAAGACTTAAAGAAGCTGCTGAAAAAGCAAAAATAGAACTTTCTTCGTCAACACAAACTGAGATAAATCTTCCATATATAACGGCTTCTGAGTCTGGACCAAAGCACTTAGTCACAACTTTGACTAAAGCAAAGTTTGAACAAATCACAGATGATTTAGTGAAACGCTCAATGGATCCAGTAAAAAATGCACTTAAGGACGCTAATTTATCAACTACAGATATAGATGAAATTATATTGGTAGGAGGTTCAACAAGGATACCTATAATCCAATCAGAAGTTGAAAATTTCTTTGGCAAAGCTCCTTCAAAAGGAGTAAATCCTGATGAAGTAGTCGCCATTGGAGCAGCGATTCAAGGAGGTGTTTTGACGGGAGAAGTGAAAGATGTATTATTATTAGATGTGACTCCACTTTCATTAGGTATTGAAACTATGGGAAGTGTAATGACTAAATTAATAGAGTCAAATACCACAATTCCAACTAAAAAATCACAAGTGTTTTCAACAGCGGCAGACAATCAACCTTCTGTAGAAATTCACGTATTACAAGGGGAAAGAAGTATGGCGAAAGATAATAAGACCATAGGACGCTTTCACTTAGATGGTATTCCACCTGCACCTAGAGGAGTGCCTCAGATTGAAGTAACCTTTGATATTGATGCAAATGGGATTATAAAAGTTAGTGCGTTAGATAAAGCTACAAATAAATCTCAAAATATTCGTATAGAGGCTTCATCTGGACTTACTGAAGAAGAAATTGAGAAAATGAAGAAGGAAGCAGAGGTTAATGCAGAAGCTGACAAAAAAGCTAAAGAGGAAATTGATAAAGTTAATAGCGCTGATGCTATGATTTTTCAAACGGAAAAACAATTGAAAGAGTTTGGAGATAAACTTTCTGCCGATAAGAAAAAACCTATTGAAGATGCTTTGAAAGATTTGAAAAAAGCACATGGAGAAAAAGATTTAGCAGCAATAGATAAATCATTAGAGAAGATAAATGAAGCGTGGAAAAATGCCTCAGAAGAAATGTATAAGGCTGAAGCTGATAAAAATAAATCTCAAGGAGCAGGAAATACTTCTTCTACAAAAAATCCCGCAGAGGATAGTAAGAAATCAGGAGATGACGGGGATGTTCAAGATGTAGATTTTGAAGAAGTAAAATAGATTTTATTTTTTCTCATAACAATGAATAATAAAGAACAAATTCTAACTTTTTGTAATAAAAGATGCAAAGGGACTCTAATGGAGACCCTTTGCATAGAATTTGTAGATGTAAACATTGAGAAAAATACGTTAACGGCAAGAATGCCTGTAAATTCAAAAGTCCATCAACCGATGGGAATCCTTCATGGGGGTGCCACCATGGCATTAGCAGAGACTGTAGGAAGCGCTGCGTCACAAATATTTTGCAATGAAGAAAATACTACTCATAATTATGGGTTAGAAATTTCTGGAAACCATATTAAAACAGTAAAAGAGGGATATGTGTATGCCACTGCAAAAAGTATCCATATGGGTAGAACAACCCAAGTTTGGAATATACAAATCAGAAATGAATCTAAAGAGATTATCTCTCATTGTAAATTATTAACAATTTCCATTTCAAAGAAATAAATGGGTTCTAATCTAGCGGATAGTATTGAAAATTTATGGAATTCTAATCATCCTTTTGTAGCTTTTAGATATCCTTCAAAAAAAAAAATACATTTATACTACCAAAAGGAAAATTCAATATTAAAAACAACTAATTTTAAGGAAAGTGGATTTGTTTTTGCCCCCTTTTTAAATGAAGATAGTACGATTTATATCCCAGATACCTACCACAAAAAAATAGCATATAATCCATCAAATGATAAATTATTTTCTATAAACAAGGGTTTTGAGGCAAATAATAAAAAGGAATTTATAGCAAGTGTAGAAAAGGCAATAAATGAGATTCATTCAAAAAATATTTATAAAGTTGTTTTATCTAGACAACAAAAAATAAAAGGAAAAAATGCAATCCCCATAAAGACATTTGAAAACTTATTATCACTGTATAATAATGCTTTTGTGTATTTATGGCATCATCCGAAAGTAGGAACTTGGCTTGGAGCTACACCTGAACAACTTTTCTCCTTAAAGCATAATAAAATGCAAACGGTTGCATTAGCGGGAACAATATCTACTCAAGATAAGTTTAATTGGAGCAATAAAGAAAAAAAGGAGCAAAATATTGTCACAGAATATATTACCGATAATTTAAAACAAAAATTCAAAAACAGTAAAATAAAAGAAGGAGCTTTAAAGACAATTAAAGTTGGAAATATAGCACATTTAAAAACTAAAATTACCGCTGTTGATACAGACTTTACAGTAAAATATTTAATAAAAGTATTGCATCCAACCCCTGCTGTTTGTGGCGTCCCTAAAGATAAAGCACATAGTTTTATTAGTAAACAGGAAGCCAGTAAAAGAGAGTATTATACAGGATTTCTAGGTGTAGTTAAAAATTCTACAAAAGCGAAGTTATTTGTAAATATTAGATGTACTTCTTTTGCAAATAATAATGAGTATACCTTATATGGAGGTGCAGGAATAACAGCAGAAAGTAACCCATTAATGGAATACGAGGAAACACAAAATAAAATACTTGCGATTAGTAGATGTCTAGAGTAGATTAATAAATACTATATTTAATTCTCAAACCTAATATTAAAACTTTCCGTATAGCTTTCACTTCCTTTTGTGATAACTGCTTCAACAACTAATCTATCTCCAGAGACAGGATTCGTTCCGCTAGTAGAACGAACTACATCACAACTTGTACCACTTGCTTTACTCCAAGCGTTTGTGCTTGTAGTTCCAGAAGCAAATTGAAGAGAAACGCTAGTACCATTTACAGAATTAGTAGTTAGAATAGTATTTCCTGTACCCGCTGAACAATCCCAATAGTCCACTCTAGTGCTATTGTTTGGGGCATCCGCATTTACATCTAAAGTAAATAAAGTCAATCCAGAACTAGAAACAGCATTGGCACTTGTAGTTATTTCTCGTTGAATTACTGCCCCCCCAAAAAAGTCACTTCCAGACACCGATAACTGTAAAAGTCCTAAGGCTTGATGTACTGCTTGTCTATCTGGTGGAGAGATGTGGTTTTTTAAGATGGGATAACTATTTGATGGAAAATCCCACACTGTTTCATTAAAGCCAGAAAAATTACTACTTCCACCTAGCATTTGCGATGAGGTTCTACTTGTTCCACCTGCTGAAGTATTTTGTCCGCTTGTGTTTGAGTTCCAATATGAATTTGTTACAGTTGAACCAACATCAGCAACTCCTAGTAAACCTCCTAATTTCGTATGACCTAATACTTTTCCTAAAGAATAAGTATTCATAATTACACTTTGATAGGAGTACATATCTCCTACTAAACCTCCAACTTTACTCCCAAATCCATACACTGCTCCCGTTGCATAACAATTTTCAAAATTCCATGTTTGATCAATCCATCCTATCAACCCACCTATATAAGCTGAATTGTAGTATTGTCTATTTCTAACATTTGCACTAGAGTAGTTATTTTCTAATTTACAATCACTGTAATACCCACCAATCAATCCTCCTGCTCGACTTAAAACAGCTTCTACTGTACCCGTAGTATATGAATTTTTTATATACCCACTACCCGATCCTAAAACTAAGCCTACTAACCCACCCACATTACTATTTCCTACTATATTTACATTTTCTAATGCAACATTTTCAATTTTAGCTAAGCCGTTAGTCACATTAAACAAACCTACCCATTCACTATTAGGTCTATTTATAGTTAAGTTACGTATCACATAGCCATTTCCATTAAATGAACCATAAAAAGCTATTACTCCAGCACTTCCAATGGGCTCAAAATTCGTAATCCCACTACCACTGAGGTCAATGTCTGCAATTTGGATATAATGTCCCGCTAAATTATCTCTCATACCTTGTAATTGCTGTGCATTAGCGATGCCTATCAATTGGTTACTTGCATCATTATTCGGTACAAAAGTTCGCTGCTCGCCATAACTCGTTCCATCTATGTTTGTTGCATACGCTCTTACATAATACGTAGCATTACTACTCAAAGTGGTAATCGTATGTTCAAAAAATCCTAAACTACTTCGCGCTCCAAAGGACACTGCCGAAACACCACTGCCACTCACTACTAATAAATCTCCACTTACGGTTGATGTCCCATACACAAATCCATATTGACTTACTTGCGAACTTCCTTCGCCTAAACTAGTCACGTTTCCTCTTAATACTATCCCTGTTCCAGATATATTACTCGCACTCGTCGTACTTACCGATGGAGAGCCTATATCTTGTGTCGTAAAACTTTCTTTATTTCCGTATACTGTTCTATGGTTGTCTCTTGCATAGGCTACGTAATAATACGTCGTATTATCACTTAACCCTGTAAGATTGTTTGTAAATACTCCTTCTACTCTATCAATTCCTACTTGAATAGTCGTTCCTGTTCCAGTAAGTGTAAGCGTGTCTCCACTACTAGCACTGTAGATAAAGCCATAGCCACTTATTGCACTATTTCCTAAATCTAAAATCTCTCCTTGTAATGTCGTCGTTGTGTAGGTTATTGCTGTCGCACTTAAACTGGATACTACAAGTACCTCTTCTTGAGTCGTAAAACTTTGTGTTTCTCCATAACTCGTTCCTGCTGTATTGTTTGCATACGATACATAGTAATATGTAGTATTGTCACTCAATCCTGTTAGGTCATTTGTATATGCCCCTGCATTGGTAGTACTTCCTACTTGTACTTGTGTTCCACTGCCTGTAAGGGTCAATGATGCATCACTAGATGATGTGTAAATAAATCCATAACCGCTAATTGGGGTATCCCCTGTATCAGTAATATCTCCATTTAAGGTCGCTGTGAAGAAACTAATACTACTTGCACTTAAGGTAGTTATTGTAGGTGGGGTGTATGCATCAGTAGTAAATATTGTTCCAATGTCGTAATTCGTATTTTCTCCTGCATCATTCAATGCAAATGCGCCTACGTAATACATCGTGTTTGAGGATAGTCCTGTAATATCTCTAGTAAAGATTCCTGTCTCTGTGTTTATATTGGTACTCAATATCTCTATCACATTGCCTGTATTGGTTGCTGGGGCATATCTAAAGCCATAGCCACTCAATGGACTTACACCATAGTTTGTGATTTGTCCTTCTAAGGTGGCGGTGGTGAATTCTATACTACTTGCACTTAACGTAATCACTGTAGGAGCTACGGGGAGTTCGTTTGCAATGGTTATCGTATAATCTTCAGTAGAACCATCACTTGCCGTGATTGTCACTGTATTACTGCCTACACTCAAACTCGTATTTCCAGTTAAGGTTGCGCCTCCTAGTAATGTTCCCCTTGCTTGGTCTGATAATGTTAGATTTGTAACCGTCACTTGCGTTTGTCCATAGGGAACACCTTTGTAGGCGATAGTAGTACCTGTTATCGTGCCTCCTGATACGCTTCTAGTTTGGGTATAACTTCCTGATTCAATCGTTAATTCATGGATGGATGTTTGGTTATTTAAGGTCGTAAACTCTGCTATCTCTCCATAACTCGTACCTCCTGAATTAATTGCATACGTGCGTACAAAATAATGGGTGTTTTTCGTTAGGTTTCTTGCGACACTTCCATAGTTTAGTAACGAGGTTGTTTCTCCTAACTCCGTCTTGGTATCTAACGCTGTGGTTAAATTATCATTTGTCGTACTCCATATATGTCCATAGTTCGTTAGCGTGGCATCTGCACTTCCTAGGTTTGTAATCGCTCCTGAGATTGAGGCACTACTTAATCCTACTACGATATTGCCAAGGGTAGTAGTCGGAAGTCCTGCAGGGGTAGTAAAGCTTGTTTGATTGCCATAAGCGGTCCCTGTATTGTTTATCGCATAAGGACGTATGTAATACAACGTATTTGCCGCTAAATTATCTAAAGCACTTGTAAATTCTCCTGTAGTTGATTTTTCTCCTAATTGTGTGCCTTGCACATTGGATTCGCCTAATTCTAAATTCTCATTCTGAGCAGAGGTACTATAAATATGTCCATGTTGGGTGACATTACTTGAGCCTAGATTCGTTAATATTGAAGTACCACTTATCACTGCATTTGTTCCACTGCCTGATATCGTTATTCTCGTGTATGTAGCTCCTGTTAGCGTACCAAATCCAGGTAAGGACAGCGTCCTAAAACTTCTGCTCTCACCATAACTCCTCCCTGCATCATTAGAGGCAAAGGCTTCTACCGTATACTCTGTGTTTTCTGCTAATCCTGTTACTTGTGAGGTAAATATTCCTGTTCCTGCATTTAGATTCTCGCTCAATACTTTCGTATACGATGCACCACTGGTAGTTTTGTATCTAAAGCCATAGCCACTAAGGGTACTCAGTCCTAATTTCGTGATTTGTCCTTTTAATGTCGCCGTGTGTATGGTAATACTTTCTGAGGTTAAGGTTTTAACCGTAGGAGCGACAGGGAGTTCATTTCTTAAAATAATCGTGTAGTCTTTGCTATTCCCAGCACTTGCTTTTACGGTTATGTTATTTCCACTTATGTTTAGTACACTGCCTCCTGTTAAGGGCGTTACTAATAACATCGCTTTCGCTTGGGGAGATAATTCAAAGGCGCTTACTCTCGCTTGCGTACTTCCATAGGGTAAGTTTGTGAAAACAATTGCCTCTCCTGTAATGTCTCCAGCGGCGACACTTCTTGTCTGCGTATAATTACTTGCTCCTGATAGGGAAACTTCTATGGATAAACTTAAGAGTTCTGCTTCATCGTTTAGCGTTTGGAAACTACTTGTCTCACTATACCCCGTACCTGTACTATTAGTCGCATAAGCCCTTGTGTAGTAGCGCGTGTTTTTCGTTAAATTTATAAGCGTACTACTATAACTTATCTTTTCTGTGGTAGGACCTTGTGTAGTCTTACTGGATGATGCGGTCGTTAAATTACCACTCGTGGTGCTCCAGATATGTCCGTAGGTTAAAGTAGCATCTGGTTCAC
>JAMJVX010000049.1 GCA_023558315.1 Flavobacteriaceae bacterium
CTGTTTCTTTTTAGATGAAAAAAAACAGATAACAACACGTACGCAGGAATAATAATTGCAAAAGCCTTATAAGTAAAGAAAGCAATACTGACAATACTCAGTACAACTAACATACGAGAGTATTTTTTAGCATCATTTGCCATAAATTTAAACATTTGCAATTTTGAATTTAATAAGTAACTACTTACTAAGATAAGAACAAGTACCCCAATTTCATTAGATAAAACGACATTGAAAGGGGAAGTCTCTTTTAGTAAAGATAAGGACACAATCCAAATAGCTAAAGCAGGAGTAGGCAATCCAAAAAAATGTTTTTCCTTTTGAACGTTAAATTTTGCTAATCGTAAGGCAGAAGCAACGAGAATTAGAAATGAAAAACACGCAAAAGGGTAAATCAATATTTCTTCATTGTTTGAGGGAATAATTATAGAATACGTTCCTGATTCGACAAACATTTGATATAGAACAAGAGTAGGCACTACTCCAAAGGTTACTAAATCTGCAAAAGAATCTAAATTCGCTCCTAACTTTGATTCAGCTTTTAGTTTTCTAGCGAGAAAGCCGTCTAAAAAATCAAATATATTTCCAAGTAATACACAAAAGAATACCCATAAAAATTGTTTTTCAAAAGCGAAAAGTAATGCAATACCTCCTGTGACTAAATTTAATAAGGTAATAAAAGTAGGCAGTTGTTTTTTGAACATCGATTTTTAAAACGCCAAATGTAGTATTTTTAAGTGAGAAATATATTTTTAACGCTCTTTATAAATTTTTAAAAAGGAAAAAGATACTGGAATTTCAGATAAATTTGCGAATTGTCAACAACAAAAGGACTTTCGGTATTTGCTCTGCTGTACCCATCATTTCCACCTATATAAAAAATAGTAAAAGGATTTGGAATCCATCTAAAAAGCGGTTGATAAAAGAACGAGCCATCTCCAAAGGCATTGTACTCTGCGATAAGTCTAAATGAAAAAGTATCGTTAAACTGATAGTTAAAATTAAATCGCTCTATCCAACCTTGATAATGAAACCCTTCGGCGTTGCGTTTTTTTAATTGGGTATATCTCAAAGCAGAATTAATACGTATTTTTGGGGTAGGTTGAATTGTAAATACGGTGTTAAATCGAAATTCTGTCCCCAATTGAATGGGATCTAAATTGTATCCTATGGCATCTCCAATGTAGGTAAACATACGAAATGAAAATACCTCAGAGGGGTCTATGCCAAAAAACAATCCTGCGGATTTTAAATTATAGGCGACAGACCCTTTAAACTCTTCCCTAAAAGTATATCCTACGTTGGCAAAAAAGCGCGCATTTCCCTCTATTTGACTAAAACTAGAAAGCTGTACGTTGGTAAATTTTTCTACGCCTTGATAATTATATCTTGTTTCTCCCTCTATTGAGACGTTAAATTGCTTAAAAAAGTTCTCTTTTTCAAAAAACCTCTGATAGGTTTGACCGCCCCCTATACCGCGCGTATTGTTTTGCGCTGAAAATCCTAAGGGCGTTTGATATAGCGGGGATTTTTGCTCGTAATACATATAAGAATTCCAGTTTTTTGTATTTCTTGCAGCAAACAAAGACAGTCCAGCCCCACTATATTTTTCACCATCTAATTTTACCGTTTTACCATTGATAACATCTTCGCTTTCAATCCAATCCGCATTGGGTTCTTCTATAATACTTTCGTTGTACTCAAACTCCACAGTGTATTTATCAAGTTGAAATCTTCCGTTTGCCCCAACAATATGTCCTTGCCCTTGCTTAAAAAATCTATTTGTGGAAATGATTCCAATATTAGAACCTTGGTCAAAGGTGCGTTGATACCTAAATATATTAGAAACACTTTCAGTTCCTAGTCCGCTATACGAATTGTTTTCACCCCCTTTCAAATAGGGAGATTCTAAATCATAGGCGCCCAACCAATAAAACCGTTGCTTTTCTCCCTGATGAATTACTTTGGCTGAAGCAATGGGTTTGTTTATGGAACGCGTATAAACCGTATTTAATTCCGTATTTATAATGTCTCTACCCTCATTAAAATAGGGGCGTCTTTCTGGGAAAAATAAGGCAAAAGAATTGTTTACACTTATTTGAGATACATCCGCTTCTACTTGCGAAAAATCTGGATTAATACTGTATTCTAAGGAAGTAGTGTTTGTTAAATCGTTATACCCACTTATCCCCAAATTGTAATTCAGAGGAGCGTAGTTAAACGTATCATTTTCTCTAGTTCCTGAAACCCCAGCAAGCGCATAGGGCAATATTTCAAAACGCCCTTTGGGCTTAATGTCTTCCAAAGTAATGACCGTGGGTGTTTGACAAATGAGGCAGTTGTTGTTTAAATCTTGTTTGAAATTTATGTTTTGACTTCTTTTTCCATCTGCGTAGGTAGCTCGAAACGCCATGACCTTCCACTGCATTTTTTTTTCATTTTCAAACTGAAATACATTAAACGGAATTTTTAATTCTACCTGATACCCATCGCCCAACTTTACGGATTTGGACTCATAATTTACATTGTACGAATCGTCATCATTTCCATTGGGTTGCATTTTTAAATCTAATTGATTGCCCTCAGGATTTGAACCCAAAGCGACCATATACCGCCCATCGCTATACGTATCTATCCCTATCATCACAAAGTCGTCACTAAACCCTTCATCTCTGTTTCTAATGGAAGAACGCAAAGTCTTCATATCGGCTTTGGCATCAAAAGCGACGTAGAGGTGGGTCTTGGAATACGTGATATAAACGGTTGTTAAAAATGGGGAAGGGGTGTTGTTTCCGGGATTAATTTCATAGAGAATATCAAACGTTTGTGCGTCTTTCCACTCCAGAGAATCAATGACCCCATCAAAGACAACTTCAGAGGTCTCAGCATTTTGACTAAATAGGGGAGAGAGCGAGAGAACTAGTAGAAATAGTAAGAAAAATTTATTCATACATTTAAGACAAACAAATTGTTAATTGTTACACACTTTAGAACAAATTTTAAAAAAAATTTAGGTAAATTTTATAATCTGTATATTTGCCAAAAAATCATAATCCATTTACCTATGAAATACCTATTCTTATCATTAATCAGTGTCCTTTTTTATACACAATCATTTGCACAACAAAAAGACAAAATTGATATCGCATTATTGGAAAAATACATCTTCGAAAAAACCAATGAATTGCGAAAGGAAAGAAAGAAAAAACCTTTTTTGCGAAATGACTCTTTGGACTTGCTCGCGAGGTATCACAGCAACAATATGGTGAAGTATAATTTTTATGACCATATAGACCACGAAAAACTTTCCCCAACGAAAAGAGCCGAGAAATTAGGCATCCATGCGTGGCGACAAGAAGGGAATGTCTTTCACGGCATTTCTGAAAATATTGCCCAAGTGCCGTGGTTTTACAATGTAAAACGTTGTGGCGATACGCAAGACGAGGAGCGTTTGGCGGAGTGTATGGTGCAAGGGTGGAAGAAAAGCAAACCCCATTATAAAAACATTCTTAGCAACGCTATCTACCTAGGAGTTGGGATTGCTTTTGATGACGAATTAATCGCTTTTGGCACGCAAACTTTTAGATAGTTTTACATTTTTTAGTTACTTTTTTTTATTACATTTGCACTCTTTTTAAAAAAGGTCCTATAGCTCAGTTGGTTAGAGTAGCTGACTCATAATCAGTTGGTCCCTGGTTCGAGCCCAGGTGGGACCACCAACGCACCCTCAGAGGCATAGTCTTTGAGGGTTTTTTGATTTTAGAAATTAATTTCTACTTTTTTTGAAGTTTTTTGCTTGGTCAAAAATTTCTTCATAAACTTCATCTCTTTCAACTGGAGGATAATCAAATTCATCTAATAGTAAAATTAAATCAACTTTTAGGCTAGACTTAATATCATCTCTTTTGCTCCAATCAGGATATTTTGCTTGATTGTCTACTAATTCCTTTACTTTCTTTGCTAATTCAATTAAATTATCTTCTGGATAGGTGAAATCATATTTATTACACAATTCTAATAAGATGTCATAAAATGCCTTTTCTTCAAAGTCAATTCCAAGTTCATCTCCTGCGTTAAATTCATCACGCACTTGCATAATTAAATCGGTTAACGCATCTGCCATTTCTTCATAAACTTCACTTCGTAAGATGTCGTTTTCACTTCTGTCATTGTATTGAGTAACAAGAGAGTCCATCTTATTTGAAAAGTCAATCCCTTTTACTTTATTTACTTTCTTAATTTCTCCAATGGCTTTTGCTAATAGCTTTTGAAGTAATTTAATTTTAGTGTTTGGCAATTTAATTTTATCTATTTTGTCTAAATAATCTTCATCAAAAATATCTTGTTCAGCTTCAGTGTTTTTACCTAATTTAAAAATTTCTTCTACACCTTCGCTTTGCAAAGCATTTTTTATCATTTCACTAACTTTTGCATTCATTTGCTCGGTGTCTGGGGCATCTCCTTTTGTCAGTTTAAAAACGATAGAGCGAACAGCTAAGTAAAAATGTATATAATCTCTTTCAGTTTGGGTTAGTTCACTACTACCAGCACAAATATCATACGCTGCTTTTAATCTTTTCACTAATCCCATAAAACGAGTTTCTGATTCTTTGGTTACTTGCGCAAATTCTGCAGCTTGATTTAAAGTGTTTAGTTTGTCTAATGCAGAACCATTAAAGTAGTTACTACTATCAAACTTGTGGAATAACTTGCTAAGCAAATCTAAATGGTCGCGTACTATAATTAATGAAGATTCAATATCTTCAAAATTATCTTGGTCGCCTTTTCCGTATTTGGCTAAAGCCATATTCATCGCTTTTTTAATCCCAATATAATCGACGACTAAACCTTTGTTTTTACCAGCAAATTTTCTATTTACACGTGAAATTGTTTGAATTAAGTTGTGTTGCTGAATAGGTTTGTAAATATAAATACTGTCTAAGAAAGGCACGTCAAATCCTGTAAGCCACATATCTACAACGAAGGCAATTTTAAAATTAGATTTTTCGTTTTTAAATTGACGGTCTAATTCTTTTCGGTATTCTTTTGTGCCTAATAATTCGTATAAATCGTGTGCGTCATCTTGTCCGCGAGTCATTATCATTTTAACGTGCTCCATCGGTTTTATTTCGCGTTTGTCTTTGTCAGTTAATTCAGCACCTTCTTCTGCTTGTTTTATTTCTGCCCATTCGGGTCTAAGAGCAATTACATTTTTATATAATTCATAGGCAATGTGTCTGCTCGGACAAACAAACATCGCTTTCCCTTTTACTGTAGCCCCTTCATTCACCCTGTTTTCATAATGATTTACAAAATCTATAGCTATTTTTTTGAGCACATCAGGGTCACCCAAAATAGCATTCATATTAGCCGATTGCCTTTTGCTTTCTTCTACTTGATAGTCATTTGCTCCTGCTTTGGCAGCTTCTTCGTAGTATTTTTCAATTTTTTCAAGTTCGCTGTTATTTAAAATTACTTTTGCAGCTCTACCTTCATAGACAATTCTTACTGTAATTTCATCTTTAACTGATTCGGTCATTGTGTATGAATCAATTACTTTTCCAAAAACATCTAAGGTTGCATCAACAGGGGTCCCTGTAAATCCAACAAAAGTAGCGTTAGGTAATGAATCGTGTAAGTATTTAGCAAAACCATACGTTTTTTGTACGCCTTTTTCAGTAACCTTTATTTTTTGGTCTAAATTGGTTTGGCTACGATGTGCCTCGTCTGAAATACAGATTACATTCGTTCTTTCTGTAAGCAATTCAATATCTTCAGTAAACTTTTGTATAGTAGTAAGAAACACGCCCCCAGATACGCACCCTTGTAGCAGTGTTCGCAAATGATTTCGACTTTCTACACTTATAATACCATTGTCGCCAACATACTGTTTAGCATTGGTAAATTGAGCAGAAAGTTGGTCATCTAAATCGGTTCGGTCAGTGATGAGTACAACAGTCGGATTTTTAAAATATTCGCTTTTCATTAGCAAGCGAGTTAAAAATAACATGGTAAAACTCTTTCCACATCCTGTTGCGCCAAAGTAAGTACCTCCTTTGCCTTCTCCTTCTGGTTTCTGAGCTAATTTTATGTTGTCGTATAATTTCCGTGCTGCATAATATTGCGGATAACGACACACAATTTTTTCGTCTTTTTTACTGCTGTCTGGTAAATAGATAAAATTGCGAATAATATCTCGTAAGCGGTTTTTGTGGAGCATTCCTTGTACTAGCGTAAACATTGAATCTATGCCATCTACATCTTTTGCTAATCCTGCAATTCGCCGCCACCCATAAAAGAACTCATAAGGCGCAAAAAACGAACCTGCTTTATTGTTTACCCCATCACTAATTACACAAAAGGTATTGTAAATAAATAATTGCGGAATATCTCTTTTATAACGAATGGTCAGTTGTTTGTAGGCATTATGTATAGTAGCTTCTTCTCTAATGGTAGATTTGAATTCAAAAACCACTAAAGGCAAACCGTTTATATACAATATGCCATCTGGAATGCGTTTATGATTACCGACTATTTCTAATTGATTGACGAATTTGTAAATATTATTGTCTCTGTAATTTGCTTGAGATTCTGAGACAATAGTTTCTAGGTTTTCGCCCTGAACTTGCTTTTCTAAGCCTGAAAAATCAATGAGTTGTATATAAATATCCTTTTGATTGGGGTCTTCTCTTTTTAAAATAAACCCATCTGAAAGCATACGCATAAACCGTTTATTACTTTCATATAAGTCACTAGACGGCAATGTTTTTAATTGTAAAAGAATATTATCTATTTCTGTAGTTGTGATGTTTTCTTTGGCGTAATGGGTTTGTAGAAATTGGCGTAAATCCTCTTCTAACAACACCTCATCTTCTGCTCGGCTTAGGGTGTTGCCCAAATGGTGGGGATACCCTTCATTTGCCAATAACTCAGCAAAAACATCTTCTAAATGCGCTTCTGTAAATTTTTCCATTCTTAATTTATAAATTAAATACCTTATTTATACCACCTATTATTTTCCACTCTTAATTACCCAAACACCTTTTGTGCCTCCTTTCCTTTTTATCATATTTTTTTCTTTTAAGGTTTTTAAGTTTTTGCCTATTGCGGGGTTACTTATACCAATTTTTTCGGACATTTCCTTTATACTAATTTTTGGGTTTTTTAGTATTAACTGTATGATTTTTTGTTAGCTATCTACCAACCCATTTACCAACCTATTTACCAACCTTTCTTTATAGACAGGTTCTAAAGGTACTTTACTTAAAGATTTATCTAAATAGCTTATTGCTTTTTGTATCCAATTTTTCATAGGTTGTAAGCTGTTGTTTTTTGTTTGTCCATATTTTCCACCACACCACGCAATAATATTGGGCAAAGCGGTTGTATTTTGGATTTTAAATTTTTATTTAACTTTTTACGCGTTTCTAAGGTGTGATAAATAGTAACTATCGCTTCTTGTATTTTTATATCTGGAATGGGTAGCTTTACACCGCACATATTATCATAATCGAAAAATTCGTGAGCACTTCCTTCAGATTTAAATCTTGCATATCTATCAAATTCACTTCTTTTAAAATACATTAAGAGGTATTCAGGTAGAAGTTCTTGTGGTTTACTAATTTCAAAAACTTGGTATGCAGAGGATACTGCGCAATCTTCACTAGAACGAAATGCAATTGAAATTTTTCCGCCATTTCTTGTAGTTGCTCGATTATATGCGAATTGTCCTTTTTTGACAACTTTGGCTGAAAAAATATTTGCACCAATTTGTTTAGGTGTCATAAAATGCTTGTTATTGCTAATTCCTTGAAATAGTTTAATTTTTCCTTCTTTATTTCTTGTTTCAATTGGTATTATATAATCCCCCAGTATTTTAGGTTTTTCAGTTTTGATAAGATTTTCAATATAGGTGTCGCAAATCAATTGCAAATCGGCTAAACTTTTTTCGTAGCATTTTTGGTTGTTGAGCAAGCCTTGGTATAGGTTTACATATTTGCGTTGCTCTTCTATGGAAGGGATGGGAAGTTCTATTTCGCAAAGTCTATCCCAATCTAAACCACCACGAACACTACTATCACAAAAATACCAAGCCAATCTGTGAAATTCAGGTCTATGAAATTCAACCATCAAATATTCAGGTAATAGTTTGTTTTTATCAATAACTTCAAAAGTTTTGTAAGCAGGCGAAACAATGGCTGGTTCATCATCATTGTATAATGCAACTGGCAATTTTTCATCACGACCAACGTGCATTATATTTGTAGCAAATTGTCCTTTTCTGATGAATTTATATTTTGATAAATCTAATCCGTTTCTATTTGCCACAGAAGGCATAAAGTTATTAGTAATATTTATACCTAATAGATTTTCAAATTCTAAATCTGTATTTCGGTTATCAACCAACTGTATATAATCGCCTAACTTTTTATAGCTCATAACCCAATGTTTTAAAGGCGTTAATCAATTGGTCTTGGCTTTGTTTTTCTTCTTTTAAAAGGGCTTTAAATTCATGTTGGATACGTTTCATTTCGGTATCAAAATCAATACCGCTATCTGCATCTACAAATTCTATATACTTGCTGGGCACCAACGAGAAATTGTTGGTTTCTATTTCTTTCAAAGAGGCAGAATAACAAAGCTCTGCGATGTCTTTATAAGTATTTTGATAATCTTCTTGTTGCCAAATATGATAGTATTGTGATATATTTTCAATATCTTTTTTTGTAAGTTCTATAAACTTCTTTTCATAGACACTTCCCTTTCGTCTTAAATCCATAAACAAAACTTCGTTGCGTTCTCGGTATTTTTTGGTTTGCTTGTTTATTTCTTTTGTGTGCTTTGTTTTGTTCTTATTTAAAATCCAAAGTGTGACCGAAATATCGGTATGATAAAACGTGTTTCTCGGAATAATTACAATGGCTTCTACTAAGTTGTTTTTAATGAGTTTTTTTCTGATTTTATATTCTTCGCCACCTCCAGACAAAGCCCCATTTGCCAATATAAAACCTGCCACACCGTTGTTAGATAATTTTGAGACCATATTTAAAATCCAACCGTAGTTGGCGTTGCTAATTGGGGGCACGTCATATCCTTTCCAGCGCGGGTCGTCAATGAGTTCATTTGCCCCTCTCCAATCTTTTTGGTTAAAAGGCGGATTTGCCATGATAAAATCGGCTTTTAAATCGGGGTGCAAATCTTGAAGAAAAGTATCTGCATCTTTTTCTCCTAAATTACCAGAAATACCACGAATGGCTAAATTCATTTTAGCTAATTTATAAGTGGTTTTCGTGTACTCCTGTCCGTAAATAGATACTTCTTTTTTATTGCCTTGGTGGTTTTCTATAAACTTGATGGATTGCACAAACATACCGCCAGTACCACACGCAGGGTCATAGATAATCCCTTTGTAGGGTTCTATCATTTCTGCTATTAAGTTTACAATGGTTTTAGGCGTATAAAATTCCCCTTTTGTTTTGCCTTCTTTGATGGCAAATTTGGCTAAGAAATATTCATACACACGACCCACAATGTCAGTTTCTTTATCGTCTAGGGTATTTATTTTACTAATTTCATCAATCAATGAAGCGAGTTTAGTTTTATCCAAACCTAAGCGTGAAAAGTAATTATCTGGCAAGGCACCTTTAAGCGCAGGATTGTTTTTTTCTATTTGGTGTAAAGCCGTATCAATTTTCAGCGCTAAATCGTCTTGTTTGGCATGGACTTTTATGTAGTTCCAACGCGAGGTTTCATTTAAGAAAAAGACATTTTTCATGTTGTAGAAATCTTTCATTTCAACATACTTTTCTTTGCCTTCCTCAATTAATTCTTTTTTGCGCTCTTCAAATTTATCGCTGGCAAATTTTAAGAAAATTAGCCCCAATACTACGTGTTTATACTCGCTAGGTTCTATAGAGCCTCTTAGTTTGTCGCACGATTGCCAAAGGCTTTCTTCTATAGATTTTGTTTTTACTTGTTTTGCCATTTTTTATCTAATGAAACTCTGTGAAATAAAATTTTAGTTGCAAATCTACTATTTATTGCGTTAACATTTTGCGATTTCTACAAAATGTGATTTTATCCTACCTATAATAAGTAAAATTTATCCCCAACGATTTCAAAACATCTTTTGTCCCCAATCCTATATATTTGTTAGTTTTTGTTTTGTATTTTTGCGCCCGAATTTTCAAATTCATTGAACTATGTCTTTCAAAGAATACG
>JAMJVX010000050.1 GCA_023558315.1 Flavobacteriaceae bacterium
TCGCAGGATAGGTTGGTGCGTATTTAGGGAAAATACGTTTTTAACGTCTCCTGCCTTTTTATCTTTCCGCTCTCTGTTCGTTTAAATGTAGATATAAATATACACTCCTTGGGCATTTCATATTTAGTTAGACGATTTGCCTTTTTAATCTTTTCCATGAGCGATGGGTCTGTTTCTGATTCAAGTACTATAGCCACTTTTTTTCCTAAAGAGGGTTCATCAATGCCCATAACAAAAAAAGGACAAGGAATAATGGGAGAAAGTTTTTGCTCAATGAGTTCTGGGTGTAATTTTACTCCCCCCGAGTTGATGATGTTGTCGCTTCGCCCCAGCCAATAAAATTCGTTATCAGAAAGCAGCGAGACTACATCGTGGGTACGTATTTTTTCTTTTTGGATATGGGGTGCGAATATTTCCAAACATCCCTTTGCGGATATGCCAACCGTAATGCTCTTTAAGGTAGTAAAGGGAGTTTTTTCTCTTTGGATTTTGCGCACAGCGATGTGCGTGAGCGTTTCTGTCATCCCAAAAGTCTCATAACATTTGGTAGGTATAGTGAGAATCTTTTCTCGTAATTCGTTATTTATAGTACCCCCTCCGATGATTAGTTGTTTAATGTTTTTTATAGAAGAGAGACTGTTTTGCACTTGTAGCGGTACCATAGCGGCAAAGTCGTATTGTGTAGTGTTGTTTTTTAAGGGTTTTGAACTAGGAGGAACGACCTCCATATTCCATCCCAATACGAGGGCTCTTACCCACATCATTTTTCCTGCGATAAATGAAATTGGGAGGCAATGTAATACCTTACTTTTATTGGGGAGATTAAAAAACTCTTTTGTGAGTAGGGCAGACTGTATCAGTGATTCCTTTGAAAAAAGTATTTTCTTAGGCGTTTGCGTAGTCCCAGAGGTATAAAAGGGGATGTCTTTTTTGTCGTTTAATAATGCTGTGAGAAACGAACCGAGTTCTCGTGTAGTGGCTTCTGGACTATTCAAATAGGTGTTTGCTAGGTCTAACAAATCCTTTTTTGAATGCGTGCGATGGTTAAGGGTAAAATCACTATGAACCAACATAGGACTTAGTTAGAAAGTTTTCCAAAGAGTTTTTCTCTCCAATTAGTCCATTTGTATTTTTTGGCGAAGATTAGAATTAGTATTCCGTCTAAAACTAACACTCCAATAAATTCGGTAGCAAAAGAGGGTATCCCTACATATTTTAATACGGAATGCGTTTGAAATACAGTCCATTCTGCGGAGAGGAGTAAACAAAAAATTAAATTGTTCGCGATATGACTGCCTAATGCCAATTCAATACTATCATCCATAAGGGTCATCAATCCAAAAGAAAAGCCCGCTAAAATATAGGTGATAATATGTATATTTCCTAGTTTTTGTAATTCAGGATTAAAAAAATGCAGTCCCCCAAAAATTATTGAAGTAGTAATAAAAGGAGCCCATCTATTTCTAAAGAGTTTCGCCAATCCTTGCATCAAGTAGCCTCTAAAAATAAGTTCTTCAAACCCAGATTGAAAAGGAATAAATACAAGAGCAATGCAAGTCATAATTAAGAAAGGCTTTAGAGAAAACTGCCATTCAAAAACATTGGGAAAAAGAAAATATTGTACCACAGTTACAACTAGCAAAAGTATAGCCGTTATAAAAAAGCTAAAACCAATTTTTTTAAAATTAATTTTTTTCTTCGCGGTTATGATACTTTTTAAAGATTGTTTATGAATTTTTTTTAATAAAAAAACAAATACAAATAATGAGACACAGAAAGGAAAGAGTAAAACGAATAATAAGGTATTTTTGGGTAAGGCATAAATATCAAGGGGGTTTTTGGTAAATAATAATGAAACTACAACTACTACTATATTAGAAATCACATAAATGAGGGCACTAGTTAGGAGGTATTTATTAAATTCTTTTCTTGTGGTATTTGTAATATTTAAAAACATGTGTCAAGTATTTATTTCCATTTATAGATGATTCCGCCTACAACATTTGCTCCTAAAATAGGGTAGTAATCCCATTGTCCCATCGTATTGTTTAGTAAATTTTTTCCTTCTACGAATAGGTAGATATTTTTAGTAACCTGATTAGAAAGCGTCAAATCTATATTTATAAACTCTGGTATTTCCTTATGGGTTTCAGTGTTCGTTTTTAAAACATCGTTGGCGTATCGCATCCCCCAATACATGGCATCCCATTGAAGTACCCATTTTTTTAGCGTGAAATTCCCCTTCCATGAGGCTTGAATTAATGGGAGATTCCACGGACGTAATTCATTTTCAACTTCATAGATATTATATTGAAAATACAATTCGGTATAGTCTTTCTTGCCTAATAGGAAAGTAATTTGCGTGTTTATATCATATTTAGTAAGGTTATCATACACTATTCCAAAGGAGTTTTCAATGGGAATTGTAGAAACCGTGTGTAGTACCAACGAATATTTTTTCCTTTTAAAAAAGGGGGCGTTAGTAGTTTTACTGTATCTCCCCCCGATTGTAGTTTCTATATTTTTAGAAATAAGGGTAGTAATTCCCGCGTTAAATTGATAAGGCGTTTCTGTAAAACGTAAATAAGTATCACTCAAATTATTGTTTATAAGCAAGTAGGGATTTTCTTTATAAAAGCGGTTAAACATCGTTCTGTCAACATTTCCATCTATATTCAAAAAGCCTCTGAAATTTCCTTTTCTATTGCTAAAAGATACGGAAGCATTAGGGTATATATAGTTAAATTTTTCACTAGAATTTTCTGAGTTTATATAATACCCATCAAAACCGATTGTATATGCAAATCGTTTAGTAAGTAGTTTGTTGTTATGTATAAAAACTCCCACTTTTCCTAGAATCCCTTTGGTATTAAGTGAAAGCGAGCTGTCAAAATAATCAACAGAGGGAGCGACTTTTATTTTTGCTAAAAAAGGGAGTTCAATAACCGTCTTTGCTTGAATATGCGATTCGTAGTAAGAGTAATTATTTTTGGCAAAAAAAGTAGAGTTAGAAACTTCTATGTTTTTTAGAAAAACATTTTTCCTACGAATATTGCTTTTAAATTCAACCAAAATATTTCCATTTATTTCTGAATATTCTTGAGAGGGGATATGGCTTTCTAATAAGACTAAATCTTTTTCGGTATATGGCGTACCGTATAAAAACAACTCTTGTCCTCTATAACTTAGGTTTGTGACTGTTTTTACTTTGTTGCTATTGGTATTAAGAAAGAAAGCGCCTTTATAATCTTGGGTAGTATTGTCTAAAAGTGCAGGGATATTCGCAAACCGTCCGAAGTAATTTAAACCAATACCCGCAATGTGTTTTTTCTTTATTTTAAATCCAGAATATAAATCGCCATTTGCCTGTTGACTTGTTCCATATCCTACCCTTAAAAACGAATTGTAGTTTTGTGTTTTGTTTGAGCCAGAATAGGCAATAGGGTCTCCTTTTTGTGGTTCAAAATTAAAAAGCAAGGGTTTAGAGGTCGTTATATACTCAATTTTTTCGCGTAACCCAAACAGAGTGTCTTCTAACACAGGATTTGTAGGGAGTTTGTTAATATTTGATAGGGAAGGGGTATAGGATTTTTCTACAGTCACTTGCTGAGAAACTAAACCCTCTTTGTTTTGCCCATAAGTACTATAACTTAAAGTAAAAATAAAAAATCCAATAAAGAGTTTGCGTATCATTTTTATTGTCTATTTGTTTTCAGGAGTATTGGTGATTTCATTTCCAGAGATAGAGCTGTTTACTTTTTGTTCAGCACTGATAATTTTATCTAATAAATATCTGGCTTCTAAAGCAATGTCAGGTTGGCTTTGAAAATTTGTGATAATGTTTTCTAGGATAAAAGTAGATTGAAAATTATCTTCTAAAGCGAAGAAGTTTTTTGCTAAGATTAGTAAACTTTTTGCATTCCACTCATCTAGTAACACGTGATTTTTTGCAATGGAGCTAATTACTTCATTTGATTCGGCATGCTTTTTTTCAGTGTATAGGAAAAGTGCCTTGTGATAGAGTGCTTCTACTACCACATCGTTTATAGCGCTTTTTTCTAAGAGCTTGTAATATTTCTTAGAAGCAGTGGTATCTGATTTTTTCAAAGAGTTTCTGGCAATAATTAGCTGTGCATCAGTAAGTATAGTAGAGTTTATGGTGTCTAACTGTACAATTTTTTGTGCGTAGGTCAGTGCGCGATTCATGTCGTTATTATGGCTGTATGTTTTCATAAGATTTGACTGTGCATAAATTTTATTTTGTGTATACTCAGCAACTTTTTCTAATTTTTGCCAAATAGGAATCGCTTTTCGTGTTTCATTGGTTTTGTTGTAAATCTGACTCAATCTGAGTAATGCTCTTTCCGTATATTCGTTAAAAGCCAGTTCGTGAATGTAGGTATATAAAGGAATTGCTTTAGTATAGTCTTCCTCTTCAAAATATATTTCTGACAAATAGTACTTACCTGTTAGTATATTCGTACCGTTAGGATATTTCTCAGTATACTCTTCTAAAAGTATTTTTGCTTGGGGTATGTTGTTTTCAATATATTTTTTTTCAGCGGCAGTAAAGGATGCCAACTCTATTTCATTGTTTGAAATGGTCACATGTTCGAAATTAGCCGCCCACTTTTGGAATTTATTCACTTCTCCTTTTTCTATAGCAATTTCCTTAATGATTGTCACTGCTTGATTTGAAAATTTAGAGATAGGGTATTTTTCTACCAGATTTTTTAGCGTTTTTTCCGCTTTTTCTGTCTCATCTATATTGTATAATAAAATTCCTTTGTTTACAATAGATTGTGGGATATATAAACTGTTTGGATATTTAGTAATAAGATGATCATAAGTCTTTAAAGACTCTTTAATTTGATTTTCCTGTGAATAGACAATTGCTAAGTCAAATAAGCCATCGTCTATTAAAGTGCTCTTTGGGAACGATTCAATGAGCGTATTTAAAGCACTAATTTTTTTAGCATTTCTACTGACAAACCCATAACTAATAGCCATTTGATATAAGGCATAGGGATTGTTGGGATTGACAACAAGTAGTTTTTCATAATTGTCCAACGCAGGCCAATATTTCTTATCTCCAAAATAACTATCTGCTAACCTTAATAGGGCATCAATTTTATAGGACGTTTCTAAATTTTTAGATTGATAGGCTTTTTTAAACTGAATAGCAGATTGAGTATAATTCTTATTTTTAAAATAGGCATACCCTAGATTGTAATAAATATCTTTAAACTCATTAGTTTGCTTAGACTTTGGGAGTACTAAAAACGTTTTATAATTTTCTATCGCTTTTGGGAAACTATTTAATTTATAAAAAGCTTGTGCTTTCCAATACGTTGCTCTAGCTTTATAAAACAGACTCTTGTTATTTTGTATAGCCTTGTTAAAGTTGCTAATCGCTTTCCAATTATCCCCTTGATTAAACAACTCAATGCCTTTTAAGAAAGTTACTTTTTGAAGCAGTGTATTGTTTGTATATCCCTTTTGGTTCTTTAATACATTTAATGCCGCGTTAAAATTTTTAGATTTAATATAATATGTGACGAGTAAATCATTAATTTCTTTTGCAAAAGGACTTTTAGGATACTTTGCCAAAAAGTTCGTTAATATATCAGATATTTTTGTGTAGGGATTTCCAATTTCATAACTCAATTTCACGTGCTTTAGGGCAGCATCTTCAGTGATTACTTTGTCAAAATCTAAGGTGATTGTTTTTTGAAAAGCATTTAACGCTTCCGCTTTCTTATTTTCTTTTAAATAACAAATTGCTAAGTGATAATAAGCGTTTTGTGAAAGAGCGTTTTTGCCTCCGATGATTTTATTGAATTGAGCGGTGGCTTCCTTATAATTTTTTATTTTATAATAGGCAAATCCTAATTGATAAAAATCTTCGTGTGACCACCTCCCTCGTTTCCCTCTATATTTCTTTAAATAAGTAACCGCCTCTTTGTATTTCCCAAGTTTGAAATAACTTTCACCGATTACTTTCGCAAGTTCTGATTGTTCGTTTCCTTTCAAAGAAGTAAAATGCATAACAGTCTCATCTATTATTTTATCAAATAACCCTTGTTTGAAATAAATCAATGCCCTGTAATAATGTAATCTCTTTTGTTTGGGAGAATCTGAAGATACTTTGTTGAAATAATACAGTGCATCTTTAAAGCTGTTTTTCGTGTAATAAATGTATCCTAAATAATAATTAACATCATCTGTATATAGAGGCGTATTTACGGCTTTTTCTAAAAAAGGCACTGCCGCATCGTATTTTTTGGATGTAAAAAGTGAATATCCTTTTTTAAAGTAAAAATCATTTCTCTTAGAAGAAGGGACAAAATTCAAATCGGTTTTATTGTACCAATTTAAAGCGTTGGGATAACTTTTTCTTTGAAAATAATAGTTTGCAATATCAAAACGTATGCTAGAAGTCCATATCGTATTTACGTTTGAACGGATATATTTTGCTAAATCAAAAAACAAATAAGGTTGTTTGAAATTTAATTGATTTTGAATAGTGATAAATTCATTTTTTGGGGATAACGCAAAATTTTTATTGTGGGTATGTAACGCTAAATAAGAAGGCAAATGAGCTTCAGCTAGTGTCATAAACGCTACTTTATTCTTAAAAGTACTTTCTTCAGTTAGGGATTGTTGAGAGAAAAGAAATGTGCTAAAAAAGAAGAGAAAAATTACACAAAAAGAAGTACGCATATTTTTAAAATGTGTCGCAAAATTATAAAAATTCAATTATCTAACACAATAAACAAAGTAATATCTATAAACAAAATGCCGTAATAATGGACGTACCCCTATTTTGTTTGAGGGGTTTGTATATAATCTCGTATCTTTTATTTTCCAGTGCGCCTTTTCTAAAAGCATATTGAATTGTCGCACCTCAAATTCGTGATAATGTCTATCCCTAGGGTCTTTATAATTCCAATAGGCTTTGCTAAACCATAAGGAGAGTGGGACAGAGGCAAATAAACATGGGGCATCAATGTTTTTTAATACGCTAAAAGGATTGACTAAATGTTCTAATATTTCAAAGGCGGTCACTGCATCGTAATTTTTTTCGGTAACACAACTGTAATCGTAATCTAAATCAATGGATTCAGGCAAATTAGTAACTTTATACCCATTCTTTTTGATTTTCTCTGCTAAAAGATTTGGGGTGCTTAAGTCCAATATATTGCTTTGTTTTGGAAGGTGTTGGTCTAAAAATACAAGGGTGTTATCAATGCGGCGTGCTAAACTATTATTGCTCATAAATCTATAGAATTATAAATTTTTAAAATTAAAAAGCGAATATACTAAATTATATTTTTACAATAACTTGATAAATTATTCTAGTTTTTTATATCTATAAAAATATAATGCATACTTAAGTAAAAACTTTTTTAAATTTGCAACTTGTTTTAAAATTAAAAAGTATGAAATTATCAATTAAACCCTTAATCTTATCAGTTATTGCGTTAACAGTTATCACATTCACTATCTATCAATGTGAGAAGCCTGAACCCGATAAATCAAAAGCAAATGCATTAATTTCTTTAGTGGTTAGTGTAGGCAGTACAGATTATACAGGAACGATAGCAGAAAAGAACGTTACATTTGCTACTAAAGTGCCCAATGGAACGACAGAAGTTTCTATAAAAACCATAACTTTCTCTGACAAAGCCACTGCAAGTAAAAAAGCAGGAGACAAACTAACTGTGGGTAGTGCAAATACTATCACCGTAACTGCGGAAGATGGTACAGCTGCAAATTATACAGCGACTTTCGTCGCTGCAGAACCAGTAACTCCTCCTGTAGAAACTAGAATACCCAACGTTAGTACAAATGATATCGCAAATATTACGGTAACTGGTGCTACGATTTCTGGAACTTTAGTTGATGTAGGAACGAGTAGCGTTACTGCGCATGGACATGTATGGGGAACTACAAACAATCCAACAATTACAGGAAATGGCGTAAATAAAAATGACTTAGGAACCGCAACTACAAGTGGTGTAAGTTTTAATACCAATATTTCAGGACTTAGCGAAAACACAACCTACTTTGTACGTGCCTTTGCAATAAACAGTGTAGGTACAGGATATGGCGTTGTAAAAGAATTTAAAACGTTACAAAATGCAACTTTAGGAGAAATCTCTGGTTCTACTCAAGTACGTGTCACTATCAGTGGAAGTGGTGCTAACACTTCTGTTACAGTCTCTTCAACTATCGCGAATATAGGTTCAAGTGCAATTACACAACACGGACACGTATATAGCACAACTTCTCAGAATGATAATCTAACGTTAGGTGCAGATAATGTCTTTCATACTGAACTAGGAACGAAAAGTGAAGCAGGTAATTTTACTTCAACGCTTGAAAACTTAGGAGGTTTTTCTACCTATTACATTCGTCCATATATAGTTACTAATGGAGCGATAATCTATGGAAAGCAAGATAGTTTTATGACCCCTCCAGGTGTACCTACTGTAACATTAGGAAACGCCATCCCAACATTAAATAGCATCACTATCTCGGGTGCAATCACTAATTTAGGAGGAGATGGAGCAAGTATAACAGAATATGGACACATTTGGAGTACAACAAGTGGCAATTTATTAACTTCGAGTACAAAATCAACATTTACAAATGTCATGGAAAAAACTGATTTTGAAAGCGAAGCCAGTGGACTGACTAAAAACACAGAGTATTTCTTTGTTGCGTATGCCACCAATGATACGGGTACTGGATATAGCCAAGTACAAAGTTTTTATACACTAAATGACCAAGCTACTATTGAAAGTTTAACTATCGCTGTATCTGGGACTTCCTTTACCCAAACAAGAAGTACAGCTGATAATACCATCACTGGAACGACTATTGGTTTTAAAGGATTGCCCTATGGAACAACACAAGCTGAAGTAACGACTGTGACACTTTCTGACCAAGCAAATGCTACGATAGGAGGCGTCAATAACTTTACGCAAGGAATTGCATTGAATGTAGGGGACAATACGGTCACTGTATCAGCGAGTAATGGAACTTCACAAGAGTATACCCTTGCGTTAGCAAATGAACCTGCAGTAGCGCCTACTGTAGTTACGTTAAGCGCAAATGGTGTTCAAATGACTTCAGCTACTTTGCGAGGACAAATCACAAATTTAGGAGTTAGTCCACTTAGTGGATATGGATTTAGATATGCTGTCTCAACTGATACTGGAAATATGATACAAGTACTAAGTTCGAACATAAATTCTGAAGGAATATATACAGCAGATATTACAGGACTAATAGCAAATACTAGTTATTATGTAGGCGTTTTTGCAGAAAACGATGCAGGTGAAAATACGAATTTAGATACAGGGAGGAGTTTTACAACAGTGGCATATATTCCACCTACTGTAGGTACCTTAAGTGCAACTGATATTACCTATACTACTGTTACGCTAAATGGAGAAGTAACCCATACTGGAAATACACCTATTAGCGGCTATGGATTTATTTATAGTACAACCTCTGGCGGAGCACTCACGCTAACAGGTAGTGGCACTCAGGTAGAGGTAGGGAGTAGTATAGAAGTGGCT
>JAMJVX010000051.1 GCA_023558315.1 Flavobacteriaceae bacterium
AAACAACTCCTTGCCTTACACCTGCAACACCCCCATATTAAACTTTTTGGTGATAGGTGCATTATTTGCGGCGTGAATTCCTTCGCTAATCCATTTTCGTGTATCTACTGGATTTATAATCGCATCTACCCAAAGGCGAGAGGCGGCGTATAAAGGGTGCGTTTGAGCGGTATATTTTTTTAAGATTTCTGTTTGTAGTTTTTGTTCAGCATTCTCATCCATTTCAGTGCCTTTTTTCTTTGCCTCTAATTTTTGAATTTGCAATAGTACTTTTGCGGCTTGTGCCCCACCCATTACTGCTAAAGCGGCACTAGGCCATGCGGCTATAAGATTTGGGTCGTAGGCTTTTCCGCACATAGCGTAATTTCCTGCCCCATAGGAGTTTCCTACGACAATCGTAAACTTAGGAACGACAGAATTACTGACTGCATTCACCATTTTTGCACCATCTTTGATAATTCCGCTGTGTTCCGCTTTCTTTCCGACCATAAACCCTGTTACATCTTGCAAAAACACTAAAGGAATTTTACGTTGGTTGCAGTTGGCTATAAATCGCGTTGCTTTGTCTGCAGCTTCGCCATATATCACCCCTCCAAATTGGACTTCTCCTTTATGGTTCTTTACTATTTTTCGTTGATTTGCCACAATTCCTACTGCCCAACCTTCAATCCGTGCATACGCGGTAATTATCGTTTTTCCATAATCTTCTTTATATTCTTCCCATTCTGAGTTGTCAACTAAGCACTTGATTAGTTCATAACTGTCATAGGCAGTGTGTCTCTCTTTTGGAAGTATGCCAAATAGATTTTCTATGTTTTGAGCGGGCTTTTTAGCGGTTACCCTATTAAAATTTTCTTTGGGAAATGACCCTAATTTAGCCATCGTTTTTTTGATTCTATCTAAGGCGTCTTTATCGTCTTTGGCTTTGTAGTCAGTGACCCCACTTATCGCACAATGCGTAGTAGCACCTCCTAAGGTTTCATTGTCTATCTCCTCCCCTATGGCAGCTTTTACCAAATAACTTCCAGCCAAAAACACGCTTCCTTTCTTATCAATAATGATAGACTCATCACACATAATAGGTAAATACGCCCCTCCAGCAACACAACTCCCCATAATTGCGGCAATCTGAACGATACCCTCGCCGCTCATCATCGCATTATTTCTAAAAATACGTCCAAAGTGGTCTTTGTCTGGGAATACTTCGTCTTGTAGGGGTAAAAATACGCCTGCGCTATCTACCAAGTAAATGATTGGCAAGCGATTTTTCATCGCAATTTCTTGCGCTCTAATATTTTTTTTGCACGTCATAGGAAACCACGCCCCTGCTTTTACAGTAGGGTCATTTGCCACAACGATACATTGTCTTTTTTCGATATATCCAATAATGACTACCACTCCTGCAGAAGGGCATCCGCCGTGTTCATTGTACATATCATAGGCTGCAAAAGCACCTATTTCTATTTGCGGACTGTCTTTATCTAATAAATAGTCAATCCGCTCACGAACTGTGAGTTTGTTCTGAGATTTTAGTTTTTCTATTTTTTTAGCACCGCCTCCTTGTTTTAGGGTCTCCCACTTATTCTCAATCTCCTCCCATAGGGATTTGTTGTGGTTTTCATTGGTTTTAAAGGACGAATTATTCATATTATACCTCCGTTGAAAATTGCTTTAGAAAACGAATATCATTTTCGTAAAACATTCTAATATCTGGAATTTGATACAACAACATAGCGATGCGCTCTATACCCATACCAAAAGCAAAACCCGAATACTTATCAGGGTCTATATTACAGTTTTCTAATACATTAGGGTCTACCATTCCACAACCTATAATCTCTAACCAGCCTGTGCCTTTCGTAATTTTATAATCGGTTTCTGTTTCTAATCCCCAATAGACATCTACTTCTGCGCTTGGCTCCGTAAAAGGAAAATATGAGGGGCGTAGACGAATTTTAGATTTTCCAAATAACGCCTTAGTAAAATATTGTAAGGTGTTTTTCAAATCCGCAAAAGACACATTTTTATCTATATATAGTCCTTCAATTTGATGAAAAATACAATGTGAACGCGCGGAGATAGCCTCATTTCTAAAGACACGCCCAGGGGAAAGTATTCGCATAGGTGGTTGATTGTCTTTCATATGTCTAATTTGCACAGAGGAAGTATGCGTTCGCAAAAGCGAATTCATATCCTTTTCCACAAAAAATGTATCTTGCATGTCTCTAGCTGGGTGATTTTCCGTAAAGTTCAACGCCGTAAAATTATGCCAGTCGTCTTCAATCTCTGGACCTTCTACTACTGAATAACCAATCCTTGAAAAGATGGTATTGATTTTGTCAATTACAATATTAATAGGATGCCTTGCCCCTACTGGAAATGGAAAAGGCGTTTTTGATAAATCCTCATCGTTTTTCGTATTTGATGTTTTCGGTGCAACAGAATTTTGAAGCGAATCTACCTTTTCATTTACCGCTACTTTTAAATCATTTATCCATTTCCCAACCTCTTTTTTCTCCTCATTAGGAATGTCTCTAAAAGAAGCAAACAAAGAATTTAAAATCCCTTTTTTTCCTAGATAATTTTGTCTAAAATTTTGTATTTCTTGACTCTCCGTACTTTGAAAATCGTTTACATCTTTAAGATGCGTTTTAATTTGTTCTATTATCATAAGTGAAATCTATGTAGTTTTATAAAATGGGAGTTTTTGAACTTCAGCAAGTACCCTTTTTTCTCTAATTTTTATATAAATATTTGTCCCTAACTCGCTATACTTTTTCTTAACATACCCTAACCCAATGCCAATATTTAAACTTGGAGACATCGTTCCAGAAGTGACAATTCCTATTTCTTCTCCATCTTTATTTACTATCGTGTATTTAGCGCGTGGAATAGCTCTTTCTTTTATATGAAATGCTATTAATTTTTTTTCAAATCCTTGTGTTTTTTTTGCTAGTAGTTTATCCGCATTGATAAATCCAGAATCTGGTTTTGTAACCCAACCTAACCCTGCTTCATAAGGCGTTATGGAGTCATTTAACTCATTACCGTATAAGCAATATCCCATTTCCATACGAAGCGTATCTCTCGCACCTAATCCGACAGGAATAATACTTTGAGAAGACTGAAGATTAAAAAGGGCTTTCCATATATGCTTTGATGATTCTTTTGGAAAATAAATCTCCACACCTCCAGAACCAGTATAGCCAGTAGTTGCTATTAGCACACCTTTAACCCCTGCAAAATCAGCTTCTTTATGCGTGTAAAAAGGCATTTCGCTCAGATTAATTGAAGTTAAAGATTGTATTGCAGTCAATGCTTTTGGTCCTTGTATCGCCAATAGAGAAGTCTGGGCACTTATATCTTTTATTTGTGCTCCAAAATTTTTGTTTTGATTAGAAATCCAGTCCCAGTCTTTAGCTATATTGCCTGCATTTACTACTAATAAATATCGTTGTTCCTCAAGTTGATATACTATCAAATCATCTATTATGCCTCCTTCTTCATTTAAAAGACAGTTATATTGTGCCTTTCCAACAAATAATTTAGAAATATCATTGCTGCAAACAAATTGTAGTAAATTGATTGCTTCGGGTCCTTCAACAATAAATTCACCCATATGGGACACATCAAATACCCCTACTGAATCTCTTACTCCCAAATGTTCCTTAATAATTCCAGTATATTGAACGGGCATTTGAAAACCTGAAAAGTCAACCATCTTCGCTCCTAAAGATAAATGAGTGTCGTACAATACCGTCTTATTCATAGCTTTTAAATTTGAAGAGCAATAATACAATTTTTTTATTGAGTTTTAAAAAAGTATTTAATGAAATCATTAACTAAAATCAGTTTAAATATGTGTTTTTGTCAAATTGAATTTACAGTTACTAACATTTATTGTTTATGAATTATAAAAAAAACTTTAAAAATATTCAATATACCAATTTATGTTTTTATTTTTGCTGAATGAAAATGACTGTTACGCAAATAGCCTCTCTACTTGATGGGGTTGTTGAAGGCGACAAAAATATAGAAATAACAACTATTTCAAAAATAGAAGAAGCTAAAAAAGGCAGTCTTTCATTTTTATCCAATGTTAAGTATTATAAATACTTATATGAAACAGAAGCTTCCGCAATCATCATAAACGATGACTTTGTCCCCAAACAAAAAATAACTCCAACCCTTATCAAAGTAAAAGATTCTTATGAAGCTTTTACTAAAATCTTAACTCTCCTATCAAAAAAAGACGAAAAGAAAGGAATTGATAAAAGCGCACATATTGACAAGAAAGCCCAATTAGGTAAAAATTGTTATATTGGAAGGTTCTCAACTATAGAGTCAAATTCACGATTAGGAGAAAATGTAAAAATTCACGAAAACGTATATATTGGCGAAAACGTTGTAATAGGAGATAATTCAGTGGTCTTTCAAGGAGCAAATATTCTATCAGATACAGTTATCGGAAAAAATTGCATTATATATAACAACGCTGTTATAGGTGCTGATGGATTTGGAAATGCAAAAGACAAATATGGAAGGTTTACCAAAATCCCTCAAATAGGGAACGTAACTATAGGTGACAATGTTGACATAGGTGCTAATGCTTGTATTGATAGAGCTACGATAGGATCTACAAAGATTTCTAATGGTGTTAAAATTGATAATTTAGTGCAAATAGCTCATAATGTAGAGATAGGAGAAAACACCGCTTTAGCTGCTCAAACGGGCGTAGCGGGCTCAAGTAAAATTGGAAAAAATTGTTTAATTGCTGGACAAGTAGGTATTTCTGGGCATCTAAATGTAGGCGATAATGTTATTATTTTTGCACAATCTGGAATTGCTAAAAACATCCCTGACAACAGTAGAGTACAGGGTTCTCCGGCCATAGATCATGTGAATTATAAAAGATCTTTTATAGAATTTAAGAAATCAGGTAACAAATAAAATGATGATACAAACAACAAATGAAAATCAGACAACTATAGAAAAAGAATTTTCTTTAGAAGGTGTAGGTTTACATACTGGAAAAAAGGTTAAGGTTACTTTCAAACCTGCTCCAGAAAATTCTGGTTATGTTTTTAAACGAGTAGATTTAGAAAATCAACCTATCGTGGAAGCTACTGCGCTATATGTTGATAACAAAATGCAGAGAAGCACTAATCTAAACAAAAATGGAGTTGAGATTAAAACGACAGAACATTTATTAGCTGCATTGGTAGGTTTAGAGATTGATAATTGTTTAATTGAATTAGATGCGGCAGAAATGCCAATTATGGATGGCTCTTCTAAAAATTTCGTTGAAGCTTTAAATAAATGTGGAATTAAAGAGTTAAATGAAAAAAGAAAAGAGTTTGTAGTAACAGAAGTCATATCATATAAAGATGAAAATTCAAAAAGTGAAATATTAGTACTTCCAAACGATTCGTATCAAGTATTAACCGTTATAGATTTTGGAACTAAAGTTTTAGGAACTCAAAATGCTAGTTTAGAAAAACTCTCAGATTTCAAAAAAGAAATCGCTCAAGCAAGAACTTTTAGTTTTTTGCATGAAATAGAAACCTTATTAGAAAATGGGTTAATTAAAGGTGGAGACTTGAATAATGCAATCGTTTATGTTGACAAGCCTTTGGAAGACAAAAACATGAATTACTTAAAAAAGGCTTTCAGAAAAGAAAACATTTCTGTAAAACCTAATGGTATTTTAGATAACTTAACATTGCACTACCCAAATGAAGCGGCTAGACACAAATTACTTGATGTAATTGGAGATTTATCGCTTATTGGAATGAGAATAAAAGGGAAAGTTATTGCTAGCAAACCGGGGCATTATTGTAATACTATGTTTGCCAAAAAAATGATGTCTGAAATTAAAAAATCGGAAAAAGAAATTGCTCCAAGAATTGATGTTACTAAAAAACCTTTAATGAACATCAATCAAATTAAAGATATATTACCTCATAGATATCCTTTTTTACTTATAGATAACATATATGAAATTACTGAGGATTATGTGATTGGAAGCAAATGCGTCACTGTAAATGAGAATTTTTTTGTGGGACATTTCCCTGGAAAACCAGTTATGCCAGGAGTTCTTCAAATTGAAGCGATGGCACAAACAGGGGGTATTTTTATTTTAACAAAAATGGAAAACCCACAGGATTATATTCCAATGTTTATAAAAATAGAAAAAACAAGATTTAAAAAACCCGTTATTCCTGGAGATGTTTTGATTTTTAAATTAGAATTATTATCGCCAATACGCCGTGGAATTTGTCATATGAAAGCGGTTGCTTTTGTAAATAATGAGATTGTCACTGAAGCAGAATTAATGGCACAATTAGTTAAAAAAGAAGTATTATAAATTATGAGTCAACAATTAGCATTTATACATCCGCAAGCCGATATAGACAGAAATGTTGTAATAGAACCTTACAGCTATATTGATAAAAATGTGGTAATAAAAAAAGGAACATGGATAGGTCCAAACGTTACAATTATGGAAGGAGCTGTAATTGGGGAAAACTGTAAAATATTCCCTGGAGCCGTAATTTCAGGAATTCCTCAAGATTTAAAATTTAACGGCGAAAAAACCACTACAGAGATTGGAGACAACACTACTATTAGAGAGTGTGTTACAATAAATAGAGGTACAAGCGACAAAATGAAAACGGTAGTAGGTAAAAATTGTCTTATTATGGCTTATTGCCATATAGCGCATGATTGTATTGTTGGAAATAACTGTATCTTTTCTAATAATAGTACTTTAGCTGGGCATATCACTGTAGGAGACTTTGTAGTTTTAGCTGGAATGGTAGCCATTCAACAATTTTGTAATATAGGTAGTCATGCATATATTGCAGGTGGTGGATTGGTCAGAAAAGATGTCCCACCGTTTATAAAAGCAGGTAGAGAACCTTTATCTTATATAGGAATTAATTCTGTAGGTTTAAGAAGAAGGAACTATTCCTCTGAAAAAATAGCAGAAATACAAAAAATTTATAGAATCTTATATCAAACAAACTACAATGTTTCTCAAGCGACTAGTATTATAGATACTGAAGAGAAGGCGACAGATGAAAGAGACAACATACTTCTTTTTATAAAAGAATCTAAAAGAGGAATTATAAAAGGATATTTCAATAAATCTACAAACGATTAAATAAAAAATGGCTTCGACTTCTGATATAAGAAAAGGATTGTGTATAAAATACAATAGTGATATATTTAAAATTGTAGAATTTTTACACGTGAAACCCGGTAAAGGGGGCGCTTTTGTCCGCACAAAACTAAAAAGCGTGACTACTGGCAAAGTAATAGATAACACATTTAATGCAGGTCACAAAATAGATGAGGTGAGAGTTCTCACGCAAAAATTTCAATTCCTTTATAAAAATGGCGATACGTTTAATTTTATGAATGTAGAAGATTATGACCAGATAACCCTCCCTGAAAATTTATTAGACAATGTACACTTAATGAAAGAAGGAGAGGTAGTAACCGTTTTAATTAATGAAGAAGATTCATTGCCATTATCTGTGGATATGCCTCCTAATGTAACATTAAAAGTGACAGAATCTGAACCTGGGGTAAAAGGAAACACAGCAAATAATCCTACAAAAGTAGCCATAGTAGAAACGGGTGCGAGAATTAACGTGCCTCTATTTATAAACGAAGGTGATTCTATAAAAGTGGATACTGAAAAAGGAATATATTTAGAAAGAATAAAATAAGAGAAATAGTAAAATGAGTATAATTGTAAATAAAGATTCAATAATTATTGTTCAAGGATTTACTGGAAAAGAAGGTTCTTTTCACGCTAAACAAATGATTGCATATGGAACTAATGTTGTGGGTGGTGTAACTCCTGGAAAAGGGGGACAAACACATTTAAACAAACCTGTATTTAATACTGTATTAGATGCTGTAAATAACACACAAGCAAATACTAGTATAATTTTTGTACCGCCTGCATTTGCTATGGATTCAATAATTGAAGCTATAGATGCTGGTATAAATACTATCGTGGTTATTACAGAAGGAATACCTGTTAACGATATGGTAAAAGCGAATATGTATGCAAAGAGTAAAAATTGTACAATAATAGGACCGAATTGTCCAGGTATTATTACTCCAGAAGAGGCAAAAATAGGTATAATGTCTGGAGATATATTTAAAAAAGGAAATATAGGTATTGTATCAAAATCGGGTACGTTAACTTATGAAGCCGCTGATCAAATTGTTAAAGAAGGGCTAGGAATAAGTACTGCTATTGGTATTGGTGGAGATCCAATAATTGGAACAACAATGAAAGATGCAATTCAGCGATTTATGGAAGATGATGAAACAGAAGCTATTGTGATGATTGGAGAAATAGGTGGTAAATTGGAAATAGATGCTGCTAATTGGATAGAAAAAAACAATCGCAAACCTGTTGTTGGATTTATAGCTGGAGAAACAGCGCCAAAGGGAAGAACTATGGGACATGCGGGAGCTATTGTAGGAGGTGCTGATGATACTGCTGAAGCTAAAAAGAAAATAATGAAAAAGTGTGGTATTCACGTAGTTGATTCGCCTGCACAAATTGGTAAAAAAGTTATAGAAATACTATAAAATGAAATTATTAGAAAACAAAACCGCTATCGTTACTGGAGGAAGTAGAGGTATTGGAAAAGGAATTGCATATAAATTTGCTGAACAAGGATGTAATGTTGCCTTTACTTATAGTAGTTCTGAAGAAGCGGCTAAAAAAATAGAAGCTGAACTGCAAGCAAAAGGAGTTAAAGCAAAAGCATATAAAAGCAATGCCGCAATATTAGAAGAGGCTCAAACCCTTGTGGAAAATGTTTTAGAAGATTTCTCATCCATTGATATAGTAATTAATAATGCCGGAATCACTAAAGACAATTTATTAATGAGGATGGGAGAAGCAGATTTTGATAAAGTTATTGAAGTTAATTTAAAGTCTGTATTTAATATGACCAAAGCTATTCAACCTACATTTTTAAAACAACGAAAAGGAAGTCTTATTCATATGAGTTCTGTTGTAGCTTTAAAAGGAAATGCAGGACAATGTAATTATGCTGCCTCAAAAGCAGGAATTATAGGATTTTCTAACTCTATCGCATTAGAATTAGCCTCTCGAAATATTAGAAGTAATGTTATTGCCCCGGGTTTTATTGCTACTGAAATGACAGATAAAATCCCAGAAATTCATCTTAAAAAATGGATAGAAGACATTCCATTAAAAAAAGCGGGTACTACTGAAGATATTGCAAATGCCTGTGTATTTTTAGCATCAGATATGTCTAGTTATATTACAGGACAAGTATTGAACGTTAACGGAGGCATGTATATATAAAAATAAATAATTAAAAATTAAACAAAATGGAAAAAGCACCTAAATTTTTTATACCCATTATAGTAGGTATAATAGTAACAATAATCGTAATTGCTAAATCAGCAGTAGTCATAGAATATGGAGAAGCTGGAGTCCTTTTCAAAACTTTTGGAGGAGGAGTAGTTATCGATAAAAAACCTTTGGGAGAAGGATTTCATATTATAGCTCCTTGGAATAAGGTATACGTTTACAACGTAAAACAGCAAGAGTTTTTTGAGAGTAATATGCAAGTATTATCTTCTAACGGATTAGAAATTTCTTTAGATGTTTCTGTCCTTTACCAACCTAAGTACGATGAATTAGGGCTTTTACATAAAACAAAAGGAGAGAATTACGTAAATATAGTGCTTATCCCTCAAATCAGAGCGGTAGCGAGAAGTGTAGTAGGAAGATATACTCCAGAACAATTGTACTCAACCAAAAGAGATGCAATCCAAAATGAAATCTTTGATGAGACCTATAAAAATATTAAAAGTCAGCATATACAATTAAATGCTGTATTAGTAAGAGATGTTACTTTACCGCCAGCAATTAAAGAAGCAATTGAAAGAAAATTAAGACAAGAACAAGAAGCTTTGGAATACGAATTTAGATTGGAAAAAGCTAGACAAGAAGCAGAAAGACAACGTATAGATGCAGAAGGAAAAGCTACTGCGAATAGAATATTAAACGCATCGCTTACGGATAAAATATTACAAGAAAAAGGTATTGAAGCTACTGTCCGTTTATCAGAATCTAATAACGCTAAAGTAATTGTTATTGGTAGCGGAGGTGAAGATGGACTTCCAATTATTTTAGGAAATCAATAGTTTTCTTTTATAAATTTTATCGCTTTCTCTAAATCATCTGGCGTATCTATTCCGATGCTTTTATACTCTGTATAAACCATTTTGATTTTTTTACCACATTCTAGATAACGAATACACTCTATTTGTTCAATATTTTCTAAAGGAGTCATTTTTTGTTGGCTAAAAAATTGCAATGTTTCTTTTCTAAAAGCATATACCCCGTGATGCATATTAGACTTCATAACTGTTTCCTTATTTCTGAAATATGGAATTGGGGAACGCGAAAAGTAAAGCGCATAGTTACGAGAATCAACTACAACTTTGACATTATTTGGATTCTTTATCTCTTCAATGTCTTTAGAAACAGACATTAATGACGCTAAATCTACCTCTCCATGTGTATCATTTTTAAAAACGTCAATTAAATCTTTAATACTATTTTTATGAATAAAGGGTTCATCTCCTTGCACGTTTATAACAATATCGCATTCAATGTTTTCTACTGCTTCTGCAATTCTATCGCTCCCACAACTATGTGTTTTTTTACTAAAAATTACATTTGCATTATATTGTTCTAACTCAGAGGCAATTTCGTTGCTGTCGGTTGCTACATATACCCTATCAAACAAACCCATTTCCACAACATTTTGATAGGTTCTTGCAATAACACTTTCTCCATGTATGGGTTTTAATAATTTGCCAGGAAACCTACTAGAGTCTAATCGAGCGGGTATAACAGCAACTATTTTCATAAAACAAGATTAGTTTTTATTTTCTAGGGATAATAAGAAAGCATATTCTTCTGCTATTTCTTTGATAGAATCAAAACGCCCAGATTTTCCACTATGTCCTGAGTCCATATTTGTTTTTAGAAATAGGAGATTGTTATTCGTTCTATACTCTCTCAATTTTGCCGCCCATTTAGCTGGCTCCCAATACTGAACTTGTGAATCGTGAAGTCCTGCAGTAATTAGTAGATTTGGATATTCTTGTGCTTTTACATTGTCGTATGGAGAATACCCTTTAATATAATCGTAATATTCTTTATTATTTGGATTTCCCCACTCGTCATATTCTGATGTAGTAAGTGGAATACTGTCATCTAACATTGTAGTGATAACATCAACAAAAGGTACTGCTGCAATCACGCCATTATAAAGTTCAGGACTTTCATTAACAATTGCTCCCATTAACAGCCCACCTGCAGAGCCTCCTAACGCATATAAATGTTTTGGACTGGTTAACTTTTCTTCAATTAAATATTCACTACAACTTATAAAATCGAAGAAAGTGTTTTTCTTAGATAGCATTTTCCCATTTTCATACCATTCTCTTCCCATGTACTCCCCGCCTCTAATATGAGCAATTGCAAAAACAAAACCTCTATCTAAAAGACTTAAGCGTATAGAAGAAAAATAAGGATCAATCGTATATCCATATGAGCCATACGCATATAACAATAATGGCGTATTTTCATTTAACTCCGTATCTTTTCTATGTACTACAGACATGGGTATTTTAACGCCATCTTTAGCAGTAGCCCAAAGTCTATACGAGGTATAATTTTTTGATTTGAAATTGTCATCCAAGACTTCTTGACGTTTTAACACTTCTATTTTTTTAGTCTCTGTATCAAACTCTGCAATAGTAGAGGGTTCCGTCAAAGAACTGTAGTTATATCTGATTTTTGAAGTATTAAACTCAATATTTGTAGTATTATAGAGCGTATAGGTTTCCCCTTCTATAGGTATAAAATAATCTTGTTTTTTATCGTGAGAAATGATGCGAATTTTAGTCAAGCCCTCAGAACGTTCAGTAATCGTCATAAAATTATTGAAAATATCTATGTCTTCTAAAAGCGTACTTTCTCTATACGGTATAATCGTTTTCCAATTTTCTTTTGCAGGCTTAGAAACCGATGTTTTCACTAACTTAAAGTTTGTAGCTCCACCCTCATTCGTTAGTATATAAAAATCTCCTTTAAAATAATTTACACTATACTCCAATCCTCGCTCTCTATTTTGAACTACTTTAAATGTATCATTAGGCTTGTTAGCATCTATAAAACGTACTTCCGTAGTCAACGTACTGTGACTCCCAATAAATATATACTCTCTTGATTTTGAGCCAAAAACATAGGTAGAGAAGGTGTCATCTTCTTCGTGATAAATTAGCGCATCTTCTTTTTCTGGGTTAGAAATATCATGTCTCAAAATGCTTTCCGCTCTAAGTGTAGTTTCGTTCTTTTTCGTGTAAAATAAATGCGTATTGTCGTTTGCCCAAGTACTCCCGCCAGTAGTATTTTTAATTTTATTTGGCAGAATTTCACCAGTTTTTAAATCTTTTATTTGAATCAAATATTTTCTCCTTGAAAAGGTATCCACAGCAAACGCTGCTTTTGTATTATCTGGACTCACACTCACTCCTGTTAAATGAAAATAATCGTAACCCTTCGCCATTTCATTGCAATCAAAAAGAATTTCTTCTTTAGCCTCTAACGTGCCCTTTTTTCGTAAATATATTGGATACTCTTTTCCTTTTTCAAACTTTGTAATATACCAATACCCATTATAAAAATAAGGTACCGATGAATCGTCTTCTTTAATTCTGCTCTTCATCTCCTCAAACAAAGTGTTTTGAAACTCTTTGGTATTTGCAGTCATTTTTTCGTAGTACGCATTTTCTTCTTCCAAATAGCTTATTACTTCTTTGTTTTCTTTGTCCTTTAACCAATAGTAATTATCTATTCTTTCATCATTGTGAATAGATAGTACTTTCTTTTCTTTTTTTGCTTGTGGTTCTTTTATAGTCGTCATATTTTTACAAGATAATGTGCATAGATAAATAGAAATTAGAAATATAATTCTCATAATTTTTTTTGGCAAAAATAAGGTTTATTTTATTATGGCATTGTTTTTTTTAAATTTCCTATTGTCTTTTGATTCTCTCATTTCATATTAAAAATAAATAAAAGTTATATTTTTGTTTTCACAATGCTACACAACGAAGAATACAAATCCTTAATAGCACGTCTTGGGTCACTGAGACGCTATCTTTGACATTGAAAATAAGAAAACAACCCTCAAAGAAGAAGAAGAAAAAACATTAGTCCCTAACTTTTGGGATGACGCCTCCAAAGCGGAAACGCAACTCAAAAAAATAAAAACGCTAAAAAATTGGATTACTGAATTTGCAGAGGTACAAACTGCCTTTGATGATTTAGCGGTGTTATTGGATTTTTACAAAGAAAAAGAAGCGACTGAAGAAGAGGTAGACGCACAAACAAAAAAAACAATAAATTTATTAGAGAAATTAGAGTTTAAAAATATGCTCTCCAGAGAAGAGGATGTACTCAGTGCGGTTTTACAAATTACCGCAGGGGCTGGAGGTACAGAGAGTTGTGACTGGGCTGAAATGCTGATGCGAATGTATCTGATGTGGGGCGAGAAGCAAGGGTTTAAAATAAGAGAACTTAACAATCAAGCAGGCGATGTAGCAGGAGTTAAAACAGTAACATTAGAATTGAATGGCGACTATGCTTTTGGGTGGCTAAAAAGCGAGAACGGGGTTCATCGTTTGGTGCGAATTTCTCCTTTTGACAGCAATGCTAAAAGACACACTTCATTTGCTTCCGTATACGTGTATCCTTTGGTAAATGAAAATATAGATATTCAAGTCAACCCTTCGGATATTACTTGGGAAACCATGCGCTCAAGTGGTGCTGGTGGGCAAAGTGTCAATAAAATAGAAACAGCAGTACGTCTGAGACACCATCCTTCAGGTATTATTGTTGAAAATTCTGAGACACGCTCTCAATTAGATAACAAAACAAAAGCGATGCAATTATTAAAATCGCAACTATACGAAATAGAAATGCAAAAAAAGCTCTCAAAAAAGAAGGAAATTGAGGGGGCAAAAAAGAAAATTGAATGGGGTTCTCAAATACGAAATTATGTGATGCAACCCTATAAAATGGTGAAAGATGCGCGAACGCAATACGAAAGCAGCGATGTAGATGGGATTTTAAACGGAAATATTGATGCGTTCTTAAAAGCATATCTGATGATGATGGGACAAAAAGAAACTTAAAATTACACTTATATGAAAACAATAGATACAATAATTTTTGACTTAGGCGGTGTCCTAATTGACTGGAATCCTGAATATGTATATTTAGAGGTATTTCAAGGTGATAGAAAAAAAATGCAATGGTTTTTTGATGAAATTTGCACGATGGATTGGAATGAAAACCAAGATGCAGGCTATCCCCTCCAAAAAGCGACTGAAGAGCGCGTGGCTATGTTTCCACAATACGAAGAGTGGATACGAATGTATTACGGCAGATGGGAAGAAATGCTCGGAGAATCCATAGAAGAAACTGTACAAATATTAAAACAATTGATAGACAGTAAAAAGTACAAAGTAGTAGCGTTGACCAATTGGAGTGCAGAAACCTTTCCTGTCGCGTTAAAAAAGTTTGACTTTTTACATTGGTTTGAAGGGATTGTTGTCTCTGGAGAAGTAAAAATGAGAAAGCCTTTTAAAGAAATTTACGACCTAACCTTAGAACGTTTTAATATCAACCCAGAAAACGCCCTATTTATTGACGACAACTTGAGAAACGTCAATGCCTCAGAGGAGGTAGGGATAAACGG
>JAMJVX010000052.1 GCA_023558315.1 Flavobacteriaceae bacterium
AAAACATCTGAGGATTTTGAAGGGGTATTGCTAAAAGGCATTGCGCCAAACTATCATTTTGAAAAACTAAAAGAATATTTGACAGAAGGGAGGCTTCCAATCATTACAGATAGCACTACGACTAATGAAATTTTAGTATCAAAAACGGTGGCTTCAAAATTAAAACTGACCCTTGGAGATAAAGTTCCAGCCTATTTTAGAAATCCTAAAAATAGCAATTTGCCTAACAGAAGAAATTTTGTCATCGTAGGAGTTTATGAGTCTGCCTTTTCTGATTTTGACGAACTTTTAATCTTTGGGGACATAAAACACATTATAAAACTCAATAAATGGAAGGCAAATGAAATAGGGGCATTTGAAATATTTATAGACAATCACAACGATGTATATGCAAAGACAGATGAAATATACGACCTCATCCCCCCTTATTTAGATGCGGTGCCTTTTTACGAAAAATATAAAGCCATTTTTAATTGGATAGCCCTGTTTGATTATAACATTGTAGTCATTATTGCGATTATGATTTTAGTAGGAGGAATAAATATTACAACCGCTTTGTTAGTGCTTATTTTAGAACGTTCCAAAATGATTGCGATATTAAAAACCTTAGGACTTCCTGTATTTAGGGTGAGAAAGATATTTTTATTTAGTGCCTTTCACATTTTACTGCGCGGGGCTTTTTGGGGAAATGCTATAGGCTTGCTCTTATTATTTAGCCAGAAAAAATGGAAATGGATAACCCTAAATCCAGAATCTTATTTAGTTTCTGAGGCGCCAGTTTACATGGACTTTTATACTATATTTGCCCTAAACATAGGGGTAATAGTAATTTGCTTAGGCATTTTATGGATACCTACTTATGTAGCAAAAAAAATAAGTCCAGTTAAAATATTACGATTTCAATAAATAAAAAATATGAATTATAAAGATACGATTTTAGATACGATAGGAAACACGCCTTTGGTGCGTTTACATACGATTGTCAAAGAGATAGATGCTACGGTCTTAGCAAAAATAGAGAGTTTTAACCCGGGAAATTCTATCAAAGATAGGATGGCGATAAAAATGATAGAAATGGCAGAAGAGGAAGGGTTGCTCAAACCTGGAGGGACGATTATAGAAGGGACCTCAGGGAATACAGGAATGGGACTGGCATTGGGGGCTATCATAAAAAAATATAAATTAATTTGTGTGTCAAACGACAAACAATCCAAAGAAAAATTTGATGTGTTGAGGGCGATGGGCGCTAAAGTAATCGTTTGTCCCACGGCAGTAGCCCCAGAGCATCCAGACTCTTACTATTCTGTGTCAAAAAAATTAGCCGAGACGACCCCAAACTCTTGGTATGTGAACCAATACGATAATTTGAACAATAGACAAGCGCACTACGAAACGACAGGTCCTGAAATTTGGGAGCAAACCGAAGGAAAAATAACCCATTTTGTCGTGGGTGTGGGTACTGGAGGTACTATCTCTGGTATTGCTCAATACTTAAAAGAAAAAAATCCAGCCATAAAGATTTGGGGAATTGATACTTATGGCTCTGTATATAAAAAGTATCACGAGACAGGAATTTTTGATGAAAAAGAAATTTACCCCTATATCACCGAAGGGATTGGAGAAGATATCTTGCCAAAAAACGTGCGCTTTGATTTGATTGACGGTTTTGAAAAAGTCACCGACAAAGA
>JAMJVX010000053.1 GCA_023558315.1 Flavobacteriaceae bacterium
TTTCAAGAGAAAACACTCCAATCCTATGGGGATATTTTAAAGTATAGAAAGAAAAAAAACATCCCAAACAATATCAATCACATTCCTGAAGTGCACGCAAATAATGACAATTATATCCTTTCATATATTGACAAACTCATTTTATTTGTCCTTATTTTAGGGGTATGTTTTTATTTTATGAATAAAGACAAACAATTTTCAAAAGATGATATAGTCACTAAAAAACAATATCTCTCATTAGGAATATTGTTACTCCTAGGGTCTATTGCTTATATCCTTTTGCTTTTAGTTTTATATCTATTCTCTTTTAAATACACCTTTGAATCTATAGAGTTATTTAGTCATCAACGCTATTTAGGAACGCTTTTTTATGGATTATTTTTAATTGTATTTTACTTAGCATTGCAAACAAAAAAGAAAGAAATCATACTCGGTTTGAGTGTTGTGTTTATTTTACTAGGAACACCCATAAAAAACATAAAAAAGTTAAATTTTAAAAACACAGATTTTTATAAAACTCGTCTTGTTTTCAATAATGCCGCACATCTTGCTATAAACAAATTGCCAAAAGAAAACAAAGAATTTCCTAAAATATATTTTGTTTCACAAGGAGATACAGGGCCTCATTGGGCAATATTTAAGTTTCTTTTATTTCCAAATAATTTAGAGCGAGTTGCCTATTCTATAAGTACACATACAAAAGATAGCGAATATAGACTTGTGATTTCTCCCCAGCAATTCCAAGAAATTTTAGACTCCTATGACTATCTGTTTGTGTTTAGTAACGTTGGGCTGTGGGAAGAGTATGGAGAAGCGATAAAAAATGCTAAAATTAAAGGGATATATGGACTCCATCAAGGAAAATTCAGAAAACTAAATATCCAGTAATTTGCTACAGAAAAATTATGTAAAAATAAAAACTCCGCCTCGTTGAGGCGGGGTTTTTGGTTTAAAATTTAACCCAAGTGCTTCCGTTGGTCGCAGATTCAACTGCTTTTTCAATGAATTTTACGCCTCGCACACCATCCATAAGTGTCGGAAATGCCTCGTCATAAATACTTTCTTTATTTATAGCATTTGCTACGCCTCTATATATATTCCCCATTGAATCAAAAATTCCTTCTGGGTGTCCTGGAGGAAGTTTTACCCCATCTAAAGAAAACTTTTTAGTATAAGGATGCCCAGGTTTTAATACCTGTTGAGGTTTTCCTTCTTGTAAAAGATAAAGATAATTGGGATTTTCTTGTCCCCATTTCAACGCGCCGTTTTGACCATAAATAGTTACTACAAAATTATTTTCTTCGGCAGTAGCAATTTGGCTCGTTCGAATAATCCCTTTTACATAATCTGAAAAACGCAATAATATATTCGCATCTACATCCATTTTATTATCACTATATACGTAGTTAAAATCAGCTAAAAGTTCTTTAACTTCAAGACCCGTAACGTATTCCAACATATCAAAACAATGCGTCCCTATATCACCAACACAACAACTTATTCCAGATTTTTCTGGGTCAAGTCTCCACGTATTTTTTCGCAACTTTTCGTCGTGAATAATAGGATTTATCCATCCTTGATAATATTGAATATCTATCTTATGTATCTTTCCTAATTCTCCTTGAGCAATCATTTCCTTCATCTGCCTTACCATTGGATAGCCTGTATAGGTATAGGTAACTGCAAAAACCTTATTTTTTTCTTTATAGATTTTTTCTAGTTCTATGGCTTCCTCATAGGTAGTAGTCAAAGGCTTTTCACAAATCACATTAAAATCATTTTCCAATAATTTCTTTGCCATTGGATAATGTAAAAAATTTGGGGTTAACACAGAGACTACCTCCATTCTCTCTTCCTTGGGAAGTTTCAGTTCGCTCTCTATCATCGTGTCAAAATCCTTATAAATCCTATCTGTTGGCAAGTCTATTTGCTCTGCAAACCCAATGTTTTCTTCCCAAATCGGATTAAAAACTCCACCTACAATTTCATATTTATCGTACATATAAGCCGCCACTCTGTGAAGCACTCCAATTAGAGAGTCTCCGCCACCGCCAAGCACTCCCAATTTTATTCTTTTACTCATTCCTTATTCTATTTTAAATTATGATTTTGTGTCTTCTATTTTTTCGTTTTTAAATCCTGCTAAAAGGAAAACTAATACTACAACTGCAAAAATTGCTGGAAACATCCATATTTGTTGCCAATTGTGTCCAGATTCAAGAGCATTCATGTCAGTAATATATCCAGCTAATCGAAATCCTATTAACATCCCTAAACCATAGGTTGCTAATGTAATTAAACCTTGAGCGCTACTTTTAAATTTTTCTCCTGCTTTATAATCCGTATAAATTTGTCCAGAGACAAAGAAGAAATCATAGCATATTCCATGTAAAATAATTCCAAAAAACAACATCCAAACGCCTTCTCCTGTATCTCCAAAAGCGAATAAAACATAACGAATAATCCAAGCTAATATTCCTACTAAAAGTGTTTTTTTAATCCCATACTTTCTAAGAAAAAGAGGCAATAATAACATAAATAAAACTTCTGAAATTTGTCCAAAAGTCATTTTTCCTGCGGCTGCTTTCATTCCTGTTTCATTTAAAAATTGATTGGCATGCTGATAATAAAAGGCTAATGGAATACATATTAATACAGAGGTAATAAAAAAGATAAGGTATTTTTTATCTTTTAAAAGAGACAATGCATCTAATCCTGCTATTTCTCTAATACTAGTCGCTTTCTTATCTGCTACTGGAGGTGTTTTAGGTAGTGTAAAGCTAAAAATCCCTAAGAATATAGATACTCCAGCTGTTAATAAAAACGTGTTTTCTAAAACATTTTTAGACTCCCATTGAAAATAGCCAATTAGTAATCCAGCAACTATCCAACCTACTGTTCCTAACACTCTAATTGAGGCAAATTCTTTAGAAGAATCTTTCATCTGACGAAAGGCTACAGAATTTACTAATGCCAATGTAGGCATATATAAAAGCATATAAATAAGTATATAGGGATAAAAACTTTCAAAATTAGCTGAAGTACCAGCCATATAAAGTAATATACCGCCTGCAATATGAAGAAACCCTAATATCTTTTGTGCAGAAAAATATCTATCTGCAATAAGTCCAATAATAAAAGGTGCAATAATTGCCCCTATAGATTGTGTTTCATAAGACATTGCTAATTGCCCTCCGCTTGCGCTAAATTTTTGAGATAAAAATGTTCCCATAGTAACAAACCATCCTCCCCAAATAAAAAATTCAAGGAACATCATTAATGATAATTGAAATCTTGTAATTGCTTTCATAATTATATTGTATTTAATTTTTTTCCGATTTTTATTAATAATTCTTTTGTCGCTACGACACCCTCTTCTGGGGATAAATCTTGTCCTTCATACTCTACGCCTATATATCCTTTGTATCCAGAATCTTTAACTATTTTTAACATTCGCTCGTAATCAATAGTCGTTTCATTTCCGTTTTCATCAAATCCATACGATTTTGCACTTACAGCGAATGCTTTCGGCATCAATTCCTCCACACCCTTGTATTTATCGTATTCATCAATACATTTTCCATCCCAAACACCTTTTCCATCTCTTCTTACACAGAAGTTACCAAAGTCTGGAAGTACGCCACAATTCTCTTTATTTATATGGTTAATCACTTCCATTAGCCATTGCGCTTGAGAAGAGTTCCATCCGTGATTTTCTACCAATACATTAATATTATTAGTTGCCGCATAATCTGCTAAGGCTGCCAATCCTTCTTTTGCGGATTCTTTCCAAACAGTTGGGTCTTTTTCTCCAAATAAGTTTACTCTAACAGAATGACATTTCATCGCCGCCGCCGCATCTACCCATTTTTTATGCTTATTTACTCCTTCTGCTCTAGCCTCAGCTGATGACGAAGCCAATTCCCCCTCGTTGTCTACCATAATAATCAAATTTTTTAATCCGTTGTCATCCGCTCTTTTGTTAGATTCTTTGATGAAATTGTCCATAGCCTTTGATTGATTATCGCTTTCTATCACATCTCTATATAATTGACCAACATACTCTAATCCCTCAAAACCATGCTTTCTCGCTAAAGAAGCAAACTCATACGGGGACATCTTTTTCGGTGTTCCATCAGGTTTATCAATAAACAATTTATGTAAGGACCATTGTGCCAAAGAGAGTTTGAAAAATAAAGACTCTTTATTTTCAAAATTAAACTCTTTAAATGCTAGCGTACCAAGTAAGGGAACTCCTAAAGCAATAGGAGTTGTATTTCTTAAAAAGATTCTTCTATTCATAATAATTTTTTAAATAATTTATTTTTTTGAGCGAAAATATTAAAATAATTTTACTTTTGTTAAAAAATTTATTTTTTATTAAGAAATTATTAATTTAACCAAAAAATATTATGAATAATACAAACGAATTTGATGCAATTGTTGTTGGGACAGGCATAAGTGGTGGATGGGCTGCAAAAGAGCTCACTGAAAAAGGGTTAAAAACCCTTGTTTTAGAGAGAGGAAGAATGGTGAAACATAGAGATGATTACCCTACTGCTAACAAAGACCCATGGGACTACAAACATGGAGACGTCATCACAAAAGAAACACGCAAAAGACAAGAAAAACAAAGCAGAACTCATTATACTACAGTAGAGTCTACAAAACATTTTTTTGTAGATGATGTAAATCATCCGTACAATGAGACCAAACCTTTTGATTGGATGAGAGGATATCACGTAGGGGGTAGATCAATAATGTGGGGAAGACAATCTTATAGATGGAGTGACATAGATTTTGAGGCAAATGCAAAAGAAGGGGTTGCAATTGATTGGCCGATACGATATAAAGACATTGCTCCTTGGTATGAACACGTTGAAAAATATGTTGGTATTAGTGGAGAAAAATTAAACTTAAAGCAACTTCCTGACAGTGTATTTCTTAAGCCTATGGAACTTACCTGTGTTGAAGATCAATTAAAAGAATCTATTGCTAGCAAATATACAGATAGATTATTGACTATCGGGCGTGTAGCACATATAACCGAAGGGACAAAACCAGGTGACGGTAGAATTAATTGTCAATTTAGAAATAGATGTTCAAGAGGGTGCCCATTCGGTGCTTATTTTAGTAGTAACTCTTCTACACTTCCTGCGGCATATGCTACAAATAATATGACATTACGTCCTAATTCTATTGTAAGTGAGGTTATGTACGACAAAAATACGAAAAGAGCTACAGGAGTAAGAGTGATTGATTCAGAAACAAATGAAGTGATTGAATATAAAGCGAAAGTTATTTTCCTATGTGCTTCAACTGTTGGTAGTACTTCAATACTTATGCAATCAAAATCAGAAAGATTTCCAAATGGAATGGGGAATGACTCTGGGGAGTTAGGACATAATATTATGGACCATCATTTTCAAGTAGGAGCTTCTGGTAAAACAGATATGTATAAAGATAAATATCACACTGGGAGAAGACCTAATGGTTTTTATATTCCGCGTTTTAGAAACTTAGGTGGAAATACAAATCAAAAAGATTTCTTAAGAGGCTATGGCTACCAAGGGGGTGGTGGAAGAGGAGGAAGTTGGACTAAGAGTGCTGAGGAAATGGCTTTTGGTGGCGATTTTAAAAATGCCATTTTAAATCCAGGAGATTGGGAAATAGGAATGAATGCTTTTGGCGAGGTACTTCCTTATCACGAAAATAAAATGGAATTAAATTACGATAAGAAAGACCAATGGGGATTACCAACTGTCACTTTTGATGCAGATATTAAAGAGAATGAAAGAAACATGCGTAAAGACATGAAACAACAAGCTATAGAAATGCTTGAAAATGCTGGATTTAAAGATGTACATGGGTATGAAAGAGATTATACACTAGGGCTAGGTATTCATGAAATGGGAACAGCTAGAATGGGAAGAGATCCGAAAACTTCTGTTTTAAATAAAAATAATCAAGTTCACGATGTGGAAAATGTGTTTGTTACAGATGGTTCATGTATGACTTCTGCAGCAAATCAAAATCCATCGTTGACGTATATGGCACTTACCGCAAGAGCCGCAAATTATGCCGTTGAACAATTAAAGAAAATGAACCTATAAAACTTATATATTATGAAAAGAAGAAATGCAATTAAAAATATAGGGCTTTCACTGGGAGGGTTAGCATTAACTCCTACTGCGATAAGTTTATTGCAAAGTTGTCAAAGTAGTGAAACATATATGTTAGAATATTTCACTCAAGATGAATTTACTCTCGTGAAAAGAATCGCAGATATTATTCTTCCAAAAACGGATACTCCTTCTGCCTCAGAATTAAAAATACCAGAATTCATTGATGGATATATTACTCATGTAGCTATGCCTAATGATACTGTTTTTATGAAAAGGGCTATGGCTATCCTTTCTAAAAAACTTATGGAATTGAGTGGAAAAGAAAAACTATCTAAAGTAGGAGACGAACATATTGTATCCCAACTTAGTTTTTATTTGAAAGCAACTGATGAACAAAAAGAAGAATGGGGGAAAGTTTTCTATGAATATACAGAAGGGCTTGAGAAAGATGAAGAAGATAATATCATCGTAGATGAGGCTACTTTACCTCAAGAAGAAGTCGTATCCATGTTTTTATCACATTTGAGATGGCTTACTGTCTCTGCTTTTAAAAACACTGAGTATATAGGGGAAGAGGTATTAGCATATGCTCCTGTTCCTGGACAACAAAAAGGATGTGTTGATTTAGAAGAAACCACACAAGGAAAAGCGTGGTCTTTGTAACTAAATTTCTTATTTAAAAAAAAAAGCTTTTGATTTTTTCAAAAGCTTTTTTTATTTTATAACACTGATTATAATTTCATATTGTTTTATGAATTTATATACTCAAACTAAATATTTAGAATTCTTAAAAAACAAATAAAAGTAATCAAAAAATCTAATGAAAAATAAACCCTTTTATAAATAACTAATCTATATAAATATAAAAATGGCATTATTTTTGTAAAACTTTATAATAAAAAAAGACATCTGATGGAAAAAAAAGAAATTGACATTAAAAAAATTACGGAGAAAATAGAAAAAGAAAGTGCTTTTGTAGACCTCTTAACTATGGAAATGGGTAAAGTCATTGTTGGGCAAAAGGAAATGATAGAAAGTTTACTAATTGGACTATTAGGCAAAGGACATATCCTATTAGAAGGAGTACCTGGGTTGGCTAAAACTTTGGCGATTAACACGCTAAGCGATGGGATAAAAGGAGTATTTAGTCGTGTTCAATTTACACCAGACTTACTGCCTGCAGATATTATAGGTACGCTAATTTACAACATGAAAGAAAGTAATTTTTCCATAAAAAAAGGACCTATTTTTGCGAATTTTGTCTTAGCAGATGAGATAAATAGAGCCCCTGCAAAAGTGCAATCTGCCTTACTAGAAGCGATGCAAGAAAAGCAAGTAACCATTGGCGAACAAACTTTTAAATTAGAAGAGCCTTTTTTAGTAATGGCTACACAGAATCCAGTAGAGCAAGAGGGAACCTATCCACTTCCCGAAGCGCAGGTGGACAGATTTATGCTTAAGGTGCTAATCGATTATCCTACTTTAGAGGAAGAGCAACAGATTATGCAAAATAATTTATCCAACAATTCAGAAAAAATAAAACCTGTAGTTACTCCAAAACAAATTATCAGCGGTCAAAACACGATTAATGAAATTTATATGGATGAGAAAATTGAAAAATACATTCTGGATTTAGTATTTGCAACTAGATATCCCGAACGATATAATTTAGAAAAAATCAAACCATTTATAAACTTTGGAGTATCCCCTCGGGGTAGTATAAATTTAGGGAAAGCCGCTAAGTGTTATGCCTTTCTAAAACATAGAGGGTTTGTGATTCCTGAAGACATCAGATCTATTATAAATTTAGTGATGCGTCATAGAATAGGACTCACCTACGAAGCCGAGGCTGAAAACATCACCAGCGAAGAAATCATTAAAGAAATTGTAAATGAAGTAGAAGTTCCTTAAACTAAATTTCTTACCTAAAAAAATGAATACCCAAGAACTATTAAAAAAAGTTCGCAAAATTGAAATTAAGACCCGAAAATTAAGCGAGAATATTTTTGGTGGAGAATACCATAGTAGGTTTAAGGGACGCGGTATGACTTTCAGTGAAGTGAGACAATACCAATATGGAGATGATATTAGGAATATTCATTGGAATGTGACTGCTCGTTATAATGAACCTTATATAAAAGTTTTTGAAGAGGAAAGGGAGCTTACCTTGATGTTAGCGATAGATGTTAGTCAGTCTAAACTGTTTGGAAGTCATTCTCAGACTAAAAAAGAAGTCCTTACTGAAATCGCTGCTACTTTAGCTTTTTCCGCACTAAAAAATAACGACAAAATTGGAGTATTACTATTTACTGATGAAATTGAGTTGTTTATCTCTCCAAAAAAAGGAAAAACACATGTTCTTAGAATTATTAGAGAGCTTTTAGAATTTTCACCTAAAAATAAAAAAACAAACATTAATCATTCATTGGCTTATTTATTAGGGGTGTTAAAGAAAAAATCTATTGTGTTTGTACTCTCTGATTTTATGGATACTGGGTATGAAAAAAATATAAAAATCCTTGCAAAAAAACACGATTTGTCTGGTATAAGAATTTATGATAAAACAGAAGTGAAGTTTCCAAATGTGGGGCTAGTACCTATGTTAGATAGTGAAACAAATGCTTTGCAATGGGTTTATACTGGGTCTAAAAAAATAAGAGATACCTATCATAAAAACTATGTTGAGCAAGTAAATTATTTTGAAGAGGTTTTTAGTAAAACTGGCGCTTCAATTCTGAATTGTGAAGTGGGTGAAAATTATGTAAAAAAATTATTGAATTACTTTAAAAAAATATGAACATACCCTCTCGCATTTTTTTTACGCTATTTATTCTCTGTAGCACCTTCTTTTTTGCTCAGAATCAATACGAAATAACCACTTCTACTGATTCTACTCAAGTAAAAATTGGAAGCGAAGTAATCTATCGAATTCAAATTAAAACCCAAGATGAAAACCCAAAATTATTATTTAATAAAAAAAGTGCCTTTTTTCCTTTTGATACTATTAATTCTTATCCCATTGATACGACTAAAATTGAAGACTTTTTTCTATTTACGAAAAAGTATTCACTCATCCCTTTTGAAGATGGATTGCAATATATTCCCTCTCAACCACTGATTATAAATGGCAAATTATTTAACACAGATAGTATTCCTATTAAAGTAGAAACCGTAAAGGTAGACACCGTTCAAAAAAAAATATATGATATAAAGCCCATTATCGCTGTTAAAAAAAACAATAGGGATATTTTTATAAAAATAGGGATTGGTATAGGGATAATTATAGGTATCCTTTTGCTAATATTAGTTCTTAAATATATTTTTAAAAACAGAAAATTATCTTTAAAGAAGAAACTACCTCCTCTTGAACAAGCTATAGAAGATTTAAAAAAACTAGAATCTGTTTCATTAAATGAACAGGAAGAATTAAAAGATTATTATTCAAGACTTACCAATATTATCCGAAAATATTTAGAAGATGAAGTGAATATTCCAGCGATGGAAAGCACGTCAAAGGAATTATTGGTGAAATTAAAGACATTAAACGAAACTAAAAAAATTCAATTAGATAAGGAAGTCTTTAAAGAGATTGAAAAAGTATTTGAAAATGCAGATTTAGCAAAGTTTGCAAAAGCTTTAATAGATTCAAACAATGCTAAGAAGGATAAAGTAATCATAGAAAAAGCTGTAGTTCAAACCCACGAATCTATCCCTGAACCCGATTTTGAAAGTTTAAAAAAACAAGAAGAACATCTAAAAAAAGAACAATTAAAAGAAAAAGTACAAAGGCTAAAAATGGTTTCTATAGTTTTTGCCAGTGTAATAGCAATTGGGTTAATAACTTGTTTTTTAATTTTTGGATACTACCCTGTGAAAGATACCTTATTTCGCTATCCTACAAAAGTATTAAAGGACACAAAATGGTATACAAGTAAATACGGTGCTCCAGCAGTTCAAATAACCGCTCCTCGTATTTTAATCAGAGATAAAAATGCGGCAGCAAACGAACAACTATTTTCATGGGGAGATATAAAAGATAGGTTTTATACACATCTAAAAATAACAACTTTACAAGAAAAGAATGAGGAAGAGATAGACGTTGAAACTTATGCTAATGAAATTATCAGCGAATATGAAAATTTAGGAGCCGTTAATATTTTAATTAAAAATGAACTTACTACAATAAACGATATAAAAGGAGTAAAAATTTTTGGGACTCTAGATCTTCCAAAAAACAATGAAAAAGAAAAAATTCGGTGTAATTATATTACGTTCTTTTCTGCCTTTGAATCTCATAATATAAATATCACTATTATATATGCAACGGAAGACAGATATGGAAAAGATATTGAAAATAGAATTTTACAAAGTTTAAAATTATTTAATATTAAATAAATATGTTTGACAATATTGAATTTGCAAACCCCCTTTTTTTATGGATACTCTTATCCCTTGTGTTCCCTATCGCTGGGTATATATTTTATCATAAAAAACAACAAGCTATTTTATCAATTTCTTCTATAAAAGGGTTCACAAAATCAACACATATTTTTACAAGATTACGTCCTTTACTTTTTCTTTTACGTATTGCTGCTTTAGCTTTACTTATTTTAGCCATTGCTCGACCACAAACTTTAGATGTATCTGTACAAAAAAAGACCAATAAAGGTATTGATATCCTTATGTCAATTGACGTGTCGTCTAGTATGTTGGCTGAGGATTTAAAACCCAATAGACTTGAAGCTTTAAAACGCGTTGCCTCTGATTTTATTAATAGTAGGGTTAGTGATAGAATTGGATTGGTTGTATATGCTGGAGAAAGTTATACTAAAACACCACTTACTGCTGATAAAACTATCGTAAAAAATGCACTTAGAGAAATTAAAAACAACAATCTAATACAAGATGGGACTGCTATTGGCATGGGTTTAGCTACAGCCGTAAACAGGCTAAAAGATAGCAAAGCAAAAAGTAAAATCATCATCTTATTAACGGATGGAAAAAATAACTCGGGAGTAATTGACCCTAATATCGCTAGCGAACTAGCTATAGAATATGGAATTAAAGTATATACTATTGGCGTGGGGAGTAATGGAAATGCTAGGGCTCCAGTGGGTATATATCCAAACGGTAAATTTCAATTTGGTATGGTAAAGGTTGAAATAGATGAGAAACTATTAAAGAATATCGCAGAAAAAACGGGAGGTCTGTATTTTAGAGCAACAAATAACAAGAAATTAAGGGACGTTTATAAAGAAATAGATAAATTAGAAAAAACTGAAATTGAAGAAATTAAATATTATAATTATAAAGAAAAATTTCGCTTGTTTGTTGTTTTAGGATTAATACTATTAGTATTAGAATGGATTTTAAAAAATACACTGTTTAAAAGTTTTATTTAACCGCACATATGTATCAAATTGAAGCCCCATTTTATTTTTATTTATTAGGAATTATTCCTGTAGTTACTTTGATTTATATCCTAGTTGTGATATGGAAGAAAAGAACAATTAATCGTTTTGGCTCTATCGATATTGTAAATAAATTAAGCCCTCAACGCTCTACTTTTAAGCCATTTTTTAAATTTATTTTGTTTTGTATTATTCTAATATTATTAATCATCGGTTTAGCAAATCCCCAAATGGGAAAAGAACTTCAAACAGTAAAAAGAGAAGGATTGGATATAGTTTTTGTGGTAGATGTATCTAAAAGTATGCTTGCCGAAGACGTAGCTCCAAATCGTTTAGAAAAATCTAAGCGGCTTATTTCTGCTATTATTGATAATTTGGTAAGTGATAGAATTGGCATTGTTGCCTATGCCCAAAAAGCGATTCCATTATTGCCGATTACTTCAGATTATAATGCCGCAAAAATGTTTTTACAAGATGTAAATACTGACATGTTATCTTCTCAAGGTACTGCCATTGATGCGGCTATTGACTTATCTTCTACATTTTTTAATACCGAAGAAGAAACAAACAAACTTATTTTTTTATTGTCTGATGGTGAAGATCACTCTAATCAAGTTTTAAAGTCTATTTCAAAAGCCAATGACTTAGGGATTTCAATCTTTACATTAGGCATAGGTACTGAAAAAGGAGCTCCTATTCCTATCAAAAGAAATGGAAAAATAGTTAACTATAAAAAAGACAATAGAGGAAATACAGTGATTACTAAAAAAAGTAGGGATATTTTAGAAAAAATAGCTAGCAAAGGAAAAGGCGAATATTTAGAAGGTAATGACACAGAAAAAGTTCTTGCATTTATTGAAGATTTATTAAAGAAAATAGATAAAAAAGAGTTTGAAGCAAAAAAATACGTCTCTTATAAAAGTCACTTTCAACTCTTTTTAATCATTGCATTTATTTTACTATTTTTAGATTGTTTTATTTTTGAAACGAAAACAAAATGGATACAAAAGTTAAATCTTTTTAATGAAACTAAATAAACATATGATATGAAGAATAATTTATTTTTTTACGTTTTATTACTTACTGTTTTTTTATTACACTCACAAGAGAATTTAACCTCAAATAATTATACATATGAGGGAAATAAGAATATAGAAAATAAAGAAACAACACTTGCAGAAATTAACTATAGAAAAGCATTATCAGAAAATGACAAAAACGAAGTTGCTTCCTATAATTTAGGGAATACGCACTACGTTGAAAACAATCTAGATGAAGCGCAACGTCAATATTTTGAAGCCTCAAAAATCGTAAAAAACAACGAGCAAGGCCATAGCGCATATCATAATATGGGAAATGTTTTTATGAAGCAAAAAAAATACGCAGAAGCCGTTTCAGCTTATCGATTTGCACTAAAAAATAATCCAAAAGACGATGAGACGAGATATAACTATGTATTAGCAAAGGAGTTACTAAAAAAGCAGCAAAGTCAAAACAAAAAAGGAGATAAGAAAAAAGAAAAGAAAGAAAAAAACAAAGACAAGAATAAAGATAAAAAGAACGAGAAAGAAAAAAATCAAGACAAAAAAGAAGAAGACAAAAAAGAAGGGGACAAAGACGACGATAAAAAAGGAAAAAATAAAGAACAGGACAAGAAAGAAAATAAGGATTCAAAAAATCAAGACAAAAAAGAAGGACAACCAAAACCTAAACCCGGTAGCCTTTCTCCACAACAGGTTAAAAATCTTTTAGAAGCAATGAAAAATGAGGAGAAAAAAGTACGTAATAAAATAAACGCTAAAAAAGCAAAAGGTACTCCTATTAAAACTGAAAAAGATTGGTAATTACTTTAGTTATGAATTTTTATAGAAATATACTTTTTATTTTTATTGGTACTTTTTTTAGCTTTAGTGCATTTGGACAAGAAGCCAATTTTACTTCAAAAGTAAGTAAAACAAGATTGGGGATTAATGAACGGATACGCGTTAGTTTTGAAATTAATCAAAACGGAGATAACTTTAATCCACCTTCATTTGAAGGGTTCCAAATAGTTGGAGGACCCAATCAATCAGTAAGTCAATCATGGGTGAATGGAAAACAAAGTTTTTCAAAATCATACACCTATTTTTTAAGACCTACTCAAAAAGGAAAATTAACCATAGGCGCTGCACAAATAAATGTAAAAAAAGAGACTTATAAAACAAAACCCATATCTGTGGAAGTTACGGATGCCGTGGATAATCCTTCGCAAGGAAAAAAAACAGAAACAGTTGTAGAAGGGAAAATACATTTGGTTAGAGAAATATCTAATACTTCTCCATACATAAATGAAGGGATTAGTATTTTATACAAACTATACTTTAATCAAGATTTGCGAATCACTAATTTTAATGAGTTGAAAAGTCCTAATTACAATGATTTTTGGAATCAAGTAATTAACATCGCCCAATACGAGGTAAAACAAGAGAAATTCAAAGGAGAAAACTACAGTTATATAGTCTTAAAAAAACTTGTTTTATATCCACAAAAAGTTAAGAAAATCACCTTAGACCCTTTAGAAATAAACTTGATTTTAGAAGTGCCTTCAATGAATCCTGGATTATTTCCTATACAGATGTATGATAGGATAGATAAACTACTCACTACAGATACGCAATATATAAATGTTAAACCGCTCCCAGAAGCTAATAAACCTACAAATTTTAATGGTGCTGTAGGGGACTTTTCCTTTGATGTAGTTCCTAATAAAACAGCACTTAAAAAAGGAGATGACTTTCAAGTAAAAGTAAAAGTAAATGGAAATGGGAACTTGAAACTTTTATCATTACCAGAACTTTCCGTACCGAATAGTTTAGAAATCTACGATCCAGAATATTCAGACAACACGAACACAAGTTTACGAGGGATGACTGGAAGTATAGAAAATAACTATACTATTATTGCAAACAATGAAGGGAAATTTCCCCTTCCCGTTTTACAATTTTCTTATTTCAATCCAAAAAGCAAAAAATACATAACACTTAATTCTAAGGAGATAAATATTGACGTTCAACAAAATAATGTGGCTTTGGAAGCTACAAATACTACTCAGAAAGTTGTTAGCGCAAACATAAACAATTTTCATTTTATTAAAACAAAAACCCATTTGGTAAATTCTCAACCTAAAAAACTTTGGAAAAGTAACTTGTTTTATGTCTTAACAGGGAGTCCGTTATTATTGATGCTCCTATTCTTCTTTATCTTAAAGAAAAAAGAAGAATACAGTAACAGTGATGGATTAGCACAAAAAAGACAAAAACGCTTAGTAAGAAAATACCTAAAAACTGCCCAAAAAGAATTACGTGGGTCTAAAGAAAAATTCTATCAGTTATTAGAACAAGCACTCTATAATTTCATAAAAACAAAACTGAAAATTACTATCACAGAGTTTAACAAAGAATATGTGAAGAAGCTATTAGAAGAAAAAAACGTAAATCCGCAAATAATTTCAGAGTTAATTTCGCTATTAGAACGATGTCAAGCGAGTATTTATTCTCCACTTACTTCAAATTCTGTGATGGATGACTATGAAAAAGCCGTTGAAATAATTTCCAAAATAGATAGGTAATGAAAACAGTATATTTTTTTATTTTATGTAATATTTTTCTTTATAACGGATTTAGTCAAAATGTAGACTCCCTTTTTATAGCAGGAAATAATGCCTATAATGAAGGGAATTATCAAAAGTCTATTGGTTTTTATACCCAAATACTCAATAAAAAATTTGAAAGTGCTGAATTGTACTTCAATTTAGGGAATGCGCATTATAAATTGAGCAACGTCCCTGAAAGTATTTACTACTTTGAAAAATCAAAAAAATTAAATCCAAAAAATAAAGAAGTAGTAGAAAACTTAACCTTTGCTAAAAATATGAGGTTAGATGAAGTAGAGGTACTCCCAAAATCACAAATCGCATTGTTTCAAGAAAACATTTATAATAAAATGAATTCTAATCAATGGGTTATCACGAGTATTGTTCTCGCATGGCTTTCTTGTCTGTTTTTTGTTTTCTTTAGGTTAAACAACATACAAACTATAAAGCGCGTGTTTTTTAGCAGTAGTATAATCTGCTTGCTTCTATTCATTTTTAGCTTACAAATTAATCAACAAATAGCAACAAAAGAAAAAACAACCCAAGCCATCATTTTTAGTCCAAAAGTAGAAATTAGGACAGAACCTAACCATCGCTCTGAAGTGAAAATAGAATTACACGCAGGAATAAAAACAACGATTTTAGATAGCCTCCCAGGTTGGAAAAAAGTAAAACTCATCAATGGACTAGAAGGCTGGATAGAGGAGTTGCATTTGAAAGAAATTTAATGTCTTTTTAAATTAATAATCAATTTTTTATTCTTTCAGAGCGTATATAGTTACTGTAAATTTTCCAGAATCCCCATCATCTTTTGTTACTGTAATTGTATTTGGTGTACCTACATTTAATTTATCTCCAATTTGTTTGTCAGGAGTACTAGAAAACGATACTTCTATGTATTTTATACTAACTTGAGTTGTTCCAAAAGGAACACTATCCTTAAAGGTAATATTTCTACCATCATTCTCACCCGTATAGTCTTTTGAGTTATCTGTTAGTACTAAATTATGTATTAATGGAGGTTCACAACCGCATATTAGGGGTTTACATCCTATAAAAAATACTATAAATAATCCTGTTATAAATAAATTTTTCTTTTTCATATTAAAATTTTGAACAATATTAATGTATTATTATTATCACAACAATAAAATAAACTTTTTTATTGTTGTGTATTGTTACCTCCTCCTTGAGAGGGGTTATTCCCTCCGTTTCCTGAACTACTTGGAGGAATCATTTTTATAATTTTATTCAAATATTTATAGGAAGTGCTACTTCCATTTGGTGAAAAAGAAGTTCCCAATGTATAATTATTACCATTTCCTCCCCATCCCCAATTGTTATGTACATAGGTAACTGTTTCATTTACACTAGGGCTGGCTGTTGTGGATAATACCTCATCAGAAAGCGCACCGTTAGAATATAAATAATAATCTGTATATTCTGTTTTTGTTCGAGTCTGTAATTTATACCCATCTATCACCCATGCATGAAAACCGCCACCAACATTTCTAGCACTTGCATATACAGGACGACTTTTATCCAATTCTGCTTTTACATCAATCAAATTATAATTCAATATAGGTGTTGAAGAATATCTAAAGACAGGACTCGCTAAAGCTTGTCTAGCGTTAGCGTTAGTTGCAGTACTTCCATAACATGCATACGAAGTTCTTGCACCAAAATTTATTATTCGAATTAACCTTGCTATAGATTGTTGTACACCACTTAATGGCAAAGTCCCATTGTTATAATTTGATGGTGTTGTCATTGCTGACCAGTCATTACCAACTAGAATACGGATATTATCTGGTTTTTTGTGGTATGCTGCTATAATTCCCAAAGCGGTAGCTACAGAACCTGCAGGTGCTTTCCCTTTATATATTGTATTATTATTTCCAGGGCAATTAAGCACATTAGCCCCTTGGTTAAATGGACTCCCTTGATGCCATTTAAGATTATAAGTAAGACCGGGTGCGGAAAGAGTTCCGCCTATATATGTGTTTTGCACATTCGTATATACAATTCTTTCTTTAGTGCCGACGCAAATATTATTACCAGACACGTTCATTAATTGATAAGGAGCAGGGCAAGTATTATTATAACTCGTTAACCCTCCTTTATTGTTTTTAATATTATCTTTTTGTGATTTTGATAATTTTGAATACGAATAATTTCCCATTTTTTCTAAAACTTTAAATAAAGTAGAATCTTTCTTCGCCAAATTTATGATGGAATCCTTCTTAAATTCATATTGTTGTATTTTGCGATTTAAAAAAGCATACGCGTTGTCTAAAGCTATTTTTATTCCTGGATTGTCTATACTATCATTTAAATTTAAATTTCCTTGGTCACTTTGTATCAATATATAGTCTGCTCTTTTGTCTCCAGACATAAATACATATCCTCCATCATTGGTAAAGTTTACAATAAAAGTAGAAGGAGTACTACTTTCTGATTCGTTATTTCTAGAAGTGATTTCATTTTGCAAAATGTTATTCTGAGGATTTACAGCAATTATTTCTTTAATATTTCTTTTTCCATTACGACTAGTATTTCCTCCGTCATTACCTTGTTGGGACATCTGTTGAGCTACAGTTACTGCTTTTTCTCTAGCTTCTTCTCTAGAAATATTATGATTTCCTGAATAATAGACATTTAAAATAGCTGTTTCTGTGGGTGTAAAAATGGAATTTTCTGCTATTGTTTGCTCCTCTTCTGGTTCTATTAGCATATCATCTCTATCTAAAGAGCAGTCTTCAAAAGATATAAGTATGACAGTTAAAATCCCTAATATTAGTAATGAGGTTATCTTATTTTTAAGTAATAATTGTTTTATTTTATTCATAATTTTCAATTTTGAATCCAAACATAAAACTTTATTTTCATTTAAAAGACGGAAATGAAAAAATATTTTTACTGCTTTTTGAAAACGAAACTTCTAAGATAAGAGGTTTTTCTTACCTCTCCCTCTTAAAAAAATCTGCCATTCTATCTTGAAATTCTTGGGTATCAAAACAGTCTGCAAATAACTGGCTTTCTGTTTTATAGCCTTCCTTTGTGCGGTCTTGCGAGGCATTTATGGCTTGGATGGCATTTGAAAGGGCAATAGGTGAATTTTTTAGAATCTCATAACTCAATTTTGCTGTTTCAAGTAGGAGTTCTTTTTTTGGAACAATCTTATTTATAAGTCCTATTTTGAGCGCCTGTTCCGCAGAAATCATTTTTGCTGTGAGTACAAGTTCATTCGCTTTTCCTTTTCCTACCAAATTTGTTAGGCGTTGTGTCCCTCCAAAAGCTGGAATAATTCCTAAGGACGTTTCTGGAAGTCCCATTGTCGCATTATCACTCGCAATACGAATATGACACGCCATCGCTAATTCTAACCCTCCTCCAAGGGCATATCCATTCATCGCTGCGATGACAGGTTTTGGAAAGGTTTCTATAGTTTTAAATATATGCTGTACTTCTTGAGAAAACACATGTGCTTGTTCCATGTCATAATTTGCCAACTCATATATATCCGCTCCTGCGACAAACGCTTTTTCTCCACTTCCTGTAATGACTAAAATTGACACTTCCTCATCATTTCTTAATTCCTTCAAAAGTTGATTGAGTTCTGTAAGCATTTCTCTATTTAACGAATTGTGCTTCTCAGGTCTATCGCACTGCACCCAAGCAATCGCATCTTGCACAGTTATTTTTAGAGTAGTATATTCAAAATCCATTTTATTTCTTTTGTCTTCTTTTTTTATAAATCTTTATCGCTGCCATTAAAATAAATAATAGCAAAAAAATCCCTATAAGTCCATATATCCAATTAAATCCATCTTTTAACACCACTAAAAACACAATACAAAATAATAAAATAGTAGGAACTTCATTCCATATACGCATGTAATTTGAAGTATGTTTAATCTTATTATTTTTAAAATTTTTGAGGATAAAATGGCACTTAAAATGATAACAATAAAGTAAAACGACAAAGCCTAATTTGATGACCATCCAATCTTGATGTATAAGTTGAGGGGATAGAATTAATAAAGACAATCCGAATATAAGCGTTAGTATTGCTGAAGGCATGGTAATGATAAACCACAATCTTTTTGCCATAAGAAGTAATTGTGGCGTTAAAATTTCTCGCTCTTTTGGAGATTTTTCTTGCGCTTCAATGATATAAATAAAAAGTCGCGGCACGTAGAACAAACCTGCAAACCATGTGACTACAAAAATGAGATGTAAGGATTTTAAATAAAGATATTGCATTTATGCAAAGATAAACGAATATATAAAAGCAAAAAAAGTATATTTGCACATACTATCAGATTTATAGATGGAAATTGTCTCTTACAATGTAAATGGTATCAGAGCTGCGCTAAAAAAAGGATTTTTGGAATGGCTCGCTTCTCACAACCCCTCTATCATATGTATACAAGAAACGAAAGCGCAAGAATCCCAAATTGATACTCCTCTTTTTGAAGAATTAGGGTATCATTGCTATTGGTTTTCTGCCGAAAAAAAAGGATATAGCGGTGTGGGTATTTTAACCAAAGAAAAACCAGAAAACATTGAATACGGCATAGGCATGGAGAAATTTGATAAAGAAGGGAGAAATCTTCGCGCAGATTTTAAAAACTTTTCTGTGATGAGTATGTATTTACCGTCAGGAACAAATACAGATAGATTGGAATATAAGTTTGAATATATGGATACCTTACATACTTATTTATCTGATTTGAAAAAGACTTTTCCTAATTTAATTGTGTGTGGAGATTATAACATTTGTCACCAAGCGATTGACATTCACGACCCCGTAAGAAATGTTACTGTCTCAGGATTTTTGCCTGAAGAGCGAGCGTGGTTAGATACGTTTGTTGAAAATGGTTTTGTGGACTCTTTTCGGTATCTAAACAAATCACCCCATCAATATAGCTGGTGGAGTTATAGAGCAAATGCCCGAAATAATAACAAAGGATGGCGATTAGATTACGCGATGGTAACTATGCCTCTAAAACAAAATATAGAAAATGTGGATATTTTAAATGAAATAAAACATTCAGATCATTGTCCTATTAGTGTAACTTTAAAATTATAAAAAAATGAAATATTTAAAATCAATCTTTGTCTTATTAATTTGTGTTCTTTTAACAAATTGTGTATCAACCAAAACCTATAAAGAAATAGAAAGCAGGTACGCCTTTCTAAAAATAGAATATAATGAATTGGAAGAAAAATACAATGGTTTGGAAGAAAACAACCAATCTTTAAAAAATACAATAGAAACTTTAAATTCTGAAAAACAGGATATTAGAGACTCTGTTCAACGAAAACAATTAGAGCTGAATGCGGTAAAAAACAATTTAAAAAATCTTCAAGAATCATACAACGCCTTAGAGCGAAATAGTAATAATGCGTTAAAAGAAAGTATTGAAAAAAATAGAGGTCTGTTAGATGAACTAGAAGCAAAAGAAAATTTATTAGCCCAAGAAGCCGCTAATTTAGAAAGCATAAAGCAAGAACTAGAAAATAAAATTAGTAGAATAGAGGAATTAGAAAACCTCATCGCTGAGAAGGAAAATGCAATGAACTCATTAAAAGAAACAATTTCTAATGCGTTACTAAATTTTCAAGGGAAAGGACTCACCGTGGAATTGAGAAATGGAAAAGTATATGTGTCTTTAGAAAACAAACTTTTATTCAATTCTGGTAGTTGGACTGTAGGAACGCAAGGTGTAGAAGCCATTACTAAACTTGCCGCAGTTTTAGCTGACAATGACGATATTGATATTCTTATTGAAGGACATACTGACAATGTTCCATATAATGGAAATAATTTTTTGAAAAACAATTGGGATTTATCTACAAAAAGAGCCACTGCAATTGTAGAGTTATTTGAAAAAAATACAGATATTGATTTAAGAAAACTAACGGCAGCAGGAAAAGGAGAACACAGTCCAATCACATCAAATGACACCCCAGAAGGGAGAGCAAAAAATAGACGAATTGAAATTGTATTAAGTCCTAATTTAGATAAAATAACAGACTTGTTAAATACAATAAAGTAATTATGGAATATTCAAACTTACCCAATACAGATATTAAAGTAAGTAAAATTTGTTTGGGAACAATGACTTTTGGGAAGCAAAATACAGAAGCTGAAGCCCATGAACAAATGGATTATGCCTTAGCAAATGGGGTTAATTTTTTTGATACTGCTGAACTATACCCCGTTCCTGCAGAACCTAAAACGCAAGGAGAAACAGACAGAATGATTGGAAGTTGGTTTAAAAAATCAGGGAATAGAGACAAAGTAATTTTAGCTTCTAAGATTGTAGGACCCGGTGCATATGTAAAACATATCAGAGAAAAAAATCATTTTTCTAAAAGTGCCATTGAAGAATCTATAAACAAAAGTTTGCAAAGGCTTCAAACAGATTATATTGATTTATTCCAATTGCATTGGCCAGAAAGAAATACAAATAATTTTGGAAAAAGAGGGTATAGTCATATAGAGAGAGAATCTTGGAAAGAAAATTTTGAAGAAATTTTGATGAGTTTAGAAAGTTTTATCAAAAGTGGAAAAATTAAATTTATTGGGTTGTCTAATGAAAACCCATGGGGAATTATGCGTTTCTTAGAATATAGTCGAACGAAACAACTCCCAAAAATGATTACTGTACAAAATCCATATTCTCTACTTCTAAGGGATTTTGAAGAAGGAAATGCAGAAATTTGTATGCGTGAAGATGTTGGGCTTCTTGCCTATTCTCCTTTGGCTTTTGGTCGTCTTACAGAAAAACATCAAAATAATAATCTACCAGAGAAAAGTCGTATCGCTTTATTTCCAAACTTAAGTAGGTATAATAGTCCGCAGTGTATCGCCGCTAGCAAAAAATATTATGATATCGCCCAAAAACACGGGTTGTCCTTTGCAAAAATGGCACTGGCATTTGTCAATCAAAAACCTTTTGTATGTTCTAATATCATCGGCGCCACGACCTTAGAACAACTCAAGGAAAATATAGATAGTATTAATGTAAAGCTAAATCGTGATATATTAAGAGAAATTGAAGCAGTACATGCTGAAATTCCTAATCCAACTTGTTAATGATTTTCTGAATATTTATTGGTAGGTATACTTCAAATCATACGCAAAAATGTGTGGACCAGATTGCCAATTTTCACCCAAAATATAAAGAGTGTTCCCATCAGAGGTAATAGCCCCTTTGAATGTTGGTTCATGAAGCCCTATGGTAATATCTTTTGCAGTATCCGTATTTCGAGTGAGTAAGTTATAAGCCGCTACTTTTCTATTAAATACTCTATGTCCATGCCCTGTTGGGATAATTGAATACATAGTTGTTCCATCAGACCATGCAGAAGCAGGTTGATTGTCTCCTGAACTAGCATTTATATTTATATCTTTAGAAGTATCCTTAGCTCCAGTGTTCATATTATACGCATTGATTTTTCCGTTAAGCCCTGTAACCCACATGGTCGTCCCATTCCCCCAAATACCTACAGGATAGTTAGGAGCAACATTAATCTCTTTAGATTCATCTCTTGTATTTGTAGTCATATTATAGGCATAAATCCTTCTCCAAGGTTGAACTGCTACCCACAAGGTCGTTCCGTCAGAATGCAAATCTAATCCCCCAAAGGAGTTGACATTTCCGCCCGGAGTGATAATATCTATATTTTTAGAAGGGTCTCCTTTTCTTGAAGCCATATTAATTGCGAATGCTTTACGCGATTGATTTACAGATACCCACATCGTCTCTCCATCCGTATAAATCCCTTCCAATCTATTTCCTGGGATATGTATTGCCGCACCTAATTGTTGGTTTGTAATATCTTTAGAAGGATTTCTCACTCCACCAGCAGATACATTTAAGACTATGGTATATGTTTTCGTTGTCCCATCTGCGGCGGTAACTATCACCTTTGACCCATCAACAATATTGTTTAAGGATTCCCCTACTCCCACATTTGCACTTGCATTAGGGGATAGGGTTAAGTGAGTAATCCAAACCTGTGTAGTTCCTTTTGGTAAAATTGTATCAAAAACAACTCTTACACCAGTCACAGTACCTGAAATGGTCACTACATTCCCTGTTATTGTTCCACTACCACTAATTGTCATGGCAAGGATATTTTTTTGCGAATTAAAAGGTAAATTTGAAGTAGTTAGTGTATAGGTTTTAGTACTTCCATCTTGCGCTCTAACTACTATTTCTGTTTCTCCTACATTTATTTGACTCCCCTCTGTTATTTCTGAAGTGGCAAAAGGAGAGATATCGAATCTCAAAACATTTACTTTTGTCGTCCCATAAGGGGCTTTTACTCGAATATCCGTTCCAGAAATATCCGCAATAAACACTTCCCCATCTGCAATTACAGTCAACCTTGTGATTTCTTTTTCTGTATGTGCTTGTGTGGTAAAAGTAGTTGTTCTATTTGTTTCTCCGCCGTAATTTCTTGCAAATGCATTTAAGTAATAAGTCGTATTAGAGGTCAATCCTTGGATTTGATTTGAAAATATTCCAGTATCTGAATTAAGATTATTCCCTTCTATTTCTAAAAGTGTTCCAGAATTTGCTACGTCATAATATTTAAACCCATAGGATAATAAAGGGGTGTTCCCTGAATTTTTTAATTTTGAATCAACAAAGGCTGAAGTAAACGTTATATTTGTGGCACTTATGGAGGAAATTGTGGGCAATACATAGTCATCAGTAGTAAAATTCAATTGCGTTCCATAGGTAGTTCCACCTGCGTTGGTGGCATAAGCTACAAAATAAAAGGTGGTTGCTCCTGTCAATTCAGTAAAGCTACGAGAAAATACTTCCGTTCCTATCCTTTCCCCTAAGACTATTTGTGTTCCGTCTCCAGTTAAAGTTAAGGACAAAGATTCTCCAGAGCTTGCTTTATAAATAAACCCATATCCGCTAAGAGGGGTATTTCCAGCATCGGTTATTTGTCCTCTTATCATTGCTGTTATTACGCTCACTCCCGTTGCACTTAAAGTAGTCACGGTTGGCAATATATAGTCTGGTGTAGTAAACGTTCTTATTGTACTATAACTAACCCCTCCCGCATTGAAGGCGTATGCAACGTAATAATAGGTGGTCGCTCCCACTAAGTTTGTAAGTGTTTTGGTGAAATTTTGAGTTTCTATACTGGTTCCTACTGCTATTTGCGTACCACTACCCGTCAGGGTTAAAGAAGTTCCAGAGGAGGTGCTGTAAATAAATCCATAGCCACTTATAGGACTAATCCCAAAGTCTGTGATTTGTGCGCGTAAGGTTTCGCTAATTGGATTAATACTTTCTGAACTTAATGTGCTAAGCGTTGGCGGTACGGGCAATTCATTGACTAAGCTAAGGGTATATTCTTTTGTGTTACCAGCACTTGCTGTGATAGTCGCGGTGTTTGTCCCAACATTTAATGCGGTTCCGCCCGTCAAAGTATTCACCCCAACAACTCCAGTAGCTTGGTCAGAAAAAGTTGCTTCATTTACTGTTGCTTGTGTGGTTCCCCAAGGCAAATCCGTAAAAAAGATAGTCGTACCTGAAATAGTTCCATCTGCTACACTTCTCAGCTGTGTAAAGTCATTGCCATTTGGCACACTGACTCGAATACCTAAACTAAGAATATTTGCCTCGTCATTTAACGTCTTTACACTTTTAATTGGGCTATACCCCGTCCCCAATCCATTTTCGGCATAGCTTCTTAAGTAGTAAGTGGTATTTTTTGTAAACCCAGAGAATAAACTACCAAAGGCACCCGTAAAATTAGTAGGTCCATATGTGGATTTAGTAGATAGAGCCATGGTTAAATTTCCGCTTGTAGTACTCCAAATATGCCCATAGGAATTTACTGTAGCATTGGCGTCTCCTACACTCACAATTGCCCCAGATACAGCGATGCTATTTAACGTCGCATTACTGTTTCCAATTGTCAAAGAAGGAGGTCCTGCTGGAGTCATAAAATCTATTCCTCTTCCATAAACTATCCCTGCGGGTGATATAATATATGGGCGTACATAATAGACCGTAAAGGTGTGTAAGTTTTCTAACAAACTAAAAAATTCCCCCGTCTCTGTTTTAACTCCTAATTGTGTAGCAAACGTATTCGTTTTTCCTATTTTTAACTCATCCCCTTGTAGGGTATTGCTAAAGACGTGTCCGTGTTGGGTTATTCCTCCAGAACCTAGCGAGCTGACCATAGATAGCGCTTTTACCATGAGGCTTTCGCCACTTCCAGAGAGCGTCACACTCACTTGCCCTCCTGCGGGTACGAAACCAAAACCTGCGGGTTCTAACGTCTTAAAATTCTTTATTTCGCTATAGCCCGTACCTACACTATTACTGGCATAGGCGCGTACATAATAAGTAGTGCCTTCCTCTAAATCTCCAATAGTCGTAGAAAATGTTGTTCCACTGGTCGTGGCATTTCCTAAATTATTTTTGCTAAACCCTGCCCCTGTAATGGTTGGATTAGTAGCGGTTCCCCATATATACCCATGTGAAGTAACATTACTACTTCCTATATTTATCAAAGTTCCTGATATCGTAGCTCCACTAACCGTAATATTCATAGGGTCTCCCATACTTACTACAGGTTTTATTTGCGGAGCAGGGGGTGTTGTATTTACAGGAATAGTAAACGTATAATTTTGGGTGCTATTATCCTCTGCCGTTATTGCAATGGTTACTGCTGTTCCTGTGGGTAGTTTGTCTCCAACTGCTTTGTTTGCTTTCGCATTTTCAGAAAAAGCAATCGTTTTAATTGTTACTTCTGTGGTTCCATAGGGTACTTTTTCAGAAAATGAGACTGTGGTCTCATTTATACTTGGAGTGTAGTCTTTATCAGCTGTAACCACTAAAAGAGAAAGGACTTTATCTGCGGAGGGTTCTGGCTTTTTACATTGATAAACAATAGAAATTAATAAAACGAAAAGTATCTTGATTAGCCAAAATGAGTTGCGGAAATTTTTCATAAAAAAACAATCAAAATTAAAAATAAATTACACAGATTCTAAATTTTACTTTATAAAATTATCAACAACTCAAGCAATATTTAATGTCTAAAAATAGATTTAATTGAGACTTACCTCAAAATTTTTAAGAATGGCGTACCCTATAGAGTTTCCCAATTCTGTGCCAAATTCAAGAGAACTAAAATAACTTTCTTGAGGCACAATATCTTTATCTACAAGATATTGTAAAAGGATATCAATATCAACCGTTCCCTTTTTTCTAGGTACTGTACGAACAAAAGCAATATAGAGCCAACTAGTTCCTTCTGGTGCCCAAGTGGGGACTCCAGTATAGAGTTTGTAGCTTCCATTTAAGGTAGTAACGGTATCAATATAATCCCCAAAAGGTTCAATTAAATGATAATCCTCCCATATCATAAATTCAAACTGTATATCATTTGGCGTACTTTTGGCAGATGAACAGAGCCAATTATCAAAGGCTAGGTTATACCCTCCGTCATTTTTAAAAATATCAATTTCATAATTGACTTTTAACTGATTTATAGAAGAAATAACTTTAGGTAAATTCAATGTAGTAGAATTTGAATGCCACGGTTTTTTTCCATAAATAATTTGAGGATATGCATTAATTTCTGTTGCCGTATTTGGATAAGACCATTTCCACCCCATCATACTTTCTGCATTATTTTGATACTGATAAATACATTGTTGATAGCTATTACTTGTCAAATTTACTGCATTCCAAGTATTATTTTCAAGATTTATTTCTCCTTGTGTAAGGATTGCAAATTCTGTACAACTCTCTTTAGTAGCAGAAGTAAATACGTTTTTCAAAGAAACAGGGATTTGAGAGAAAATTTCTTCTAATTCAGATTCTGTAGGAGAAATAGGAGGTTTGGTCTGGCATGAAAGTATACTAAAAAAAATAAATAGATAACTACTATACTTCATTTTACATAGTATTTTCTACACAAACAATACTTCTTTCTCTTCTAAAATTGGAAGAGTCGACAGACGCAAAAAAACTTGGACTAGTGCAAGTACATCTTTTTCACAATAGGTTTTAATTCGTTCTATTCCATTTGCTTCTTCATAAAAAACTTGTGCCACTTGGCTTCCGTCAATATCATTTTTTGGAGAAGGAACGCCTAAAGTATGTGTCAGTAAATCTAAAGAAGTATAATTTTTTCTATCGCCAAATTTCCATAACTCAAGAGTATCTAAATAGGGAACTTCCCATGGCTTTTTGCTTTGCAAGTCTAATTTATCTGGAAGGGGAATGCTATTAATTATCATCCTACGAGCTATATAGGGAAAATCAAATTCTTTTCCGTTATGTGCGCAAAAGAGATTGTTGGTGTGGCTAAAATATTTTTCGACTAATGCCTTAAACTCTTTTAAAATAGTAGGTTCTTCTCCTACAAAACTCTTAATTCTAAATTCTCTTTTTGTATTCGTTATTTGAAAAAAACCTACAGATATGCAAACTATTTTTCCAAATTCTGCCAATATACCTGCTCGGTCATAAAATTCTTCTGGTGTAAACTCTTCTTTGCGCTGATAGGCAGTCTTATTCTCCCATAGTTTTTTTTCAATATCAGATAACTCCTCAAAGTTCTTTTTTTGAGGTACTGTTTCTATATCTAAAAACAAAATATATTTTAACTGATTTTTATCTATTCTCATCTTTGCTAAAATAATTCTTTCTGGGAATTAAATTTGTCAATAATTTTTTTTTGTTAAAAAAATAGATTTTAATTATTGTCTAATCAATTTTTTATTAACTAATTTCCAACTGTAGAAATTCACATCATTTCCAATACAGTTTTTTCCCCTTCCTGTTCTTAATATAACATTCCCATCAATTTCTCTGATTTCTATATATGTTATAAAATGTTCAGTATCTGAAGGACTTCTATTATTGTCAATAAATGTATCAGTGACATCAATAAGTGTATTATTTTGAAACTTTACAATTTGAATATACCACCCTCTGTAATTCTCAGTAGTACGTAAAGTAATAACCTCAGAAACTCCATCTCCATCAAGATCGAAAAAATCAATGTCATATACTGTATAGAATGGACTTACACTTGTGCTTTCAGTTACTCTTGGAATGTTAATCCTTGACCCTGAAAAGTCTTCACCATTACCTACAAGTAATTCTGAGTAGTAATTTCGTCCTGAAATAGAATCTACATTATCAATTTCATTACCATTCATTAAAAATAAATCAAGATTCCCATCTTTATTTATATCATAAAATTCACTATTTACAAAATCTCCCACATAAGGACTTATATAAACCCCTAAATTATTGTTTACACTAAAATTACCACTACCATCATTTACCAAATAAGTAAATTGTGTATCTCCTATTCTCGTGGTATTTAAGATAATATCTAAATCTCCATCATTATCAAAATCTCCAGAAGTACCTCCATGAAAATAACCTACAAGACTCGTTAATCTTTTTTCAGAAAATATCCCATTTGCAGAGCCATAAAGAAACACAGGGTATTCACCAGGGAAATCATCGTGATCCCATCCATGTCCAACTAGTAAAATATCTAAATATGTATCACCATTATAATCCCCTACTAAAATTTTTCTAGCATGTACTAAACCCAAAAAACGATTATTGTTCTTTTCATCAGGGGTTAAGTTGCCGTTACACTCTCCTAAATAAAATTGTATATTTTGTCTATCATCTCTATTGTTATACTCATTGGGAGCATAAAGCATATCTAAATAACCATCTCTGTTATAATCAACCATTATTTGTTCAACTAAATAACTTTGATAACAATTATCTCCACTATCAATAATTTTATCTACACTTGAAGATCCAAGTTCATAAAATACCCCTGTAAAATAGGATGGTTGGTTTAATTTGATCGTTTGTACTTTTCTGCTTTCACAATCAATTTTAAAATTTGCAGTTATGCTTAAATCTGATTCAACGGTAATTTCTAATGGGTTGTCTATTAACCCATTTGACCAACCTGTGAATAAAAATCCAGTATTTGGAGTAGCTGTAATAGACAAAACTTCCCCTGATTCGTATTTTCCACTTTTTACATCAACTGTACCTCCAGCAGATGCGGTAATATCAATCTGATATTTTTCTGTTTTTTTATCTTGACTGCAAGAAAAGAGTATAAAAAGTATAAAAAATAGTTTTTTCATTGAATTTAAAAAAGCTAAAATAACTCTTTCTGAGAAATAGCTCCTTCTAACTGCAATAACTTTTTTTTACGTTCTAAACCTCCTGCATATCCTACTAAATTCCCACCACTCCCAATCACTCGGTGGCATGGGATTAACACCAACAAAGGATTTGCGCCAATAGCCGTTCCCACAGCTCTAACCTTCTTTACATCACCCAATTGAATGGCAATCTGCTTATACGTTCTCGTACTTCCATAAGGAATGGTGCTTACAATTTCCCATATTTTCTTTTGAAAGTCTGTACCCTTCTGAATAGAATATGGAAGTGATAACTTTTGTCTTTCACCCTTAAAATATGCCGTATATTGTTCTGTAACTTCTTTAAATATTGGTGACTCTGATTGCACATCAGTAGGAATATCCTCATCTCCAAATGAAATATTCGTTACTTTATCATTTTTTATGGTAGTAGCTATTATCCCTATTGGGCTTTGATAGTAATGTACCATAATAAAGTTTTTGGTCTAGTTTATACAAATAATAAAATAAGTGTAAATAGGATGCCTATAATTGTAAAATACATTCCCTTTCGAAAAATAGATGTACTTGGGAGGTACATCCAAAAAGCAGAAACGACAAAAAATAATAGTGCCATACCAAAAAAGATATTCAAATAATAAAATCGCTCTCCAGACTTTGCTTTGTGTAAATGCGTCATCTTATCTAATACATAAGGAAGTCTTTTTTGAGTGATAATCACTTCTCCACTTGTTTTATTATACGTCCCATTCTTAAAATAATACACATCTCCCTCTTCTTTTTCTACTTTTAGACGTTTATTTTTTAATACTTTTCCTAATTGATTTGCTGCTATATATTGCCCTATATTCTTTTGTGTTGTATATTCCTTTTTTAGAAAATCTGTATTTCTAAAAATCAATATTATTCCACTAATGGCGTAAACTGCCATTATACCTGTCAGAAAAAAACCTAAATATCGGTGATAGGTTCGCATCCATTGTGAAGTTGTTATTTTAGCCATAATCCTATTAGTTATTTTTGTAAATATTTTTGAGGTGCAAATATAACTATTTAAAATATTTTCTTTCTGACAAAATGTCGTTATTGAGATAATTTTGTATTTTTGCTACCCTTTTTTTACAAAAAATTATAAATGTCAAATCCTGAGTTAGCTATAAAGAAAAAATCAACTCCTCTTTACAAAGAGAGTAGAAAACTTTTTATTGAAAGTTACGGATGTCAAATGAATTTTTCTGATAGTGAAATTGTTGCAAGTATATTAGCAAAAGAAGGATACGGAATGACAGAAGACTATAAAGATGCTGATTTAGTATTGCTAAACACTTGTTCAATTAGAGAAAAAGCAGAAGCCACTGTACGTAAAAGATTAGAAACCTTTAATTTATTAAAAAAAGAAAAGCCTTCGCTCAAAGTAGGGGTATTGGGTTGTATGGCAGAACGATTGAAAGAAAAATTTTTAGAAGAAGAAAAAGTGGTAGATTTAGTTGTTGGTCCTGATGCCTATAAAGATTTACCTAATTTGGTCAAGGAAGTTGATGAGGGACGAAATGCAATTAATATACTTTTATCAAAAGAAGAAACCTATGGAGATATAGCCCCTGTACGTTTAGGACAAAATAAAGTTAGTGCTTTTGTCACAATTATGCGCGGGTGTGATAATATGTGTACATTTTGTGTAGTGCCTTTTACTAGAGGAAGAGAACGAAGTAGGGACCCTAAAAGTATTTTAAAAGAAGTTAGAGATTTATTTGAAAAGGGATATAAAGAAGTAACTTTATTAGGTCAAAATGTAGATAGTTATTTGTGGTATGGTGGAGGATTAAAAAAAAATTACAAAAAAGCAACAGAATTGCAAAAAAAAACGGCGATAGATTTTTCTAAACTTTTAGAGTTAGTTGCCCTTGAAGTCCCTGATATGCGAATCCGTTTTTCTACTTCAAATCCACAGGATATGATAGAATCCGTTGTTCATACCATGGCAAAATATCCTAATATTTGTAAATATATTCACTTGCCTGTGCAATCAGGAAGCGATAGAATATTAAAAAAAATGAATCGCTTACATACACGACAAGAGTATTTTAATTTAATAGATACGATAAGAAAACATATTCCAGATTGTGGTATTTCACACGATATGATAACGGGTTTTCCAACAGAAACCGAAGAAGACCACCAACAAACTATGGCATTGATGGAATATGTAAAATATGATTTTGGTTTTATGTTTGCCTATTCCGACCGCCCTGGCACTTATGCGCATCGAAAAATAGAAGATGATATTCCATTAGAAACAAAAAAAAGAAGATTAAGTGAAATAATTTCCTTACAACAAAAACACAGTGCTTACAGAACAAAACAATATGTAGGCAAAACAGTTTGCGTATTAATAGAAAAAGAATCTAAAAAATCTAATTTATTTTGGAGCGGTCGTACTACACAAAATACAGTTGTAGTATTTCCAAAAGAAAATTATAGTATTGGAGATTTTGTAGATGTTGTTATTGAAAATTGTACAACCGCCACTTTAATAGGCAAAGGCACTAATTTATCAAAATCCCTATAAACTATGGATACAATTATTCAAGGTATTAAACAACGTTTTGGAATTATTGGTAATCATTTCAGTCTCAATCGTGCCATAGAAAAAGCCATTCAAGTGGCTGAAGCAGATATTTCTGTATTGGTATTGGGTGAGAGTGGTGTGGGGAAAGAAAATATTCCAAAAATTATTCATCAAAAATCCCATAGAAAACACGCCCCGTATATTGCAATTAACTGCGGAGCGATTCCAGAAGGAACTATTGATAGTGAATTGTTTGGACATGAAAAAGGAGCTTTTACTGGTGCCACAACTACTCGGAAAGGGTATTTTGAAGTAGCAAATGGCGGCACTGTCTTTTTAGATGAAGTAGGAGAACTGCCACTGCCTACGCAAGTTAGGTTATTAAGGGTGTTAGAAACAGGAGAGTTTTTAAAAGTAGGCTCTTCGGAAGTGCAAAAAACAGATGTGAGAATTATTGGAGCTACAAATCTCAACATGCAAGAAGCCATTGAAAAGCAAAAATTTAGAGAAGATTTATATTATAGATTAAGTACAATTGAGATTGTATTAACCCCTCTAAGAGAAAGAAAAGAAGATATTCCTCTTTTATTTCGTAAATTTGCGACTGATTTTGCACAAAAATATAAAATGCCTACTGTTAGATTAGATGAAAACGCTGAGTATTTATTAACTGAATACCATTGGAAAGGAAATATTAGACAGTTAAAAAATGTAGCAGAACAAATATCTATATTAGAAAAAGAAAGGTTATTGACTGGAGAAAATATAAAACCATACTTAGTAGATTATAAAAGACAACTTCCTGCTTTAGTTTCTAAAACAGACAATTCAAAAAGTGATTTTTCAACAGAAAGAGAAATTTTATATAAGATTCTTTTTGATATGAAAAATGATTTAAATGATTTAAAAAAATTGACTTTAAAGTTAATTTATGACGAAAACAGCGGTAAAGAAGAATGGAATGATGAAAAGCAAATGTTATTAGAACGAATCTATGATAAAGAAGAGTTAACAAATAACGATACTCCTAAAATTATATCTCCTACCAACGAATCTGTCATTGAAAAACAAGAAACTAACGAAGAAAAAATTTCTACGAATGTTTTTGATTATGCTGAAACTATAACAAAGGAGGAATCGCTTTCCTTAGAAAAAAAAGAGTTGGAACTAATTAAAGAAGCATTGAAAAGAAGTAGAGGGAAAAGAAAAATAGCAGCTAAAGAGTTAGGGATTTCAGAAAGAACCCTTTATAGGAAGATTAAACAATATAACTTAAATGAAGATGAATAAAAAATACTCCTTTTCTCTTATTTGTATTTTTTCATTGCTGATTTTTGGTTGTGGGATATACTCTTTTACAGGGTCATCAGTTCCTGTTGGAGCAAAAACTTTTCAAGTAAATTTGTTTGAAAATTTAGCAGGGTCAAACCCCGGTTCTATTATTGAGCCAGGGTTAGATAGAGATTTCACTAATGCACTCCAGGATTTAGTCCTTAATCAAACAAATTTAGAATTAGTTAATAAAAATGGACACCTAGTTTATGAAGGGGAAATAAGGGAATATAGAATTAGTCCAACCACTGCAACCTCAGAATTTACTGCTGCGGAAAATCGTCTTACTATTAGCATAAATGTTCGTTATTCTAATACTTTAAATGACGAAGATGATTTTGAAAAGATTTTTTCATTCTTTTTTAATTATCCCGCAGAATCTCAGCTTTATGACGTTATAGATGATGCGCATAAGGAAATTTTTGAACGAATTACTCAAGATATATTTAATGCCTCATTAGCACAATGGTAACAAAAGAAAAATTTAACGGTTTTATTGAAAAATATGATTCCAAAGACTTGAATCAAAATATATTTTTTGAAAATCTTATTGAAAAATATCCTTATTTTAATCTCCCCTATACTTTTTTGTCTAAAAGTTATAAAGTTCAAAATAATGCTAATTATAATAAACAGCTAAATAAAACTTCAATACGAACTTTTGATAGAAAAATTCTTTTTGAGTGGATAGAATACGAATTGCCAAAATACAATTCTGTAACTTTTAAGGACAAAAAGATTAGCCCTTTTCAAAAAGAAACAAAAATTGTCGATCCATTTGATTATAAAAAATGGGCAGATGCAATGCAAAACATTGTAGAAAATATAAATGAATTAACTACTAATACTACCTCAGAAAATATAGAAGGAGAGAACGAAAAGGAAGAATTAGAGGGGATATCTTCTTTTATTAAAAAAGAATTGTATGATTTAAATCATAAAATAAATGAAATAAAAACAAATAGTCTTTATTTTCCTATTACTATTAATAATAACGAAAAATCATCTTCTACAAATCAAAATTCTCAAACCCCTATTAATAATACTATTGAAAATGAATCTTCTCCAGTCGTTAAAATAGATTCTAAAGAGAATGAGGAATTAAATAAAAAAAAGAGAGAAATTGAAAATGCATCTGAGAAGGCAACAGAAATTATAAATAAAATAAAAAAAGAGAGTACTTCTTTTCAGAAAAAAAAAATAACTCCTAATTTTGAAATCACAAAAAACTTCAATAGCTTAAATGAAAAACAAATTCATTTAGATGATAAAATTACGCTCATAAATAAATTTATAGAGACAAACCCTAAAATAAAAACACTAAATCCTACAAAGGATAATACAAAACCAAAAAATATTGAATTTAAAAATAAGTTTAATAAAGATAAATTAATGACTGAAACATTGGCGAATTTATATGTAAATCAAAAAAAATATGATGAAGCAAAAACCGCTTATAATATATTATCGTTAAAATATCCAAAAAAAAACACTTTCTTTGCAAACAAAATTAAAGAAATAGAAAAATTAACAAACTAAACTATGACAACATTTTACATATTTATAACACTTATTATTATTATTTGTTTTTTATTAATATTAATTATTATGGTTCAAAACCCTAAAGGTGGAGGTCTTTCATCATCCTTTGGTGGAGGTGCTCAACAGATGGGTGGAGTCCAAAAGACTAGTGACTTTCTTGATAAAAGCACATGGGGATTAGCAACTATTCTATTGATATTAATACTATTTTCTAATATTAATCTTCCAGGATTACAATCAAATAGTTTTGAAGATTCAAAATTATTGGATGATAACAACTCTATTGAAGGAAGTTTTTCTACAGAAGAAATACCAGAAACTACAATAGAAATCCCTAATTCATCAGAGGAAAGTTCTACAGAAAACTAAACTCTAAAATTTAACAATTCTGCCATTTTGTCTAATTAAACCCTAGATTATTATCTAGAATTTGATATTGGCATAATTTATGATTTAAGGGAAGAAAATATTTAAAATTATATAGTATGAGTACATTAAAAATTAAACCATTAGCAGATAGAGTTTTAATAGAACCTGCTGCTGCAGAAACAAAAACTTCTTCAGGAATAATTATTCCTGATACCGCTAAAGAAAAACCTATGAGAGGAACTGTTGTTGCTACAGGTACAGGAACAAAAGACAAACCTCTAACAGTAAAAGTAGGTGATGTTGTTTTATACGGAAAGTATAGTGGTACAGAACTTTCTCACGAAGGGGCTGATTATTTAATAATGCGAGAAGAGGATATTCTTGCGATTGTTTAATTTAAATTTAAAAGTAAAATACATAAATATAAAATAAAATGGCAAAAAAAATACAATTTGACTTAGAAGCAAGAGACAGCATTAAAAAAGGCGTAGATTCTCTAGCAAACGCTGTAAAGGTTACCTTAGGTCCTAAAGGAAGAAATGTAATTATCGGAAAGGCATTTGGCGCACCACAAATAACCAAAGATGGAGTTAGTGTAGCAAAAGAAATTGATTTAGAAGATTCTTTAGAAAACATGGGAGCACAAATGGTTAAAGAAGTTGCATCAAAAACAAATGACTCAGCAGGAGATGGAACTACTACTGCAACTATATTAGCGCAAAGGATAGTTAGCGAGGGTTTAAAAAATGTAACCGCAGGGGCCAATCCACTAGACCTTAAAAGAGGTATTGATAAATCTGTTCAGGTTATAATTAAAGAATTAGAAAAACAATCAGTACAAATAGGAAATTCAAGTGAAAAAATTAACCAAGTAGCAACAATTTCTGCAAATAATGATTCAAATATCGGAGGGCTTATTACAGATGCTTTTGATAAAGTTGGAAAGGAAGGAGTTATTACTGTAGAAGAAGCAAAAGGAATTGAAACTTATGTTGATGTTGTGGAAGGAATGCAATTTGACAGAGGATATATCTCTCCTTATTTTATTACCAACCCAGATAAGATGGAAACTGATTTAGAAAATCCTTATATTTTATTATGCGATAAAAAAATATCCGCAATGAAGGATTTGCTTCCAATATTAGAACCTGTTGCACAATCTGGCAAACCCTTTTTAATTATTGCTGAAGACGTAGACGGTGAGGCATTAGCAACATTAGTTGTTAACAAATTAAGAGGTTCTTTAAAAATTGCGGTTGTTAAAGCTCCTGGATTTGGTGATAGAAGAAAAGAAATGTTAGAGGATATTGCAATTCTAACAGGTGGAACAGTAATTTCAGAGGAAAGAGGATTTAACTTAGAAAGTACTACATTAGAAATGTTAGGTACTGCTGAAAAAGTTGCAATTGATAAAGATAACACTACTATAGTTAATGGTTCAGGCGATGATGCTAAAATTAAAGATCGTGTTTCTCAAATAAAAACACAAATTGACAATAGTACTTCTGACTATGATATTGAGAAATTACAAGAACGATTAGCTAAATTATCAGGCGGTGTAGCAGTTTTATACGTAGGTGCTCCTTCTGAAGTTGAAATGAAAGAAAAGAAAGATAGAGTCGATGATGCATTACATGCTACTCGTGCCGCTATAGAGGAAGGAATTGTCTCTGGTGGTGGAGTTGCTCTCTTAAATACTAAAAAAGCTTTGGAGAGTATAAAAGTAGAAAATGAAGATGAAAATACTGGAGTGCAGATTATCAGAAAGGCAATAGAAGAACCACTTAGAGTAATTGTTGAAAATGCAGGTGTAGAAAGCTCTGTGATTGTTGCAAAGGTATTAGATGATACTACTGGAAAAATTGGATATGATGCTAAAACAAATACTTTTGTTGATATGCAAAAAACGGGAATTATTGACCCTAAGAAAGTAACGCGTGTTGCATTAGAAAATGCGGCTTCTGTTGCTGGTATGATACTAACAACTGAATGTGCATTGACGGACATTAAAGAGGATTCGCCTGCGCCTGCAGGAATGCCTGGAGGTATGCCAGGGGGAATGCCTGGAATGATGTAATATTCACTCGTTTTTTATAAAAAAAGCCACTATATTTTTTAGTGGCTTTTTTTATATATCTCTATTGATAATATGATTGGTTAATAATTCTAAGGAATCTCTAGCTGTATTTTTGGGTAATGAATACAAAATTTCTAACGATTCTTTTTGAAGTTTTTTCATTTTATAAATGGCGTAATTTAAGCCTCCCTCTTTTTTTACTATTTCTATAATTTTATTTATATTTTTTCTCTTTTTATTAGAATTCTTAATTATGTTAATTATAGATCTTTTCTCTTTTTCTCCAACTTTATTTAATGTGTAAATTAGAGGCAAAGTTATTTTCCTGTCTTTAATATCAATTCCCGTAGGTTTTCCAATTTTATCTTTTGTGTAATCAAATATATCATCTTTTATTTGAAATGCTATTCCTATTAATATACCGAATTGACGAATTTTATCAATTTCCTTATCTGAAGCATTTACAGATTGGGCAGCAACAACGCAGCATGCAGATATTAAAGCAGCTGTTTTTTGTTCAATGATTTTATAATATACCTCTTCTTTTATATCTAAATTTCTTGCTTTTTCAATTTGTAATAACTCTCCTTCACTCATTTCTTTTATGGCATCTGAAATAGTTTTTAATAAATCAAAATCATTATTATTTACTGTTAGTAATAACACTTTTGAATATAGAAAATCTCCTACTAAAACGGCAATTTTATTTTTCCATAGTGCATTAATAGAAAGAAAATTTCTTCTCTGAAAACTATTGTCTACTATATCATCATGAACTAACGTTGCTGTATGCAATAGCTCAATTGCAGATGCAGCTCTATATGTCTTTTCATTAATAGTTCCTAAAATCTTGGCAATCAATAAAATTAAAATGGGACGTATTTGTTTTCCTTTTCGTCTAACGATGAAATGATTAATCCTATTAAGTAGCGACACCTTTGATTTTAATGAAGATGAAAATTTTTCTTCAAATACTTCCATTTCATTATATATAGGGGCTTTTATCTGCTCTATTATTTTCATAAAGAATCAAAGATAATAATATTATTTGTTACATTTACTTGCCTATAAATAAGATATAAAAATTTATACTCTTGATAAGTAATTAAATGCCTCTGAAAAAAGTGAATTATATGTGATTTATCCTAACAATAAAATTTATTAAGACATTAAAAGTTAATGATTTATTAATAAAGAAAATAAGTTAAAATAGAATTGCCTTATTATATTTAAATTGACTTTCTACTTCTCTGTTTTTTATATTTCTTATAAAAACTATACGTTAAAAAAACTTCCGTATATCTTATAGAGCAAATTAAATACCCATTTTTACCATCTAAAAAACCCCCTCTTAAAATATAATTAAATAGAAACTTATATATCGCTTTATAACATGTTGTAATTAAATATAACTTTTGATTATTCTTTATTTTTTGTAAAGCTCTTCTTTCGGCATAATTATTAATTTTATTTTTATATACCTTCAAATCTTTACAGGTATAATGTAAGATAGGATTATTTAAATTAATTATATTTTTAGAAGTAAGGACACTCTCATGTACTAATACATTTTTAAAGAAAATATTATCGTTTTCAAAAAGTCGAATAACACTATCTGTCTGCCAACCACTATATTTAATTCTACTTCCTAAAAAATAATTTTTCCTTGGAATTGAAAATGCTGTATTAGAACAATATGCAATAGTATTTTGAATTTCTTTTTTAAGAGGTTCTGTGATTCTTTCGTCTGCATCTAATACAAAAATCCAATTACATTTAGCTTTCTTAATAGTCCAATTCTTTTGATCAGCCGCACTCTCAAATTTTCTTTGATACAATTTAATGGGGTATTCTTTTAATAACTCATAAGTACCGTCATTACTAAAGGAATCTACAACAATTACTTCATCTGCCCAAAGTACATTATCCATAATTTCCTTGACGTTTTCTATCTCGTTGTACATAATTATAATGATACTAAGGGTATTCTTTTTTTTATGTTTATCAAGATTATAATTAACGTCTGATTTTATTAATTGTTTATATTGATCCCAATATTTTTCTGCAGTTTTTTCTAATGAAAATTGTTTTGCCCTCTCAGAAAGTCTATTGCTTTGTTTCTCATCAAATATACTTAAGCCATCTATTAATTCTTTTTGCATTAACTCAGGGTCAAAATCGTCATTAAAATAAAAACTATCCTTTCCGCCAATTTCAGGGACACATGTTCGTTTAGATAAAAAAAGTGGTTTCCCATATTGCATAGCTTCTATTATTGGCAACCCAAATCCCTCAGCCAAGGAAGGAAAAACAAAAGCTTTACAATTTTGCAAATACCAGTATTTCTGCTCTTCACTCAATGTTCCAATCAGTTTTACACGATTTAAAACATTCCACCTCTTAGCTTCCCTTTCTATACGTTTATTATAACTCGAAGATTTTCCAGCAATAATTAACTCCATTTTATTATTATGCAAAAGACAGGGTAGTGTATGAAAATTCTTTTTTTCTAGAACAGTCCCTATTGTAAATAAAAATTCTTGTTGAGGCTTATAGGGTATTAACGTGTTTTTTAAAATAGTTGTAAAGGGACGACATCCATTATAAATTGTTGTAATTTTTTTTCCTCGTGTATCTAAATTTTTTAACACATCGTTTTTAACAAAATCTGAAATAGTCACAATAGCATCCGCTCTATTGACATTGTTTTGTATTATTTGTAAACTGTTACTTATTCGCTTTGAATTTTTTTCATAAAGACAATTTAAATCATGTATTGTTAGCAAAACTTTATGTTTCTTATTGGTAGGAAAATATTTCCCTTCTTGAAAAAGTTGATGAAAAACATTTGTTTTTTTTGATAGATAAAGGAAGTTTTTATTATAAAATTTGATAGGACGATAATGTACATTTGATCCTAAATGCCCTCTAAATTTATTTTTTAGCAAAACATAAATCTCTCCCTTGTTTTTAGGCGCTTGTCGCCCTAACTCATCTGTAAGCGAGCCAATAAAACTCCACAAGCCTGTATATGGATTTTTATATTTATCACAATCAATAAGAATTCTAGGCATTTTTAATATGAATTAATTTTTGACATTTATTTGCAAATTTTATCTTAATGCCAATTTTATGATGATATAATTATATTATACAAAATTAGGGATTTTTTTCAATTACTTTGTTCTTTTTTAAAAATGTTAAAATATCTTCCTTTAAATACGAAGGGAGAAAATCTTGATAATAAAAAGTAGATTTTTTAATTCTTTCTTTCCAAGTTATATCCTCAAAATATTTAGGTTTATAGTCAGATAATTCTCTGCCTACATTCTCTTTATCATTTTTATTTAGCCATCCTTCAACAGGCACTCCAGGGCTAAAAATTGCAAAAGTTGGCTTATATAATGCTTTTGCCATATTAATTACTCCTCCTTCATTTCCAAAAACTATATTACAATGATGTATAAGAGATAATAGATTCCTTAAATCACCTCCCCCTGTATCTAAAAGTATATTTTTTCTATATTTTTCATTTACTTGCATAACTAAATCTTTAACTTTTTCTCTCTGTGAAAAAGTATAATTAAAAATCAGAAAAGCATTTGTCATTTTAATAATATATTCCACCAGACTCATCATATAATCCAAGGGATACGTCTTATTCTCACTACTTCCAAATATATTTATCATAATCAACTTTCTATTATTTATATTTTTGGATGCTAATTTATCTTTTACCTTTTCAATTTCTTCTTGAGTTAAATAAATTTTAGGAGTTATTTCCAATTCAATATTCTTATTAAAAATGGGAGATAGTAATAATAATTTATCTTTTAATGAAACTTGAAGGTTGGGATCTATCTTAAATTTGTGAGTTCTCTTGCTTCTTGATATTCTTTGAATATTGTGGGTATAAATAAATCTAAAATATGATTTATCGTATGAAATTTTATATTTTGAGATAGTCAATAAAGAAATTAAAGCGCTTTCTATTTTAGTATAACAGTCAATTATGTAATCATACTTTCTATTTTTCAGCTTTAAAACTAGTTTGATAATAGAAAAAATATTATTTTTTTTATACGTTATGATGTTATCAATAAAAGGATTGTTTTCTAAAACAGGTTTAGCGAAATCATAAACTAAAAAATCAATAACTGAATCTTTCTCATATTTTTTAATATTCTCGCACAAAATAGAAGATTGTAATACATCTCCTATCATTTTTTGTTGAATGATTAGAATTTTTTTTTGCAAGGATATTTTTTTAACAAATATATACAATTTTTAATTTTATACATTTGCAATATGACTTATTAAATAAAATGAAAATAGAAAAAATAGATTGTTATAAATTAAATATATATTCAAAAATTATTGAAAAGTATATTAATAACGATACAAAATTATCTCCTTTTTATAGAGATGCCCCTTCAATTGAAAATTTTGAAAAAACAATTAAAGAAAAAACTTTTTGTGCAAAAAAAAGAAATGAACTGGTTATTCATTTAAAAGAGCAATATTCCCAATTAGTTTATAGTGATAATGTTAAAAAAAATATAGCATTGCTAGAAAATAAAAATACATATACAGTTACTACAGGACATCAATTAAATTTATTTTCTGGACCACTATATTTTATATATAAAATAATTTCAACACTTAATTTAGCAAAACAACTTAATGATAAATATCAACAGTATAGATTTATCCCAATATATTGGATGGCGTCTGAAGATCATGATTTTGAAGAAATACGTTTTTTTAACTATAATGGCAAAAAATTTCAATGGAATAAAAAACATTCTAAGGGTGCTGTAGGAACTTTAAATACCGAAGGTTTAGATACCGTTTTCAAAAAATTAGATAGTGAATTAAAAGATAGTCTTTTTTATAAAGAGGTGAAAAATCTATATGCCGAATGCTATCTTAAATCAGAAACACTTTCTGAAGCAACGTTAAAATTTGTAAATCAATTATTTGGAGAATATGGATTGATAATTTTAGATGCAAATTCTAAACGATTGAAAAAATCATTAATCCCCTATTTAAAAGAGGAAATTACACAAAAAACTTCTTATACAGAAGTAACAAAAACAATTGCATCACTTAAAAATATATTCCCCGACTATAAACCCACTGTAAATCCAAGAGAAATTAATCTTTTTTATCTTGAAAATAATAGTAGGAATAGAATTATTTATTCAAATGGAGAATATTTAATTGAAAATTTAAATAAAACATTCACTGAAAATGAATTATTAAATGAAATTGATAGTACCCCAGAAAAATTTTCGCCTAACGTAATTTTTAGACCTTTATACCAAGAAATTATATTACCTAATATTTGCTATATAGGAGGCGGGGGTGAGATTGCCTATTGGTTACAATTAAAATCATTTTTTAATTCCCAAAAAATAGATTTTCCTCTTTTATTACTTAGAAATTCTGTTCTTATGATGCCACAAAAATCATTAAAAAAAATAGATAAAGTAGGAATACAGATTTCAGACTTATTTTTAAACAAAAGCCTATTGATTGACAAAATAACACATAATATAAGTGATATAAAAATTGATTTTAGCGATTTTAAATTGCAATTACAAAAACAATTTGAAAAACTATATGATACCGCAACGAAAACTGATGCTTCTTTTTTAGGAAGTGTTAAGGCGCAGGAAGTAAAACAAAACAAAGGAATTGACGTTCTAGAAAAAAGGCTATTAAAAGCGCAAAAAAGGAAATTAGAAGCTCAAATAAATAGTATTATAAGTATTCAAAATGAATTATTTCCCAATAATTCACTACAAGAAAGAACAATTAATTTTACAACTTTTTATGAGAAAATGGGTGATGATTTTATAAAAGAGCTTATGTATAATTTAGACCCTTTAGAAAGTAAATTTACTATTTTTATTTACTGATAACTATTTTTTATTCAGCCAAAAACCAAGCATCTTCTTGTACTCCTAATCTTATAAAATAAAGCATCCCAATCGCTTTATTCTTAGATTGATACGACCCAAAAGAAACTCTATAAAGATTTTGTAGATTATTTTGTGTAATCATCGCATCAAATCCTTCTTCTTTAAGTTTTAATACTCTTTTCTCTGCATTTTCTAATACTTTAAAAGATCCAGATACGATATGATACGTTCTATTTCTCTTAACAGGTTCCTCAACTTCTTCCTCTACGGCTTCTTCTTCCATTACCACCTCTCCAAAAGGCAAATATACTTCTGGGAAATCTCCAATATTTAAAGAGGTTCCGTTTAGTTTTTGTTTAATTTCAGATTGAGTTAACGTGTCTATCGTTTTCTTTTTAACATCTAGGTATTGAACTCCTAGATAATATCCAACTCCTCCTAAAACAACTAATATAGCCAAAGTAATAAACAGTCCTGCTTTAGAAGATGATTTATTGCTTGAATTATAGTCATTGTATAAATCTTGTTGTAATTCATTATTTTCACTCATAATATTTTGTTTTTCTTGATTTGTATTTTTATTAGTATCATTTTCTCCCAAATCTAAATTACTATTTTCTTCATTAGGCATTGAAAAATCATTTAATCCAAAAGAATTTGTATTTATTTCTAAATTATTTTCAGGAGTGAATTCTATCATTCCTAAATTATTCATTTTAAGAGTTCCTATCTCTAAAAACTTTAAACTCTCAGTTTTTAATTTATTTTTCCAATTAACAACTTCATCTTTAATTGCAATAATAGCATCTTCATATGAAATATTTTCTTTTTCTGACAAATAATCTGCTAAGATTCTATCATTCTCTACTATCAAATTATTAAAAGTTATTTTACTTTTCTCTGATAAAAAAATTCCGTTTTTATCAATATGTGCTGGGATTTTATCCAATAAAAAAGCACCAAAGCCTGGAATAACGATGGATTGATTCCTAAATAATAATTCTTTTACTACCTCTTGCAATAACATAGGCACAAATGTAATAAATTTGATTATTAATTTATATTTTTTTTAATTAAAATGAAATTAAAGCCAAAATTAGAGCAACTTTTCTTGTTAAAATTAATTTATGATTATTTACTTTATATTTCATAAAAGATATTTTCTTTGCCAAAGAATTTTATTAATTCTTCTCAAATAGAACATAATTGCCAAGTAATTATTTATTTTTTAAAGAAGTTTTTAAAAATTTAAAGACTTTAGGAACTATTACACCAAGTTCTCATTTTTTAGTTGATAAAATGTTACGTGATATTGATTTTTCAAAAGCAAAAATCATTTTAGAATTTGGTCCTGGCAATGGCATCATCACAAAAAAAATTCTTCAAAAACTTCATAAGGAGGCTGTTTTAATTTGTTTTGAAGTAAACGATACTTTATTCAAAGAATTAAATAAAATAAAGCATTCTCAACTAAAAGTATTAAATGCCTCTGCTGAAAATATAAAAGAAGAATTAAATAAATTAGGATACACAGACTGCTGTCATGTAATTTCAAGCTTGCCGCTATCAAATATTTCCAATAAGATTTCCAATAATATTTTACAAAGGTTATACGCTATTTTAAAAAATAATGGAACCTATACCCAATTTCAATATACCCTCTCATACTATAAAAAAATAAAATCTGTCTTTCATAAATCCGTTTCACTTGATTTTGAAATATTGAACGTTCCTCCTGCATTTATATATAGATGCAAAAAAGTAAGTTAAGTAGATAATCTGCAATCCTTATGCTTATTACTTTACAATGATTGATTTTGCGTTCATTTTAAATTATATGTTAATATCATAGTAAGAAAAGTAATAAATTTGCTTTTTAAAAAATGCAACTCTCAAATTTAGAAGCCCTTTTATTATTAAAATTAATTCCAAAAATAGGTCCTGTTACTTCCAAAAAATTAATTGACTTTTTTGAAAAACCCAATAATATATTTAAAGAAAACCCTAGTCACCTAAAAAAAATTGAAGGATTTAGTGAGTCACTTGCAAAAAACTTCTACAATGTAGAGCCTTTATTAAAAAAAGTATCCCAAGAAATTAATTTTATTGAAAAGAATAATATTACTCCTTTGTGCTTTGGAGAAGAAAATTATCCTAAAACTTTGCAGTTTTGTGCTGATTCTCCTATAATTCTTTTTACAAAAGGAACGGTAAATTATGAAAATCAAAAAATTATTAGCATTGTTGGCACAAGAAATAATACGCATATTGGAAAAGAATTTTGCGAAAAACTAATTGAAGAATTAGCTCCTATTAACCCCATTATCGTATCTGGATTTGCTTATGGAATTGATATTATTGCTCATAGAGCAGCATTAAAAAACAATTTGACAACGGTAGCGTGTTTAGGGCATAATTTTGATACAATATATCCTGAAGATCATAAAAAATATATACCTGAGGTAATGAAAAAGGGAAGTTTAATTACAGAGTTTATGAGTTATGATACTTTTGATAAAAATAATTTTCCTAAACGCAATAGAATTATTGCAGGCATAGCTCATTGTACTGTTGTTATAGAAACAAAAAGTAAAGGGGGGAGCATGATTACCGCAAATCTAGCACATCAATATAATAGAGACTTATTTGCTGTACCTGGAAGGGCTTCTGATTCTATGAGCAAAGGGTGTCTAAGTTTAATAAAATCTCAAAAGGCACAATTAATCACAGAGGCAAAAGATATTATTGAAAGTATGGGTTGGCAAGTGGAAAAAGAAAAGTCCAGAAAAAATTATCAAAAAAATTTATTCATAACTTTGAATAAAGAAGAGAAGGAAATTATTGCACTTTTAAATGAAGGTCAAAAATCCTTAGATAATATTGCATTAGAAGCACAATTTAATATTAGTAAAACGGCAGCTATATTATTTGAATTAGAATTAAAAGGAGCCGTAAGAGCAATGCCTGGGAAAAAATTTGAAATAACTTTGTAAATATGAATATAAAAATTAGAGAAGCGACCCTACAAGATTTAGATGCAATTGTTGTATTATTTGATACGTACAGATTGTTTTATAATGAAAAATCTAATGTAGAAAAAGGAAAATTGTTTTTAGAGCAGCGAATAAAAAACAAAGAGTCTGTTATTTATGTAGCTGAAAATGAAGAGGAAAATTTAGTAGGGTTTACCCAATTGTATCCCCTTTTTTCTTCCACAAGGATGAGAAGAATGTGGTTGCTAAATGACCTTTTTGTAGATAAAAATTTTAGAGGGTTAGGCATTTCAAAGAAACTCATTGACGCAGCAAAAAACTTATGTCAAAAAACGGATGCGTGTGGGGTTTCTTTAGAAACTGAAAAATCAAATAAAATAGGGAATAATCTATATAACAAGACACATTTTGAGGTAGATACAGAGCACAATTTTTACTTTTGGACAAATAAACAATAAAGAAAGGGTCTCGTAGTTCAACGGATAGAACAAGAGTTTCCTAAACTTTAGATACAGGTTCGATTCCTGTCGAGACTACTTTTTTTTATCATTAGATAGATATTTTAATTATCTTTGTGCGTTGAATTTAAAATACACATAATTATGTTTATAATATTAGGAATGCCAGGACCTTGGCAAATAGTAATCATCGTAGCTTTAGTGCTTCTGTTATTTGGAGGACGTAAAATTCCAGAATTAATGAGAGGACTAGGAACTGGAATAAAAGAGTTTAAAAGCGCTACAAAAGAAGAAGAGTTAGAGAACGATACTCCTAAAAAAGAAACTACTAAGAAGAAAAATTAGTTTTCTAAGATTTTTAACGTAGAGAGAATAGTGTTTAATTCAAACATATATTCTCTTTTATTTTGTGAAGGAGCGAAAGCAAAGCCTTCTAAAACTAACCAGCGGTTTCTGCTTTTATCTGCAATCATATAATTCACAAAGGGACCTGCCATAAAATCATTTTTTACCTCCCACATTCCTTTTGTTAAATACGCCTCTTTATTCCCTAAAGTCGTTTTATAGAAATGGGGAGAAAATGCCTTTTCTGTTATCATATAAGAATTTGGCAGTCTTCCTTCAATATATTTCTTACCTATAGAATCTCTAATGGCAATTACCTTTTTTGGTATATTTTCAAATTGTTGAAAAGGTAGTGTATACGCAATTAGGTTCATATGCCCTTTGGATATAGGTTTTTCTATCCAAATAAAATTCTTTTCATTTCTTACGGTGCTATATGCAGAAGGGTATACTAATTTTATATTAAACGTATTTTCTAATTCCTTATCCTTTGATAAGGCTTTTTTCATTCGTCGTATTTTTTCCTTACGCTCATTTTCTTCAAAAACTCTTCTAATTAGTGACGCATTTTCTTGCAAATAGAATTTTTGGATTTCTGTATCTTCCCCTGTAATTTTAACCACGACTTGAGGTTGTGCAAAATAATCTTGAAACATTTCAAAATTATTCAACGTATCCTTCGCAAACCAAATAATATTTCTACTATTTTTAGCAAATCCTGTAAAAGCCTCCTTTGGCAAAAAGTGCAACGTAAACATCGGTTCGTCTAAAGGCAATCCCTCATAAAATGGAGTAATGTATTCTCTTACCGATTTTTCTAATCCTCCCTCCCACTTCATTTTATCTCCAACTATGGTTATCGTATTTATTCTACCGCTAGACTCCTGACGATAAACTGTTTTCTTTTTTTTAGAGGTGTCTTTACATCCCATAAAAAAAAGTAGCGATAACACAAAAAAGAGTCTATAAAAAGTCATTTGGGTATTAATTTTTAAGTGCAACTAGTCCAGGTAGGTCTTTTCCCTCTAAACATTCTAACATCGCTCCGCCTCCTGTTGATACATAACTTACTTTCGTGTCAAACCCTAATTGTTTTGCAGCGGCTACAGAATCTCCTCCACCTACTAGGGAAAAAGCGCCGTTTTTCGTGCTTTCTGCTATTGCCTCTCCTAAACCTATTGTGCCTGCTCTAAAGCTTTCCATTTCAAAGACGCCCAAGGGACCATTCCACAAAATCGTTTTAGATTCTAAAATTACTTTACTAAATCGTTCTACCGATTTTTTACCTGCATCCAATCCTTCCCATCCCTCTGGAATTTCATCTATAGAGCATGTTTTTTTGTTTGCATCGTTTGAAAAATCATCCCCAATAACCACATCTTCAGGCAAATATATATTCACATTTTGGGCTTTACATTTTTCGATAAGCTCCTTTGTATATGCTACATAATCCTCTTCGCAAATAGAGTTTCCTACGGTTCCTCCGCGCGCTTTTACAAACGTATACGCCATACCTCCCCCAATAATTAAATTGTCTATGACAGGTAATATATTTTCTATAACCGTAATTTTAGAGGAGATTTTTGCCCCTCCCAAAATGGCAAGTACGGGTGCCTCTCCATTTTTCAATACTTTATCTATAACTTCTACTTCTTTTTGGAGTAACTTCCCGAGACATTTACTTTGTTTGTCAAAAAACTGAGCAACAGTGGTCGTAGAAGCGTGGGCTCTATGCGCACTTCCAAAGGCATCATTAACATAACAATCTGCCAAGGAAGCTAATTTTTTAGCAAAACCCTCATCTCCATCCGTCTCTTCTTTGTAAAAACGCACATTTTCTATGAGTAATATCTCTCCAGGTTGTAAATTATTTGCGGTTTGTGTGACTTCCTCACCGATACATTGCGAAACAAAAGTGACAGGTCTGCCTAGTGTTTTTTCTACTTCCGCGCTAATATGAGATAGTGAAAAATTGGGATCAACTCCCTTGGGTCGTCCCAAGTGCGACATCAAAATACAACTCCCTCCATTGTTGAGAATGTATTCTATCGTAGGTTTAGAAGC
>JAMJVX010000054.1 GCA_023558315.1 Flavobacteriaceae bacterium
ATAAAAACGGTAGAGAATCCTCTTCAAAAATTGATTAACCCAAATTATACTGAAAAAGAATTAGAAGAGACTCAACAGAAAATACAAATATCTAATGAAAAGAAAATTAATGATATAGTAAATAAATGTATTGTAGAAAAAGTACCAGTGCATTTGAACGCCCCTTTTGAAGAGCCACTATACGAAAAAACTTCTACGCCAATTCAATTATCTTTTGAACCAGCACCCACAATAAAGAAATCTACTTTTGCTTTAGAAAAAGAAGTAATAAATGATTGGGAAAAGGCAAAAAAAATGATAATTATAGGTGTTTTGCCTCCTAATACTCTATCTGAAAATGTTATTCAGTTTTTAGCATCTGATACTAGCACTATAGTTTTTACAGAAACAACCTCCAATGTCAGACATCCTAATTTTATCAATAGTATTGATTTATTTTTTGCTCCTTTGGAACATAAAAATAGTAGCAAAGAAGTTTTCAAACCAGATATTTTAATCACTTTGGGAGGAATGGTAATCTCTAAAAAAATAAAATCTTTCTTGAGAAACAATGCTCCTAAACAACATTGGCATGTGGGTAAAAATAGAGCGAATGATACTTATTATATTTTGTCAAAACATTTTAAAGTTGCTCCAAATACCTTTTTAGAGACTATATATTCTTCATCAAAATCAAATAACAACTTTAAAGATGCTTTTATAAATATATATTCTACTCATCTTAATAATGGAAAGCAATATTTAAATAAAGCTCCTTTTTCTGATTTAAAGTCTTTTGAATTTATTTGTAAAAAACTTCCAAAACACACACATTTACAAGTAGGAAATAGTGCGGTGATAAGATATCTCCAGTTATTTGATATTCCAAAAGAGACAAGGGTGTTTTGTAATAGGGGAGTGAGTGGGATAGAGGGTAGCACTTCAACGGCAGTGGGAGCTGCTCAAAAGAATGAATTTCCTACCGTTTTTATCACTGGAGATATTAGTTTTTTTTATGATATAAATGGGTTGTGGAATAATTATATCCCAAAAAACTTTAAAATTATTCTAATCAACAATCAGGGTGGAGGAATTTTTAGGATTTTATCAAACTATAAAAACACACAAAATTTCGGTACGTATTTTGAAACGACCCATCAGCGTACGGCCAAAAATATGGCCAAAGAATTTGGATTTTCCTATCAAAAAATTAAAGGACTAAGAAGTTTGGAAAGAGCATTGCCTCGTTTATTTAATAAAAATAATACGCCACAATTGATGGAAATTTTCACGCCGCGAATAGTTAACGATAAAGTATTACTAGATTACTTTAAAAAGATGTAATTTTGCAAAAATTTAAAAGCAGATACTTTTTTTATTATAAATACCATAAAATATTATGACAAAAATTAATTGGAAACCTCTAGCAGAGTTCAAAGATATAAAATTTGAATTTTTTGAAGGTATTGCAAAAATCACAATAAACAGACCAGAAGTGCGAAATGCTTTTCGACCAGAAACAACAAACGAGATGCTGAAGGCAATGGATGTATGTAGAGAAAATACGGATATTGATGTTGTGGTATTCACGGGTGAAGGAGAAAAAGCCTTTTGTAGTGGAGGAGATCAAAAAGTAAAAGGTCGTGGAGGGTATATAGGTGATGATGGTGTTCCGAGGTTGAATATCTTAGATTTACATAAAAAAATTAGAGAAATACCTAAACCTGTAATTGCTATGGTAAATGGATTTGCCATAGGAGGGGGACATGTACTTCATGTAGTGTGTGATTTATCAATTGCAAGTGAGAATGCTATTTTTGGACAAACGGGACCTAAGGTAGGGAGTTTTGATGGAGGATTTGGTTCTTCTTATTTAGCACGTCACGTAGGCCAAAAAAAGGCAAGAGAGATTTGGTTTTTGTGTCAACAATATACTGCAAAGGAGGCGTTAGATATGGGATTAGTAAACAAGGTTGTGCCATTAAAAGAATTAGAAAGAACTACAGTTGAGTGGTGTAAAATTATTCAACAACGAAGCCCATTAGCCTTGCGAATGCTTAAAAGATGTCTAAATGCAGAATTGGATGGACAACACGGTTTAATGCAATTGGCTGGAGATGCCACATTAATGTATTATCTTATGGATGAAGCGCAAGAAGGCAAGAATGCTTTTTTAGAAAAAAGAATCCCTAACTTTAAACAATACCCTAAATTTCCTTAATAAATAATAAGATGCCTTATATAGACCAAGATAAACTTGCAGAAATATTTACAGAATTAGATAATGAAAAAAACGCAAATAATGATTTGCGAGAAGCATTACGACGAAGCAAAATGGAATCACATGGAAAGTATGGGGTAAATATTTCATGGATTTTTCTTTTTATTGCAATTGGAGTTTCAATATTTCTATTAATCAATTCTTCCAATAAAACTTCAAAACTTGAAGAGAACAATCAGAGACTACAAAGAGAAATTTCTGTTTTAGAGAAAGGCGTTAGAGGTATTCAAAATAATTTAGATACATTAACTGTGTATTCTGTTCAAATAGGTGCATTTAAAGAAAAAGGGATGCCCTTGTTTTCTGAGAATTTGATTAATTTTAGAGTGTACCCAACTCAAGATTTTAACGCATATTCTTTAGGTAATTTTTATACTCAAGAAGAAGCGGAGGAATTTTTAACATTTTTAAAAGATTTAGGATTTAATGATTCGTGGGTTTTAGCTTTTAAAAATGGAGAAAGAATATTATTAGATGAATAAAATTATTTCATGAAAATACGATATTGGATTAATGCGGCAAGACTAAGAACTTTACCTTTGTCATTATCAGGAATTTTAGTTGGAAATTTTTTTGCATTTTACCATCCTGATTTTTCATATATAACACTAGCGTTATGTGTATATTTAGCAATTTGTATTCAAATACTCTCTAATTTTGCTAACGATTATGGTGATGGAGTTAAGGGAACAGATAACGAAAATAGGGTAGGACCCAAACGAATGTTGCAAGCAGGGTTATTATCTAAAATTGATTTAAAAAGAGGGATAATAATCATTACAATGAAAATTGCAATTTTAACTTTAATACTTCTTTGGATTACTTTAAATAATGAAAGACTTTATTTCTTTTTATTTTTAGTATTAGGGATACTCAGCGTTATTGCAGCTATAACCTATACTATAGGCAAAAAACCCTATGGTTATATGGGGTTAGGGGATATATCAGTATTTATTTTTTTTGGAATAATAAGCGTATTAGGATCTTATTTTTTACATACAAAAACCCTTCCCTTGGAACTCATTTTAATAGCATCATCAATAGGTTTTTTTAGTGTAGGGGTATTGAATTTGAATAATATAAGAGATGTTAAAAATGATAAAGAAAGTCAAAAAAACACCCTTGTTGTTAAATTTGGAGCTAAAGTTGCTAAAAGATATCACTTTATTCTTTTGTTACTTCCTTTTGTTTTGACAAGTTGGTATTTTTATTTGACAGATATTAAAATACTAAACTATATTTATTTAATTCTACTAATTCCAGTGATTAAACACTTGTTATTTATAACTAAAAATAATGAATCTAAAAAGATAGATTCTCAACTTAAAGTAGTCGTTTTTATTACTTTACTATATTCAATTTGTATGGTTATTACTCAGCTAATATAAATGCAAGCCTCGTTTAAAAAATATATTTTAAAATTTAAGATACCTAGTGGTACCTCTAGAGGAATTTTATCAGAGAAAGAAAGTTGGTTTTTAATCATTAAGGATGGCGAAAAAACTGGAGTAGGGGAGTGTAGTATTATAAGAGGATTAAGTATAGATTTAGTATCAGATTTTGAACAAAAATTAAAATGGGTATGCCAAAATATCCATTTAGAACAAGAAGAATTATTCAAACAAATAGAAGCGTATCCATCTATTAAATTTGGATTGGAAATGGCTTTAAGGTCTTTAAGTTGTCCTAATCCTTATATATTATTTCCCTCTGATTTTACAGAAGGCAAAGACCAAATAGATATTAATGGGTTAGTTTGGATGGGGAATAAGGATTTTATGTTGTCTCAATGTCACGAAAAAGTAAAAAAGGGATTTCGACACATAAAATTTAAAATAGGCGCACTTAACTTCGATGAAGAATTAGCTATATTAAAAAGCATTCGCGAAAAGTATTCCTCAAAAGATATATCCGTTCGCGTTGATGCAAATGGCGCTTTTAATTCGAATGATGTATTAGATAAACTAGTAAGATTAGCAAAGTTTGATATTCATTCAATTGAACAACCTATTGCTACCAATCAATGGGATGAGATGGAGAAGCTCTGTATAAATAGTCCCATTCCAATTGCTTTAGATGAAGAATTAATAGGAGTTGAAAAAAGAGAAATGTTATTAGATAAAATTAAACCACAATACATTATTCTAAAACCTAGTTTATTAGGGGGATTTTCTGAATCGCAAAAATGGATAGAAGAGGCAAATAAGAGAAAAATTGGATGGTGGGTCACAAGTGCATTAGAAAGTAATATAGGACTAAATGCATTATGTCAATGGACGTATACATTAAAGAGTAAATTGCCTCAAGGATTGGGTACGGGACAGATTTATACTAATAATTTTAAAGACTGTCCTCTCGCAATCAATAATGGTAAAATAAGTTATAATCCTGAAAAATCTAAATTATTTAATTTATATATATAAAGTACAATGAGTCTTTTTTTAAAAAAAATATCTCTTTTAAATTATAAAAATATAGAAGAAAAAACGTTAGACTTAGAAGCTAAAATAAATTGTTTAGTAGGAAAAAATGGCGTCGGAAAGTCAAATATATTAGATGCTATTTACCTTTTAGCATTTGGAAAAAGTTATTTTAATAAAATATCTCTACAAAATATTCAGAATGGAAAGAGCTTTTATATGGTTGAGGGGGAGTTTGAGAGAAATAACAATGTTGAAAAAATAAACTGTAGCATAAAGAAGGGTCAGAAAAAGATATTAAAAAGAAATGGAAAACCGTATGAAAAAATATCAGAACATATTGGGTTATTTCCTTTAGTTATAATTTCCCCTTCTGATAGTGATTTGATTAATGAAGGGAGTGCCACAAGACGAAAATTTATAGATAGTATTATTGGGCAAATTAACAAAGAATATTTATCCAAACTTATTGAGTATAATAGGGTGCTTTTACAAAGAAATACACTTTTGAAACAAGCGGTAGTGGATGAAGTCTCTCTAGAAATATATAACGAACAATTAGTATTAACAGGAAATTATATTTATGAAAAAAGAAAAGAATTTTTAATGCAGTTTATCCCTATTTTTGAATCTCAATATGAAAGTATCACTCAAAATAAAGAGAATGTATCTATAGATTATCAAAGTCATTTATTAGAAAATTCATTTTCACAACAATTGCAAAATTCTATTAAAAAAGATATGATATTGCAAAACACATCAAAAGGAATACATAAAGACGATTTAATTTTTTGTATAGATAAACAAAATATTAAAAGGTTTGGAAGTCAAGGACAGCAAAAATCATTTCTTATAGCCTTAAGACTCGCACAATTTAATTTTCTTAGTGATAAATATAAGAACATAACACCATTGGTTTTATTGGATGATATTTTTGACAAGTTAGATTCTGAAAGAGTAGCACAATTGATACATTTAGTGAAAAATGAAAATTTTGGTCAAGTATTTATTTCAGATACTGATGAAGATAGAATTAATAAGACAATACAGCCTATAGGAATACCCTATAAAATTATTCAAATGCCATAAATTATGAAAAGAAATAAGTTTGAGTCTCAATCTATTAAAACAATCTTTCAAGATATAAAAAAACTTCCTTCCTTAAAAAAAGGATTTTTAAGCGAAAGAATAAACAGCGCTTGGAAAAACATAATGGGCGATCAAATCAATAAATATACAGATAAAATAATTTTTAAAGACAAGACACTTTTTGTATATCTTACTTCAGCCCCTTTAAAAGAAGAGTTACATTATAGGAAAAATCAAATTTTAGAACGTTTAAATAAAGAACTTGAACACCCTGTTTTTGAAGAAATTATTTTTAATTAATTTTCCTTAGTTTTAATAATATATTGAGGATTCTGATTAAACTAAGGTGTACAATCTACATTAAAACTTTGCCCACTTTCAGCAAATATATATTGAATAGTTTGACCACTTAATATCTGAGTACAAGTTAATAATGGATTATTATATATTGATATATAATTTATATTTATATTATTACTAATATCTAAACTTGTTAAATTATTTCCACTTAAAGATAAAAAATTTAATGACGGAGAATTACTTATATCAATAGAAGTTAAGGAGTTGCCATCTAATACTAAACGATTCATGCTTGAAGCATTACTTAAATTTATAGATGTTAATGAATTATCTCGCAAACTTATTCTTAGATATGAAGAACTATCTCCTAAATCAATATGCGTAAGTGAATTAAAACCCACAGTTAATCTGCTAATCTTAGGGGCATTACTTAAATCAATAGATGTTAAAGAGTTTTCATCTAAAAGTAAAACTTCTAAATTAGGCTTATTTCCTAAATCTATATTAGTTAGGGAATTGTAGAAGATCCAAATATTAGATAATTTAGTATTATTGGTTAAATCTACATTTTGAAGTTCATTTTCTTGAAGTACTAAAGTTGTAAGACTTGTATTATTACTTACATCTATATATGTAACACTATTATTGTTTAATTCTAGAAATTTTAAAGAAGTATTAGTACTTACATCAATACTTGTAAGACTATTTTTTGTTAAGGACAAGTGTTTTAGTGATGTGTTTTTGCTTATATCAATATTGGTTAGGGAATTAAGTGGAAAATCTAAAAATTCTAAATTCGTATTAGCACTTAAATCAATAGTTGTCAAACCTAAATTACTTAACAATAAATTCTTTAATGAAGACATATATTCTAATCCGATTAGATTCTGAGGCTTTACTCCACCTAATGGATCTACATATAAAAATGTTAAGCTCTGTAAAGCGTCTTGACGTATGCTGTTCCCACGAGTGTAACTATTTCCTAACTCTTCTTCTATACCATACCTAAACACATCATCTGGAATATTTATATAAGCTATGAAGTTTTCTAAATTAGAACTATAAATAGTTCCATAGCTGTTAGTTGCGTATGCACGAATTTCAAGTATTCCATTTGTTAAGGTATGTGTAAAGTTATGTGGAGCAGTGGTTATTTGTTGTGTGAAATCTATACTACCTGAATTGTTAGTTATGGTAGGTGTTCCAGCACCAGAGATACTCCATACAAATCCAAAGCTAGTGACATTAGACCCTCCTATACTAGTAATAGTTCCATTTAAAGTATTTCCTGAGGTACTGAAAACTACAATTGGGAGTACATCTGACAATGTTGTAAAACTTTTTTCTGTTCCGTATACAGTTGCTGAGAAATTTTTAGCATATGCTTTTACGTAGTATTTAGTATAATCATTTAATCCTGTTAGATTATTAGAAAATGTACCCACACTTCCATCAGAATTAGTGATTTTAGTTACTTGATTATTTTCTAACGTTAAACTGTTTCCACTAGCAATGCTACTATAAATAAACCCATATGTAACTGAAGAATTCCCAACACTTGTAATATTTCCATTAAAAGTTGCACTTGTAGATTGAATACTAGTAATGTTTGATGTTTCAATAATTGGTGGTGTAAGTGTTCCAAAAGTAATTTCAAAAGTTTTTGTATAGCTTTCGCTACCTTTTGTAACCACAGCATCTAAAACTAATTTGTCAGTACTATTTACATTCCCAATATTTGAACGAGAAATATTACAATTTGTGCCACTTGCTTTTGTCCAAGCTGTTTTATCAGTAGTAGCTGCATTTAGTTTGAGTGTTACGGTAGTTCCATTAATTGAACTAGTAGTAAGGAGCGTATCACCTGAACCCGCGTTACAATCCCAAAAATCTACTCTAGCACTATCATTTGTCGCGGCACCATTTACATCTAGAGTAAAGAAGGCCTCTCCTGTTGAAGGAATATCACTTGCTTGGATTGTTATTTCATTATAAAGAATAGTATCGTCTAAGAAATCACTACTATTAGGTTTAGATAACTGAATAAGAGCAGCTGCTTGATGAACATATTGTTTATCAACTGAAGAAATGTTTTTAGTTAGTACTGGATAACTTGATGAATTAAATGTCCATTCAGACCCAAAATTAGAGAAGTTACTACTACCTCCTATCATAGTTGTACTTGTTCTACTAGTTCCACTATCTGAAGAATTTTGTCCACTAGTTTCACTATTCCAGTATAGGTCGTTTGCATTTCCATCACTATTTGACCCTGTAGCTCCACCAATTGAAGTTCCTGTATTATTAGTACTACCAGCAGAATAACTTTGAGATATTACATTATTAGTATTACCACTACCTAGTAAACCCCCTACGATATTACCTCCTTTTAATGTACTAATAGAGTAAGAGTTATTAATTCTACCAGTAAAAGAATTTTCCCCTACTAATCCTCCAGTAGAACTAGCATAAACAATATTAACAGACGCATAACTATTTTCAATTAACCCTTTATTGACACCTACTAAACCTCCAAAATTTGTACCCATAGAATTAATATATCCTCCCATCACATAAGAGTTCCTGATTGTTGCATTAAGATTATTCCCAACTAACCCTCCAGTATTTCCTGAAGATTTAATATTTACATCTTCCAAACTTACATTTTCTATAATTGCAGTGTTAAATATATAACCAAATAAACCTTTATCAGTAGCAGTTTCATCATCAATAGTTAAATTTCTTATCACGTATCCTCCACCATTAAAACTTCCTTGGAACATATTAGTTAGATTAGATCCAATAGGTGCAAAATTAGCAATACCACTTAAGTCTATATCTTTTGTTTGGATGTAATTTCCAAATAAACCTCCTGTGGCAATCCCTTGTAATTCAGCAGGTGTCTTTATTTCAATTAAAGCATTTGATTGATTTGGAATGAAACTTAATTCTTCTCCGTAACCTATACCAATTGAATTTATAGCAAACGCTTTAACGTAATAAGTATTAGAGTCATTTAATCCTGTTATAGTATCTTCAAATGAACCTGAACTATATTTTTTTCCATAAGAAATAGTCGTCACACCACTTCCACTTAGGATTAAATTATTACCAGAAGTCGTTCCGTATATAAATCCATAAGAACTTACTTGTGGCGCATTAAGATTATCTACATTACCTTTAAGCACAATACCTGTGCCAGAAATGTTCCAAGCGCTAGTAGTGGTAACATCTGGTACCTTTGTTGGAATTATATTACAATGCGTAGAGAAAAATTGATGATCATCTGTGTTAGAATATGAAAAAGTATGGCCATTTGCTATTTGAATACAAGTTAAAGAGGGATTTATTGATGTGTTAATACTTGTTAGTGAAGGATTATTACTAACATCTAAATTCGTTAAAGTACTATTGTCTGATACATCTAAATATTTTAAATTAGTATTTTTACTTAAATCTATGTTTGTGAGAGCATTAGTATATAAAGATAAATGAGTCAATGATGTATTATTTTCTAAATCTATACTTGATAAGATATTTTGAGAGCCAAGTTTTAATATTTTTAAACTAGTATTATTGCTTATATCCATAGTTTGAAAGTTATTATCTCTTATTTCTAGTGAAGTAAGACTGGTATTTGAACTTAAATCAATATTAGATAAACTATTTCTATTCAATTGTATATCATTTAGTAAAGTATTCCTACTTATATCTATACTTGTTAATGAATTAAATTCCATATCCAAACGAGTTAAACTTGTATTATTGCTTATATTAATTTGTGTCAAAGAATTATGAACAGCATTTAAAAGAGTTAAATTCGTATTATTGCTTATATCTAAAGTAGTTAATGAATTAGATTCTGTATAAAATTTATTCAATGAACGCATATATTCTAGTCCTGTGAAATCTTGAGGGCGTTCGCTACCAATTCTATCAGCAATCAAAATAGTTTGATTTTCTAAGGCATCTTGGCGAATACTCTTTCCTCTTGTATAACTACTTCCAATTTCATCTTCTATGTTCGCTCTAAATATATCATCGGGGATATAAATATAGGCGATAAAGCTTTCCGTGTTATCACTATAACTAGTACCTTCGCTGTTAGTAGCATAGGCACGAATATTAAAGATTCCATTGGTCAAGGTCTGTGTAAAGTTATGATTTACGGTACTTACTATTTGTGAGAAATCAACACTTCCTGTATTATTACTAATCGTAGGTGTACCAGATAGGCTCCAGACAAAACCAAAGTCAGTAACATTAGAACTACCGATGCTTGTAATTGTACCATTTAGTGTATTTCCAGAAATACTAAATAATAGATCTGGGAGTTCAGTGGCGATTGTTTTAAAATTTCGTTCTATTCCATAAACCGTTCCTGCTTCGTTTGTTGCAAAGGCACGTACATAGTATGTTTTATTGCTATTTAACCCTGTAAGATTAGTAGAGAATTGATTTAAATCCATTCCTGAGATTTTGGTAGCTGTAACATCCGTATTACCCAATATTAGGTTTTCACCACTCACAGAGTAGCTATAGACAAATCCTCGTTCATTCGCAATAGGATTTCCTAATTGTATCATTTGTCCACTTAAAGTAGCGGAACTAGTACTAATGCTATGGGTATCTAAAGTGTTAACTTCAGACGGTATTGCATTTGTAGTAAAGCTGACTTTTTCTCCATAAGCAGTGCCCCCCTTATTTGTCGCATAGGCAACATAATAATAAGTAACATTCCCACTTATTCCAAAGAGATTGTATATGAATGATGAAGCGCTCGTGTAATTTCCTTCTGTTACGGTAACTCCATTATTAAGTAGCGTTAGCGCATCACTACTATTTTTACTATAAATAAATCCTTGTTGAGATAAAGAACTATTACCTGCATTAATTATTTCCCCATTTAAAGTAGTTGAATTAAATAAAATATTACTTCCAGTTAAAGTCGTTACTTCAGGTAAAGTGTATTCTTTTGTGGTTAAAGAAATTTGATTTCCATAGTTTACACCATAGGTATTAGATGCATAAGCTCTGACGTAATAGGTTGTGTTACTACTTAAACCTGTTAAATTATAATTAATAGGGCCAATATTTCCGCCTGAATTTAATGTAATGAAAACGTTATTATTATTTACAACTAAACCTTCTCCACTAATATTTGTACTATAAATAAATCCATATTGAGAAATAGCTGGATTTCCAATACTTGTAATTTCTCCATTTAATTTCGCTGTGGTAAATGAAATATTACTTCCAGTTAATGTATTTATTCCAGGCAATACATAATTATCAGTTGAGAAGCTTGTTAGTTCACCGTAATTTGTTCCTACATTATTTTTGACATAAGCCCTTACATAGTATGTGCTATTACTACTTAATCCAGAAATATTATGATAAAATGCTCCAATATTTCCACCCAAGTTAATAACTGTTGTAACTTCACTACTACCTATAGTTAAGTTACTACCACTAGTTACTCTACTATATACAAAGCCATGTTGAGAAATTAAAGGATAGCCTAAGTCAGTTATTTTACCATTTAAAGTAGCTGTGGTAAAGGAAATATGATTACTCGTTAATGTTGTTACTTCAGGTAAATGATAACTAATTGCTTTTGTAGAAAAAGATATTTCATTTCCGTGACTAGTTCCTGTATATTCACTCATTGCATAAGTTCTTACATAATATGTAGTATTACTACTCAAACCTGTAATATTTTTAGTTAGCACGCTAGTATCTTTATTAGTAGATACATCGATAACTCCCTCATTACCAATAGCTAAATCTTCTCCGCTCATAGTTGAGCTATAAATAAAACCAGCCTCACTTAACAAACTGTAGTCAAAGTTATCATCATCAATAGTTGTTGAATTTTGATTTGCAACTCCAAAAAAGTTGGTGTCTGAATTATTTATAATTGGGTTATTTTGTGCTTTAGTTAGGGATCCATTTAACGTAGCAGAATTATATGATATATTGTTTGCTGATAATGTATTCAAGCCTGGTAAATCATAAGAGTCTGTAGAAAAGGCAATTTCATTTCCATATTTAGTACCAATCACGTTGATAGCGTATGCTTTATAAAAATAAGTTGTGTTACTACTCAGTTCATTAACATTTTCAGCAAAAGTTCCTAAATTTCCTTCTGAATCAGGAATAGTTATCACTCCATTATTACCTATAATTAATTCATCTCCACTGAAACTACTACTATATATAACCCCATGTTGTATAAGTGTGTCAGAACCTAAATCTATAATGTTACCATTTAAAGAAGCTGAGGTATATAAAATATTAGTTGCGCTTAAAGTAATTATATCTGGTAAACTTTGCTTTTTGGTTAAGAATGATATTTCATCTCCATATTTAGTACCGGCAGAATTTATTGCATAAGCTCTCACAAAATAAATAGAATTACTACTCAAATCATTAATACTCTGGTTAAAGCTCCCTTGACTACCTCCAGAATTAAATATAGCGGTAACCATACTATTTCCAATAGTTAATTCTTCTCCACTAACACTATTACTATAAACAAAACCATGTTGTGTTAAGGATGTATTACCTATACTGTTAATTGTACCATTTAACGTAGCAGAAGTAAATAAAATATTATTTGCGCTTAAAGTAGTAACTTCTGGAAGGATATAATTAACTGTTGAGAATTTAATTTCATTGCCATAACTTGTACCGATTACATTAATAGCATAAGCTTTAACATAATAGGTTGAATTACTGCTTAGTTCAGAAATATTTTGAGTAAATGTACCTAAATCACCACCTGTATTAGGAATAGTTGTAACATTACTATTTCCAATAATTAGTTCATCTCCACTAACATTATTGCTAAATAAGAACCCATGTTGAATAAGAGAGTCAGCACCTAAATCAATTATTTTCCCATTTAATGTTGCAGTTGTAAATAAAATACTATTAGCACTCAAAGTAATTATTTCAGGTAAATGAAGTTCATTTGTGGTAAAACTAATTATTTCTCCATATTTTGTCCCAGCAGTATTTTTAGCATATGCTCGCGCATAGTAAATAGCATTACTTGTTAATCCATTTATATTTTTACTAAAATCACCATGGTTTCCGTTTATATCAGAAATATTAGAAACATTGCTATTACCTATCAATAATCCCTCTCCACTAACAAGTCTACTATAGATGAATCCATGTTGTAAAACTGAAGTATTACCTGTATCGTTAATAGTACCATTTAATGTTGCCGAAGTGTAAGAAACATTATTAGCACTTAAAGTGGTTATTTCAGGTAGAGTATAATCTGGCGTTGTTAAACTTATTTCATTACCATAATTTGTGCCAATAAAGTTAATAACATATGCTTTTACATAATATGTATTATTGCTAGATAAACCGCTTATATTATTTGAATAATTCCCAATACTTCCTGCATTAGTGTTAGGTAGGATATTTACTCCATTTTTTCCAAAAACTAATTCTGAACCACTATTAGTTGAACTATATATAAATCCATGTTGAATAATAGAAGAAGCCCCTAAATCTGTAATGTTTCCATTTAACTTAGCCGTTGTAAATAATATGTTATTGGCACTTAATGTAACCACTGAAGGCAAGGAATACTCTTTAGTAGATAGCATTATTTCATTACCATAAACTGTCCCTGCTGTATTTGTTGCATACGCTTTTGCATAATAGGTTGTATTACTACTCAATCCATGTAAATTTCTATTGAAGTTCCCCTGACCACCTCCTAGGTTTGAAGCAATAATAGACTCATCATTTCCAATAATTAAATTATCGCCACTTATATTATTGCTGTATACAAATCCGTGTTGGGTAATTGAAGTATTTCCTGTATTATTAATTTTTCCATTTAAAATAACAGTAGTGTATGACACATTACTGGCACTTAAAGTAGTAATTTCTGGCAATGTGTAATCCATAGTAGAAAAACTTGTCATATTCCCATAAGAAATACCTGCTTCATTAATAGCATAGGCTCTAACATAATAAGTGCTATTACTACTTAATTCAGTAATATTATAATTAAAACCACCTATATATCCTCCATCTTTAGAAAATGAATTTACTCCACTTGTACCAATTACAAGATTTTCTCCACTTTCAGTTTTACTACATACAAAACCGCTTTTTATTAAAGAAGCAGCACCCATACTAGTAATATTTCCATTTAAAGTAGCAGAAGTAAAAGATACATTACTTGTATTTAAAGTTGTTATTTCAGGAATTTGAATAGGTTTATAAACTAAAACTATAACATATTCCGAAGTATTCCCATTGCTAGCTTTAACAACAATATTATTTGTGCCAATACTAAGATTGCTTCCAACTGTTAAATTTGTGACACTATTTATTGTGCTAGTAGCTTGATCAGATAAGATTAAATTATTTATTGTTGCTTTGTTTGTATGATAGGGTAACTCAGTAAATACCAAGCTGTTTCCAGAAACAATATCATTTATAGTTTTTGTTTGAGAATAAATCGTGTTTCCAGAGATTGAAACATTCATAGTAATACTAAGAATATCAGTTTCGTCATTTAATGTTTTAAAGCTTTTCACATTACTATACCCATATGTACCACCATTATTAGCATAAGTTTTAGCGTAATATTTTGTATTTTTTGATAAGTTAGTTATGTCGCTTTCAAAACTTAAAGATTTGCCAATGCTTTCATTATAAGTTTTTGTACTTAGAGATGTAGTAAGATTTCCACTAGTTGTACTCCAAACATGACCATAAGAGATATTGGAAATCCCATTACCTCCTAGATTAGTTATAGCACCTGATATAGTGGCTCCATTTAAACTAGGCTTAATACTCCCAATTGTCGTTGTAGGAGCCCCAGCAGGTGTTATAAAAGTTAATTGTCTACCATAAATAACGCCCGCTAAATCATCAACAACATAAGGTCTAATATAATATACAGTAAATGCATTTAAGTCAATTATCGAGCTATTGAAAAATTGCTCTGGCGAAATTAATTTTCCTAGTTCGGTTCGAATAACACCATTTCCATTTAATATTAAGTCATCATTTTCTGAAATGGAACTATATACATGTCCATGTTGTATAATATCCCCGTCACCATAGGTTTCTATTTTTGAATTGGCGATTGCTTTTATTGAACTACCGCTTATACTAGTTTCAACACTAGTTTGTAAACCTCCATCTGTTACAGATCCAAATTTTGGTATTTGTAATTCTAATGTAGTAAAAGAGAGAACCTCTCCGTAACCTGTACCGTAAGAATTCGTTGCATACGCTCTAATATAGTAAGTTGTATTATGTTCAAGTCCATCAATCGAAGTATAGAATTCAGAGGAAACGGATTTTGCATTTACATTCATGCTACCCAGTTTTTTATTAAAGAACCCATTTCCAGTAATGGTAGGATTATTGGCGCCACCCCAAACATATCCATATGACTTAATTGCTATATCTCCCGCATATAATAAAGTACCAGAGAGTTCAGCTCCACTTATAGTTATATTTGTTATTCCATCAGTACTTACCATAGGTTTATCGCCTGATTCAGGTTGCTCACCACCTCCTTCTTTAATAAAGATATTATAAACTTGTAAAGTATTATTTTCAGCTACTACAGTAATTGTATTAGGAACTCCAACATTTAATTTATCGCCTACATTTTTATCAGAAATAGCGTTATCAGATAATTCAATTTTATCAATCGTTACTTGTGTAGAGTCAAAGGGAACTTCGCCATCAAAGCTAATGTTATTCGAATTTATTTTAGCTTCTAAAGAAATATCTTCAAAGTTGATTGTTAAAGCAATAATTTCTTTAGCTTCGGATTCTTTTTTTGGTTTTTTACATTGAAAAAAACTTAAAATTAAAACTAGAATTATAAAAATTAAAAATTTTATTCGTATTCGCATAATTTAATTCATTTAGTAACTGATTTACAGTTATTTTAATATTACAAAGATACAATATTTTACTAAGTTACGCGTATTTATATATATAAATTTATTTTTTTGTTAATAAAAAAATATAATTAATACATTAATATAAAATTTATTTCTTTATACATTTGGTCTTTATACATTATTTTGAAAGTAGCTAAATCAGATTTTTTTAAATATCAAACCCAAACTACCCCTAATCCCTTAGGGTTGGAAGTAGATTTTGCTCGTGGGAATTATATTTATGACAACAAAGGGATAAAATACTTGGATTTTGTAGCAGGAGTTTCCGCTTGTAATTTAGGTCATTGTCATCCAGTTGTTGAAAAATCAATAATAAAGCAACTTAAAAAGTACATGCACGTTATGGTGTATGGGGAATTTATCCAAAAAAAAAGTGTTCAATTTTGTAAGCTTTTAGCAGGAGAATTCCCAGAAAATCTACAAAATATTTATTTAACAAATTCTGGTACAGAAGCAATAGAAGGAGCAATAAAATTAGCAAAAAGTGTTACTGGGCGACAAGAAATAATCTCTGCATCTAACTCATATCACGGAAGTACTCAAGGTTCACTTAGCGTGTTAGGAAAGGAAGCGCAAAAAAAGGCATTTCGACCATTGATACCTTCAATAAAGTTTATCACCTATAATAACGAGGAAGAGATAAATGCTATTACTCACAAAACAGCAGCCGTAGTTTTGGAAACCATTCAAGGAGGTGCTGGATTTATTTTGCCTAAAAATGAGTATTTAAAAAAAGTAAAAAACAGATGTGAACAAGTGGGATGCTTGTTAATTCTAGATGAAATCCAAACGGGGTTTGGAAGAACTGGAACTCTTTTTGGGTTTGAAAAATTTGAAGTCATTCCAGATATTTTAGTGATAGGAAAAGCGATGGCAAATGGACTTCCTGTAGGGGCTTTTTGTAGCGCCAAAAAGTATATGGAGCAGATGCAACAACAAACAAAATTGGGACATATTACTACTTTTGGAGGAAATGCGGTGATAGCTTCAGCGGCTTACGCTACATTAAAAGTGTTGTTAAAGTCAAAATTAATACATCAAGTAAAGGAAAAGGAACTTTTATTTAGAAAGTATTTAACACATCCCAAGATAAAAAAGATAAATGGGACTGGGTTAATGTTGGCTATAATTTTAGAAACGAGTAATGAAGCAAATGAGTTAGTTTTAAAATGTTTGGAAAGAAAACTTATATTATTTTGGCTTTTATGGGAAACTAGGGCAGTGCGAATCTCACCCCCTCTCACTATAACAAAAAAAGAAATTAAAAAGGGTTGTCAGATTATTTTGAATGTTTTAGATGAGATTTAATTTTAAAATAAAAATCCCAAAAACAAATACTAGCCGCTGCACTTATATTTAACGAATGTTTTGTCCCTTCTTGCGGGATTTCAATCGTTGCATCACAAAGATTTATAGCCTCTTGTGATACTCCCTTTATTTCATTCCCAAAGATAAATGCATAGGTTTCATTTTCTTTAGGTGAAAAATTTTGTAATTGAACGGCTTTTTCTGTTTGCTCTACTGCTATAATTTTCACGCCTTCTTTTTTTAGCTTTATAATTACATCAATAATATTTTTTTCAAACTCCCAATCTACAGATTCTGTAGCGTCTAATGCCGTTTTTTGTATATCCTTATGAGGGGGTGTTGCAGTGATACCACACAGAAAAATTTTTTGAATTAAAAAAGCATCCGCAGTTCTAAAAATAGCGCCAATATTATTCCTGCTTCTTACATCGTCTAATATTGCTATCAACGGAATTTTGGGATGTTTTTTAAAAGCATTTATGTCTATCCTACCTAATTCTTCATTTTTTAACTTTCTCATATTTTTAACAAATCAAATAAAAAGCAAATATAAAATATTAATACCTTTGCAACCAATTATAAAACAATATAGTGTCTGGTAACCAAACCCCCTTAATGAAGCAATATAATACTATCAAAAAGAAGTATCCAGATGCATTGCTTTTATTTAGAGTAGGGGATTTTTATGAAACATTTGGGGAAGATGCTGTAAAGACTTCCAAAGTATTGGGAATTATTCTTACCAAAAGAGGGAATGGAAGCGCAAGTGAGACACACTTGGCAGGATTTCCTCATCATTCTTTAAATAACTACCTGCCAAAATTAGTAAAGGCAGGAAATAGAGTAGCGATTTGTGACCAGTTGGAAGACCCTAAATTGACTAAAAAAATTGTAAAACGAGGAGTAACAGAAGTTGTGACCCCGGGAGTAGTGCTCAGTGATGAGGTTTTACAACACAAAAAGAATAACTTTTTAGCGGCGATTCATTTTGGAAAGAAACAAGTAGGGATTGCCTTTTTAGATATTTCTACTGGAGAGTTTTTTGTATCACAAACAGAGAAAACTCTAGTGTCTCAATTCCTTGAAAAATTTCAACCTAATGAGATATTAGTAGCAAAGCCTCAAAAGGAAAAAATTAAAGATATTCTTAATGCACAGCACCATACTTTTTTTATGGAAGATTGGGTTTTTCAATATGACTATGCCTTTGAAAAACTAACGGAATATTTTAATACGCATAATTTAGAGGGATTTGGAATAGGAGAACTATCTGAAGGAATTGTGGGGTGTGGAGTTATTATGCATTATCTGACAGAAACACAATATAAAAAATTAGAACACGTTTCACCTCCCCAACGAATTATACCAGATAATTATGTATGGATGGACGCCTTTACAGTTAGAAATTTGGAGCTTTTTTATTCGCAAAATGAAAAAGGCGTTTCTCTTATTGATGTGATTGATTCTACCACAACGGCTATGGGCGGACGAATGCTAAGAAAATGGCTAGCCTTCCCACTAGTTAATAAACAGAAAATAGAGAAAAGACATGCTGTTATAGACTCATTCTTAAAAGAAGAAAATACATATAATAGTATCAGAGATTGCCTAAAAAATATTGCAGATTTAGAGCGGATGCTTTCTAAATTAACTACAGAAAAAATCAACCCAAAAGAGCTTTTACAATTAAAAATTTCTTTGGAAAAAGCCAACGAAATAAAGCAGAACTTAGATGAATCTAATGATACTATTTTAAAAGAGTTGGCAAGTAAAATAGCGACTTGTGTTGATACTATTCAAAGAATAGGAAAAACGATTAAGCCAGAACCTGTTATTATGATATCTAAAGGAGATGTTATTGCAGAAGGAGTTTCCGAAGAATTAGATGCGCTTAGGTCTTTATTAAAAAACAATAAGGAGCACCTAGATTTAATGTTAGAGAAAGAGACAGAAAGAACACAAATACCTTCTTTGAAAATCTCATTTAACAATGTGTTTGGATATTACATAGAAGTAAGAAATACACATAAGGAAAAAGTTCCAGAGGATTGGATACGAAAGCAAACTTTAGTAAGTTCAGAGAGGTATATAACGAGCGAATTAAAAGAATACGAACAAAAAATTCTGACCGCCGAAGAGGAGATAAAGCAAATAGAGCAAAATATTTATTCACAGTTACTGACTGATTTAAAAAAAGATATAACCTCCATAAAGGAAAACGCAGGATGTGTTGCACAAATAGATTGCCTTAGTTCCTTTGCTAGTTTGGCGCAAAAAAATAATTATTCACGTCCAAATTTTGTTACTGATACCAATCAAATAAATATTGTTCAAGGACGCCACCCAGTGATTGAACATCAAATGCCAGTAGGGGAGAGTTATATTGCTAATGACCTTTTTTTGGACAACAAAACACAACAGATTGTGATGATAACAGGACCCAATATGTCTGGAAAATCTGCTATTTTAAGACAAACGGCACTGATTGTTTTACTGGCGCAAATTGGAAGTTTTGTTCCTGCACAAGAACTTACGCTAAGTATAGTAGATAAAATATTTACTAGGGTAGGAGCGACTGATAATATTTCTATGGGTGAATCTACTTTTATGGTAGAGATGAACGAGACGGCGTCTATTCTCAATAATATCACTTCAAATAGTTTGATACTTTTAGATGAAATTGGACGAGGGACGAGTACTTACGATGGAATTTCTATCGCTTGGGCAATCGCGGAATATATACATCAGCACAAAACAAAGGCAAAAACATTATTTGCCACGCACTATCACGAACTAAATGCGATGGCAACCTTATTTGATAGGGTAAAAAATTATAATGTATCTGTGAGAGAGGCTAATAATACGATTGTTTTTTTGAGGAAATTAGTCAAAGGAGGCAGTGCGCATAGTTTTGGCATTCACGTAGCAAAGATGGCAGGAATGCCCGAAAGTGTGATAAATGTAGCGCAAAGTAAATTAGAAACTTTAGAAGACAAAAGAACAGTAGCTAAAAATACCAAAAAGCTAAAAGTAGAAAACAAGAATACTATGCAGCTAAACATTTTTGAAAACTTGCCTTCTATACCTAATGAAATAAAAGAAGAAATAGAAAAAATAGATATAGAAACCTTAACCCCTGTGGAGGCACTGATGAAACTCAATGAGTTAAAAGGAAAGGTAGAAAAAAAGTAAATAAGGCTACATTTTAGTGGTGTAAATATATAGGTGTAAAATAAAAGTTTATTATATTTGCACACTTTTGCGAAAGTAGCTCAGGGGTAGAGCATCACCTTGCCAAGGTGAGGGTCGCGGGTTCAAATCCCGTCTTTCGCTCTGAAAATACACTGCTCGGGTGGTGGAATTGGTAGACACGCTGGACTTAAAATCCAGTGGACATTGCGTCCGTGCGGGTTCAAGTCCCGCCCCGAGTACTTAAAAGGAATAATCTAA
>JAMJVX010000055.1 GCA_023558315.1 Flavobacteriaceae bacterium
GTAGTGACCGCCCAAGACAACAGCTCACAAACCTATACTTTGGATATATCCGTTACCCCTGCAACCACTGGGAATAGTATCACCGCATTGGTCATCACCGCAAACGATACGGATTATACTGGAACGATAAGTGGAACAAATATTGCGTTTCCATCATTGCCTTTTGGTACGACTGAGGCAAGTATAAAATCGCTTACCGTATCTGCTAACGCTACCACAGACAAAAACGTAAACGATGCCGTATCCGTTACTGGAGATAGTATTGTTGTGACTGCACAAGACAACAGCACACAAACCTATACTTTGGATATATCCGTTACCCCCGCAACTACTGGGAATAGTATTACCGCAATCGTAATCACCGCAAACGATACGGATTATACAGGAACGATAAGTGGAATAAACATCGCGTTTCCAGTATTGCCCTTTGGTACGACTGAGGCAAGTATAAAATCGCTTACCGTATCTGCTAACGCTACCGCAGACAAAAACGTAAACGATGCGGTATCCGTTACTGGAGATAGTATCGTAGTGACCGCACAAGACAACAGCACACAAACCTATACTTTGGATATATCCGTTACCCCCGCAACTACTGGGAATAGTATTACCGCAATGGTGGTTACTATAAACGGAACTAACTATAATGGAGCTATCTCTGGAACAGAAGTGAGTTTTTCTACTACGCTTCCATATGCCACTACTGGTGCGAGTATAACCATACACACCCTTACGCTTTCTGAATTTGCCACCGCAAATAAAAGTAATAACGATTCCCTAAGCCTTGTTGGTGAAACCATCATTGTTACCGCACAAAACAACAGCACCCAAACCTATACGTTAACGTTTACTAAACTTCATGCTTCTACAGAGAAGGCAATTACAGAAATTGTGATTACCGTAAATAATAATGACTTTACGGGTGCGGTTACAGGGACAGACATCAGGTTCATTGGAATACCCAATGCAGATAAATCAAAAACAATTACGCTAAAATCGTTGACAACCTCTACCTACGCTACTGCCAATAAGTCTCCAAACGATACCCTAATACTTTCTGGACAAACTCTAACTGTCACGGCGCAAGACAATAGTACTCAAACCTATACACTTACTATCAATCTATTCGCTAAAAGAAACGCTAGTCAAGACTTCAATACGCTAACCCTCTCTGGAAATAATGAAGCTGTTGGACTTTGGTCAGATGGCACCACTATGTGGGTAGTAGATTTTATTGAAGATAAAATTTTTGCGTATAAAATGTCAGATAAAAGTAGAGACCCTTCCAAAGACTTTAATACACTCAGTGCCGCAACAAATAACGACCCTTTTGCAATATGGTCAAACGGTACTACTATGTGGGTATCCGATTATGGTGACGCTAAAATTTATGCATATAAAATGTCAGATAAAAGTAGAGATCCCTCTAAAGACTTCAATTCATTAGCTAGTGCTGCAAATACTCGACCTTCTGGACTCTGGTCAGATGGCACCACTATGTGGGTTTCAGATTTTAGTTTTGCTAAAATTTTTGCGTATAAAATGTCTGATAAAAGCAGAGACTCTTCAAAAGATTTTAGCTTTAGTACACTCTCTACTGCTGGTAACCGCAAAGCTTATGGGATGAGTTCAGACGGTACCACAATGTGGGTAGGAGACAATGATGACACTAAAATATATGCGTATAAAATATCAGATAAAAGTAGAGACTCTTCCAAAGATTTTGACATACTTACCGCAGCAGGAAATTCTCGTGTTTTTAGTATCTGGACAGACGACACAACTATGTGGGTATCTGATGCTAATGAAGATAAAATTTTTGCATATGATTATGAAAGTGAGTAGTAAAATAAAATAAAAACAGTATGTCTTTGTCTTTTAATAATAAAACAATAGTTATTTATTCAGTAATCGTACTAGTCTTAAGTACGAAAGTCGTTTTTTCTCAATCCCTTTCTTCAGATTTCCATAAAGAAAGACGTGAGGAGTTGAGAGCGATGATGCCCAAGAATAGTGTAGCCGTATTTTTCTCAAATCCCATCCGTAATCGCTCTAATGATGTAGATTATGTCTATCACCAAGACCCAAATTTTTATTATTTAACAGGTTGGAAAGAGCCAGACGCTGTATTGTTGGTATATTCAAACATGCAAAAGGATAGTACGGGCACTTATAATGAAAAGATTTATGTAAGAGAAAAAAATGCGTATGACGAGTTATGGAACGGAAAGCGTTTGGGTATAGAAGGCGCAACCAAAATGAAGTTTGATAGGATAGAGGGGAAAGATAATTTTATTACAAATACGCCTGATTTTTCTTCTTTCACTCAGATATTATTTTTTGAGTTTTATAATGATATTAGAGATAATAAGAAGGATAGTTCTGATTTATATGACTTAGTAGAGCGATTTAGAGAAAGTATATCCATTTCAAATGAATTGTATAATAAGGAACTAAATAGGACACTACCTGTGACCGAAAATGTAAACACAAAAACACTTCATAAGCTCATGGGAAAACTTAGGGAAGTTAAAACCCCAGAAGAGTCTATTTTATTAAAAAAAGCCATTGCAATATCTACTGTGGGTCAAATAGAGGTTATGAAAGCCATGCAGCCAAATATGTCTGAAAGAGAGATACAAGGGATACATGAGTTTGTTTATAGAAAATACGGGGTAGGACACGAGGGGTATCCTTCTATTGTGGGCGCAGGACATAATGGATGTATTTTACATTATATAGATAATGATTTAAAAGATGTAAATAAGCATTTGGTTTTGATGGATTTAGGAGCTGAATATGAGGGATATACGGCAGATGTTACAAGAACTATACCGTCCACAGGTACGTTTACAGAAGAAGAACGAATTATTTACGAAATTGTGTATAAGGCTCAAGAAGCTGGGATTAAAGCGGCTGTAATAGGAGCAACTCATAGAGATATTGACAAAGCCGCACGAAAGGTTATAAGTGAAGAGTTATTGAAATTAGGAATAATTTCATATGAAAAAGAAAATAGAAAATATTTTCCTCACGGCACTTCACATCATATAGGATTAGATGTACATGATTTAAGTAATTATGATAAATTCACAGAAAATATGTTTGTTACCGTAGAACCCGGTATTTATATTCCTCAAAACAGCCTATGTGACCCAAAATGGTGGGGGATAGCTATACGTATAGAAGATGATATTTTAATTACAAAAGACGGAGCAATAAACCTTTCCGCAGATGCGCCTAGAAAATGGGATGAAATAGAAGAAATGATGAAACAACCCAGTCCTCTATCTAAGTTTGAATTGCCTGATATTAAAATAAATTAGGGATTAAAAATTACTTGTTTTTGTAATATTTGATTGGAACCCAAAGCATTCCAAAACATTCTCCTTTTTCTTTGCCTAAATGTTTGTGGTGAATTTTATGAGCCCTACGAATAGCTATAGCATATCTATTGTTTGTTTTTTTTAATATTTTAAAACGTTGATGGATAAAAATATCGTGGACAATAAAATAACAAACACCGTATAAAAAAATCCCTATTCCCATCGGTAAACCAACCCAAAGTCCTTTTTCTGACCACATATAAAATAAAAGTATACTCACAAAAGCATAAAATAGAAAAAAAGCATCATTTCTTTCAAACCAAGAATTATGATCTTTTCGGTGGTGGTCTTTATGTAATTTCCATAAAAAACCATGCATAATATATTTATGTGTAAACCATGCCATAAATTCCATAAATGTGAAGGTAGCTAAAACAATAAATATCCAAAAGAGTGATAACATAGTAGAAAAATTATAAAGTATTAAACTTAAAACGAACGTATGAACGCGCAATGATATCGATTTTTTTATAGTTAGGAATTCGGATCCGCTTATTTTTAATTGAATTTATAGGTTTATTATTTATCTTTTTTAATAATTTAACATAATATTTATACGCAGTATACACTCCAAAACGGCACCCCATGGGTAGTTGTTTTATTCCCTTTAAAGCAATATTAAAATCTTTATTTATATCATCTATTAATAATTGTTTATCATTAGAATTAAATGTTTGATAATTTAAATTAGGAAAATAAGTTCTTTGTAAACTTTCATAATCTGCCTTTAAATCTCTTAAAAAATTAGTTTTCTGGAAAGCAGAACCTAGCGCCAAAGCACTTTTCTCTAAGGCTTTATATTTTTTCTCATCTCCTTTAAGAAATACCTTTAAGCACATAAGTCCAACTACATTAGCAGATCCATAAATATATAAATCGTATTCTTCTTTTGTGGTATACACTTTTTTATTTAAATCCATTTTCATACTATTAAAAAATGGGTCAATTAGTTTTTTATCAATTTTAAATTTTATTGCCGTTTTTTGAAAAGCATTTAAAATAGGATTTAAACTAATTTTCTCTTTCAGTGCTTTATAGGTGTCTTCCTCAAATTCTAGAAGTAATTGTTTTTTAGGATATTTATGAAAAGAGTCTACAATTTCATCTGCTAGGCGAACAAAACCATAAATGTTATATATATCTTGTTGCATAGATTTTTCTAACATTTTAATAGCTAAAGTGAATGAAGTACTATAACTAGTTGTAACCTTTTTGCTACAAAATTGGGAAACGGTATCAAATATTGTTTTCATATAAGATGAAATAATTTTGGTAGTAAATATATAAAAAAAATCTATTACTATGGAAGTGCATGCGAGAAGATTCGAACTTCCACAAGATATAACTCTTACTAGGCCCTCAACCTAGCGCGTCTACCAGTTCCGCCACGCATGCATTTAATAATATATTTTTATAAAAGAATTGGAAAGTGACCTGACTGGGGCTCGAACCCAGGACCCTCTCCTTAAAAGGGAGATGCTCTACCAACTGAGCTATCAGGTCTGTTTTTTTATTGAGGTTGCAAATATAATATCAATTCTCTAACTTAATGACTTTTGTTTTTTAAATTTGTCATTAAAAGTGCAAAATGTCAAAAAATACCATTTTATTAGGTTATATGGGGTGCGGAAAATCTTCAATTGGTAAGGCAATTGAAGAGATTTATTCAAAAAAATATTTTGATTTAGATTCCGTTATTGAAAAAGAACAACAATTATCCATCAATGAAATTTTTGAACAGAAAGGAGCTCTTTTTTTTAGGAAATTAGAACGCAAAACATTAGAGAATATAATTAATAGTAATAAAAACGCCATAATATCTCTTGGAGGAGGAACGCCTTGTTATTATGATACCATGAATTATTTAGAAGTTAATTATCAAAAAACAATATACTTAAAATCGTCCGTTAAAATACTTACTCAAAGATTGTATTTAGAAAAAGATAATAGACCCTTGTTATCAGAAATAGAAACAGAAAAACAATTAGAAGAATTTATTGCAAAACACCTTTTTGAAAGAACTTATTTTTATCAAAAGGCTCAACACACAGTTTTAGTAGATAAAAAAGAAATTGAAGAGATTTCAAAAGAAATTATAGATTTAATTAAAAATGACTAAAGTTATTCAATTACTTTCTTGTTTAAAAAATAATTTATGATGGCTTCTTTTAGAAGAATTGTTTGTTCCCCTGATTTCATTAAAGGGAGTTTCTGTTTTAACTTAAAATGGGGCCATTTATTTTCATCATAAAAATCAAATTCATAATATCCATAAGGCTCTAACACACTACATACTCCTATATGTATTAAATTTACTTTCTCTTCTTTTTTGAAATTTTCGTGAATCTGCCCTAATTCTTGTAGTCCAATAAGATATAAAATTCCTTCCATATCAATGTCTCCATCAATTTGAAATTTTTCGTTTAAAAAGATAATGATGTCTTCCCATTGTTTTTTTAATAAATTATCACTCATTAAAACTATTTATAATTATTTTTCAAAAATAATATTTTTTTATATTTGCGCCATTCAATGAATATTTTAGATATCATTATTATTATTGTCCTGTTATTTGGATTTATAAAAGGATACAAAAAAGGTCTAGTAGTAGAAGTTACAACACTTCTTGCTTTAATAGTAGGGGTATTTGGCGCTATAAAATTTTCCTCTTTAGCGGCTTCCTTTGTAAGTGCTTTTTTTACATGGAATGAAAAAATAATTCAACTTGTTTCCTTTGCACTTGTATTTATAGGGATTGTTTTAGCGATATCCATTTTAGCAAAATTAATTACAAAATTCATTAATATGATTGCACTTGGATTTATAAATAAATTATCAGGGGGTGTTTTTGGAGCATTAAAAGTGGGAATTATACTTGGTATAGTTTTAGGTTTTTTATTGAAGTTTAGTTTTATTATTCCCTTTTTTAAAGAAGATATAATTAAGTCATCATTATTTTATGAACCCATTAAGTTATTAGGGAATTTAGTTTTTAAATGGCTCAGTTTAAGTTAAGCTTAACATTATGAATAAAACAATATTAGTTACAGGAGCATCATCTGGTTTAGGGAAGTCTATTTCTTTTTATTTACATGAAAAAGGATACACTATTTTCGGGACATGTAGAAATCCAGAAAAAATACAAAAGTCTTTTCCTTTCACATTACTGCCATTAGATTTATCAAAAGAAAAATCAATTGTTGATTTTTTAGAGGAATTACAAAAGCACACACATTCCATAGATGTTTTAGTTAACAACGCGGGTGTAGGTATTACGGGTCCTTCTGAAGAAATTTCACTGGATGAAATGCGAAATCATTTTGAAATAAATTTTTTTGGTCAACTAAAAGTCATTCAAGGCATTCTTCCAATAATGCGAAAAAACAATAAAGGCAAAATAATTAATATCACTTCTATAGCGGGTTATATGGGATTGCCATATAGAGGAATATATTCAGCATCAAAAGGAGCTTTAAATATTATTACAGAATCTTTGCGATTAGAAGTAGCCGATTTTGGTATTCAAATGGCGACATTGGCTCCTGGAGATTATATAACGGATATTGGCTCTAGAAGATATCATGCACCAGTTTTAAAAGGTTCACCGTATAGTAAGTACAAAGAAAATTTAGCGACTATTCAAAAACATGTAAAGACAGGTAACGACCCTATAGAAGTGGCTACGAAAGTTGCTTTTTTAATTAATAAGAAAAAATTAAAACCTCACTATACTGTGGGTTCTTTTCTGCAAAAATTTTCTATTATACTTAAAAAATTCCTACCCCAAAAAACGTATGAGAATATATTGAGAAATCATTATAAACTTTAAATAAATAATTAAGATATATAAATAGAGTGTATAAATAAAAAAATAATTAAATTTGCATTCTTTTTTTGGCCTATGGTGTAACTGGCAACACGTCTGATTTTGGTTCAGAAGAGTCTAGGTTCGAGCCCTAGTAGGCCAACTTTTATTTAGTTTATGTGGATACATAAGCATCCTTTTTCTCCTTTCATTCCAAAAAATACTACAAAACTCATTGTTGGGACGATTCCTCCTCCAAGATTTTCAAATGAATTAATGCCTTTGAAAGACAACGATGTTAATTTTTCGTATGGTGCGTTTAATCCAATCAAAAATTATAAATGTTTATCACTTTGGGGAATATTAGATAATATATTCGCTTTAAATTTAGCCTATGAAAATACCTCTTTAGCCATAGAGCAACGAAAAAAATTTCTTAAGGAATATCAAATAGGAATATGTGATTTAGTAGTTTCATGTGAGAGAGAAGACACTAACGCTTCTGATTTTGGAATGAAGAATATTAAGCTAAGAAACATACTTCAATTTTTAGAAAATTATCCCTCTATTACAACGCTTATTTTCATTGGGGGTAATAGTGTAAATGGACCTGAATATCTATTTAGAAAATTATTAAAACAAAATAATGTTAAATTAGAAAAATCAGATTTGCAACCCCCTAAAAGGCATTTTTTTCTATGGAATAATAAGAAATATATTACCTATACTCTTATTTCCTCATCTCCAAGTGCAAATAAATCTATTGGAGCCATAAGGTATTATAAAGACAAAAAAATAGCGGATCCAAATTTCAATACGTTTTTATATAGAAAAATGTTATATAAAAAAGTCTTTGGCATTGAAAAGAATTAGAACTTGTTTATTTTTGTGCAAATTGAAATAAAATGAAGGTATATTTTGATAATGCTGCAACAACTAAAATAAGAAAAGAAGTTGCAAAAGCGATGTATGACAGCATGGAGAACATTTATGGGAATCCGAATTCTACACATGCGTTTGGGCGAGAATCCAAAAACGAAATTGAGTTAGCAAGAAAAAGTATTGCTTCTCTTTTAAATGCAAATCCGCAAGAAATTATATTCACTTCTGGAGGTACAGAATCAAATAACTTTGCTCTAACTGCTGCAGTAAAGGATTTAGGGGTTAAAACAATTTTTACAACCAAAATTGAGCATCATGCTGTCGGGCATGTAGTAAAAGAATTAGCAACCCAAGATATTAATGTTCAATATGTGCCGATAGATAATAAAGGACAAATAATTTGGGATAAGTTTGAAGAATTATTAGCAAATAACTCTACTAAAAAATTAGTGTCTTTAATGACCGTAAATAATGAGGTTGGAAACTTGTTGGATATAGAAAAAACTAGTAAATTATGTCAAAAATATGATGCATTATTTCATACAGATGCGGTACAAGCAATAGGCCATTTTGAAATAGACACAAAAAATACATCCATAGATTTTTTGTCAGCTTCTGCCCATAAATTCCATGGACCTAAAGGTATTGGGTTTATATATATCAAAAAATCAAACAAAGTGAATCCTTGTATGATAGGAGGGGGGCAAGAATTTGGATTGAGAGGAGGCACACAAGCAGTGAATAATATAATAGGAATGAAAGTGGCTTTGGAATATGCGTACAAAGAACTTAATGAAGAAAAAAAGTATATCATAGAGTTAAAAAAATATTTTATTAAAAAGATAAAGGAATTACTCCCAAAATGTGTTTTTAATGGGATGAGTGGAGATATAGATAAAAGCACTTATACTTTAGTAAATGTTTCCCTGCCTGTTAAAGAAGATATCGCTAATTTATTAGGGTTTCATTTAGATTTAAATGGAATTGCGTGTTCTAAAGGGAGTGCCTGCCAATCTGGTAGTGCTAGTGGGTCTCATGTTTTATCAGCATTGGGTGTTGATACAAGTAAAATACCAGCAGTTAGATTTTCGTTTTCTATTCATAATACTAAAAAAGAAATTGACTATTTAATGGAGGTATTAGAAAAAATAAACTCTTAAATTATTAAAGTTTGAACAATTTGGATGGCTAATTTTACTATAAGTGTAGCATCTGCAGGATCAGGAAAAACCTTTTCCTTGGTCTTAAATTATTTATCAAAACTACTATTATCTAACCCAGAGGATATTCTCAAAAAAACACTTGTAATAACCTTTACAAACAAGGCATGTAAAGAAATAAAGGATCGTGTTTTAACATATCTAAAGATTATTACCTCACAAGATTTGAAATATTTAGATAAAGACCAAGCATTTTTTAAAGAGCTAAAACGCCAAACAAAATTGTCTGGAGAAGACATTGTGAAAAAATCTCGTTTTTTACTAATTACGATTTTAAAAAACTATTCTTCTTTTGATATCAAAACTCTTGATGAGTTTACACATAATGTTATAAGAAATTACACATTTGAACTTAATATATCTAACAATTTTGAAATAGAAATAAACAGTAGAGATGTTTTGCAAAAAGCTGTGGGCGAAGTGATTAATAAAATTGGGGATGACGAACTAATCACTCAAGTTCTTTTAAAATTTTGTATCCAAAAAATAGATGATAAGTTATCTGTAAATTTAGTAGAAGACCTCATGAAAGTTGCCACCCTTTTATTAGAGGAGAATAACAGAGAACAATTAAAAAGTTTAGATAAATATTCTTTAGAAGATTTTGTAGCTGTAGAAAAAAAGATTCAAAAGGAATGTCGGAATATTGAAAAAGAAGTAAAGGAAATTGGAGAAAATGTTTTAAAAACATTGAAAGAAAATAACCTAGTAGCAGATGATTTTTCACGAGGAACTCTGTATAAACATTTTATGGATTTAAGTAATGGGAATATATCAAGTTTGTACAATAATAAACTACAAGAGCAATTAGAATTAGGAAAAATTTATAAAAACGCTACCGAAGAATACAAAAAACAAACGATTGATTCACTACATCCCTATTTATTAGAAAGCTATTTAATAGCTAAAACAAAAGTCTTTCGTTTACTATTAGGTAAAAATATTTTAAAAAATTGGATTCCTACGGGAGTTATGAAAAGCATAAACAATGCCGTTAGTGAAATAGAAATAAAAGAAAACAAAAAATTATTAGCCACCTTTAATGAAATAATTCACGAGCAAATTAAAAATCAAGACGCTCCTATTATTTATGAATATTGGTCTAAGTATAAACACTTCTATATAGATGAGTTTCAAGATACCTCTTTGCTACAATGGCAAAATTTAATTCCTTTGATAAATAGTTCAGTTTCCTCAGAGCAAGAGGGTGATGTGGGAAGTGTTTATATTGTAGGAGATCCAAAACAAGCCATTTATGGTTGGAGAGGTGGAGATGTGCAACAATTTATTGAATTATTAGCAGATAAGAACCCATTCCCAGTTCAAAAAAACATAGTGAAGTTATCTAAAAACTTTAGAAGTTCAAATGAAATTATACAGTTTAATAATCTCTTTTTTAAAGAATTATTTTCAAATGCAGTGTTGCCTAATAACGTAAAGAATATATTTTTAGAAAATTTAGAACAAGAAAACAATAACAATAAGGGAGGCACAATTTCTATTTCAGAAATAGAGAGTGAAGATGAAAGAATAGAAGAAGTAATTGATTTTATAAAAAAAAATCAAAATAAAGACATTGCTATTTTAGTTAGGAAAAATAATCAAGCTAAAATAATTGCAGATATCTTACTAAAAGAAAACATTGAATTTATATCGCAAGACTCTATTTTATTGAAGTATTCTGAAGAGGTAAACTTTTTAGTATCTCTAATTGAATTGTCTATAGACACTACTAACAAGCAAAGCTTATTGTTTATTTTAAATTATTTACATCGTAATTTTCATAAAGAAAAAGAACTCCATGATTTTGTTGAAAAGTATATAAATGAAAATCCTATTGAAATTTTAGCAAGTTTGTCATTTAACAATAGTTTTGACTTTACCGTCTTTTCAAAATTAACTTTATTAAATGCTTTAGAATATGCCATAAATTCCTTTGACATTTATAATTTTTCACCTGTATTTATTGATGAATTTTTAAATATTGCATATTCTTTTAATAAAAATGAAAATAAAAGTTTTATCAGTTATTTGGATTATTGGGAATCACAAAAAGAGGCAAAAGTGGTATCGGTTCCTGAAAATTATTCTTCTTTGAAATTGCTAACAATTCATAGGTCAAAAGGATTAGAATTTGATTATGTCATTATGCCTTTTTTAAACGATAGATTAAAAACAAGTATGGAGACTTGGCTTCCTATTAACACCATATTTTATACAAATTTAGAATATGCACGGATAAGTATTTCTGAAAAAAACAGCCAGAATGGAGAAATTCAAGATAAAATATATCATAAAGAATTAGCAAAAATTAATATTGAAAATATAAACTTGCTTTATGTGGCATTTACAAGGGCAAAGAAAGGATTACATTTGATATTAGAAAAAAAACCTGTTAAAAATAGTTATGCAAATTGGATTTATTCTCATAAAACTTCAAAAATAACGCATTAAAAGTGTAAACTTTTCAAAAAAAAAGCGTGTAAATTATAAAAAATGTTACTTTTGTGCAAATTAAAGTATTTATATGAGCATTTATAGGATTTTTTTTGTAGCCTTTTTCACTGGATTGTTTTTATTACAAGGTCAAGATAAAACTGAAACTAAAGAAAAAAAAGAGTTCTATTTACCTTTTGAGTTAACAATAGGTGCAAATGCGTTAGATTTTTTTCCTGTAGCTGGAAACGAAAATGACAGATATGGTGCTCAAGGAGATTTGTTTCAAGATTTCACAAACTTTGAAAACAATTGGAATGTTGGTTTTTCTTCAGTCTTTTTGTCACTTTCAACAAAAATTAATTTTTTCGATGTAGGGTATAGGTCTTCTTATAATAATATAACTAAAGTAAATGTAAACAATGTCTTACAGCCCTCAATACTTTATTGGTCAAACGATTTGTTTTTCAAATTCCGAACAAGTTATATATTTAAAAAACAAAAATTTTTCAAAAGAGTAGACCCATTTATAGAATTAGGTGGAGGCTATACGTTATATGATATAGCAGGTGCAAGTTCAGCAAATGGGGGTGTAGGTTTAAATATTGCAATTATTTCTTATTTAGGTTTTACAATACAATCAAACTATAAATATAATTTTGAGACTTCTGGCTCAAAGCATTTTCAACATTTAGCTGGAATTTATGTAAATACTGAAAATTTAAGAGATAAGGATAAAGACGGTGTTCCTGATAATAAAGATGCATGCCCTAATGTACCTGGGTTAAAGAAATTTAATGGTTGTCCAGATACAGATAAAGATGGAATCATTGATAAAAGTGATTTATGCCCTAATCTTCCAGGTTTAGCAGAAAATAATGGCTGTCCAGATACTGATAATGATGGCGTATTTGATAATGTAGATTTATGTATAGATATCCCAGGATTAGTTGAAAATAATGGATGTCCTATTGAAGAAGAAGAACCTAAAGAAGAAGAAGTCGTTGTTGAAGCGGTACAAGTATACGATTCTTCATTAGATCAATACACAGTATTGTTTGCTCCTGCAAACTATAAAATATTAGGACAACGAAACCTTGATATATTAGAACAAGTTAAAAATAGAATCGTTACCAATTCTCTTAATGTTATAGTTGAGGGTCATGCTTCGGATGATGGAAGTAGACAAACTAATCAACGAATTTCTGAAGCTAGAGCAGAAGCTGTAAAAGTTAAATTAATTGCCATGGGTGTACCAGAAAACTTAATAACTACAAAAGGATTTGGTGAAGATTACCCTATAGATAAAGCTAATAATCCTCTCTCAAGAGCTAAAAATAGAAGAGTTACTTTCAAAGTAATAGTCATGGAAAGCGAAGAAACCATGGACGCTGAAAATAAAGAAGAGAGCGAAAATTCTACAAAGAATTAAAAACACGTACCCATAGTATAATCGATTATTACTATGGGTATTTTTATCTTCTTTACTCAAATAGAGTAGAATACTATAATGACTTCTTTATCTTTAATTATTGATAAAATAATAAATAAGCCAAATTCGGCTCAAACATATATTGTTTTACCTAATAAAAAAGTCACAACCTATTTTAAGAACAAATATCACAATCAATTAGAAAGTAATTCTAGTTGCCCAAACATCCTAAGTTTTAAGGATTATATTAATCAAAACTCATCACTTTCTGAAGAAGAAGAAGTATTGCGCTATTTTATTTTATATAAAATATATTCCTCACAATCAGATAAAGAGACACGAAAAGATTTTGAATCCTTTTTAAAAATAGCTCCTATATTATTAAAAGATTTTGAAAATATAACCCTTTCAGACATTCCTACAAATAGATTATTTTCTTTTATTTTAGATTATCAGAAAGTAAAAAACTTTGGAAAGGATAATTCACAAACAGATATTGATTTTTCATTTTGGAAAGAGTTACCCCTGTATTATGAAAAATATATTAAGGAATTAACTACAAATAACAAAGGCACCTATTCTACAATACTTAAAGATGTATATGAAAATATTGATAGAATTACAGAAGATAAAAGTGAAGTATATTTTATAGGATTGAATGTGCTAAATGAATTAGAATCAAAAATTGTCCAGAAGATATTACATGCGAACAAAAACGCCTCAATTTATTGGGATATTGACTCAACACTTTTTACTTCAAATGTATACGATTCATTATCCTATATTTCAAGTTATATAAAAGATTGGGATTATTATAAAAGCAACAAACCCCTTACAATTACTGATTCATTTTCAAAAGAAAAGAATATTGAAGTAATTGGGTTATCAAATGAAATAGAACAAATAAGAAGAATAAAATCTATACTAGAAAAAAAGGATGTTGATATTTCAAAAACAGCCATAGTTGTTGGAGACAAAAGTATTGTACCTTTATTGGTAGAAACATTAAAGGATTACCCCATATATAATACTATTGAGAGACCTTTATCGGAGACTTTCGTTGCTACTTTTTTTAATTTAATTTTTGATATAAAAGAACAGGTGATTGACAAAGAGTCAGTTAATTACAATGAATTACTAGAAATAAGTACTATCCCATGGGTTTCTGAATTTTTATTAGAAAATAAATTTAATATTACAGATATTCTAAAGAGGATGAGGGAACAAAATTTGAAAATGGCACCTTCCTCAAAATATTCTACACCAAAAACGACTTCCTTTATTAGCTCCCTTTTATTTTCTAACATAGAAGAGAATGAAGTATTTATTGAAAATTCTATAAAACTAATTGAGCAGTTTATACTATTTTTAAAGAAGCAGGATGGGAATTTAGTAGCAAATGAAATTGTCCACTATCAATATTTTTATAATGTATTTTTAAAAATACAAAAATATAATGAAGAGTTTTCATTCTTAAATTCATTCTCTTCACTCAGGAAATTTTATAAGTATATAATTTCTACTACACGTATTAAGTTAGATAATAAAAATACAAAGGGCATTTTTATAGGGCATATTTTAGAAACACATCTTTTAGATTTTGAAAATTTAATTATAACGAATGTCAATGAGGGCACAATTCCTAAAAAGGCAGAATACCCTGAAAGTTTTATACCCTATCCCTTAAGAAAAGAAATGAATATTGACGAGTCTAGGGAAAACGACATTTTGTATTCCTATCATTTTTATAGTGCAATTAAGGAAGCAAAGAATGTTTTTCTTCTATATAATAATGTTACGAAAGACACAGAAAAAGGAGAAAAAAGCAGATTTATACAACAGTTGGAATTGTTAAAACAACCCAATCACAATATTATAAATAGTAATTCAAATCATAAAATACGAATTCCAGAAG
>JAMJVX010000056.1 GCA_023558315.1 Flavobacteriaceae bacterium
AATAAGTCCATATTTAAGATTGTGTTTTCCTATATTTGATTTGCTTATATCTGTCATAATTTTAATTTTTTTAAGGTTGCTAAATTATAAAAAACTACACAATCCAACGAGTAGTTTTATAAGTTTTTATATTATTTAAAAAATCAGAAATTTAATTTTTATTATCAGAAAAACGAACGCTTGCTGAGTTTACGCAGTATCTTTTGCCACCATCGGGTCCGTCATCAAATACATGACCCTGGTGTCCGCCACATTTAGCACAAATGATTTCGGTTCTGATTCTCCCTAAACTCGTATCTTTTTGATAGATTAGTGCGCCTTCTATCGCTTCGGTATAACTTGGCCATCCACAACCGCTGTCGTATTTATGCTCACTTTTATATAGGGGGGTATCACATCCTTTGCAGTTGTAAACCCCTTTTTCAAAGTGGTCGTTGTAAATCCCTGTAAAAGGACGTTCTGTCCCTTTTTCTCTTAGTATATTATACTCTTCAGGAGAAAGGGATTCTTTCCATTCTTTTTCTGTTTTTTTACTCATCTGTATTTTCTTTTTGAACGAAGGTTAAAGCAGCAGAGTTAATACAATGTCTTTCTCCAGTGGTTTCTCTGGGTCCATCGTTAAATAGATGCCCTAGATGCCCTCCACAAGTAGCGCATTTTAATTCTGTACGCGCATACCCTAATTTATAATCCACATCAAATTCTAAATTTTCTTTTATACCCCTATCAAAAGAAGGCCATCCTGTTCCAGATTTGAATTTATGTTTAGAAGCATAAAGAAGTGTGTTACAAGCAGCACAATGATACTCTCCTTCTGTGTAATTATTGTAATATTCTCCAGTAAAAGCACGCTCTGTACCCGCCTCTCTAAGTACGTAATACGCCATGGGAGATAATACTTCTTTCCATTCCGCATTTGTTTTAGAAACAGCATATTTTTTCTCAGAATTTTTCTCAGATTTCTTTTTTGAACTTTGTCCATCACAATGACTGAAAGTGATAATAAATAATAGTAATAGAGGTATTTTTTTCATTAGTGTTAATTAAACAACAAAGATATATTTTTTTTAAAATATAATACCTATATAAAAATTAATCCTAAAAACTTGGAATATAAAAGTTATGTTATATTTGGCAAATTAAAAAAAAAAATGAAAAAAAATAAATCTATACGCGCTTGGATATTCTACGATTGGGCAAACTCTGTATATCCATTAACTATTTCTACAGCAATATTTCCAATTTATTATACCTCACTTTTTATAAACACGAATTCAGTTTCCTTTTTTGGATATGATATAAAAAACACAGCAGTTATAAGTTTTATAACAGTTTTAGCTTTTCTGTTAATTATTTTGAAAGCACCTATTTTATCAGCTATTTCTGATAGCATAGGGAATAAGAAAATTTTCATGAAAGCATGTGTATTTATTGGGTCTTTATCATGTGTTGGCCTTTATTGGTTTAATATCGAATCTATATATTTCGGGTTATTTTTATATTTTTTGGCTTTAGTTTGTTTTCAATTTAGTTTGATTTTTTATGATTCTTATTTGCCCATTATCGCAAAAGAAGAACAGCAAGATTCTATAAGCGCAAAAGGATATGCGTTAGGATATATAGGAAGTGTTTTACTTTTACTCTTTAGTCTTTTTTTAATACTAAACCCATCCTTATTTGGGATAGGAGGAAGTGAGGAAGAAGCATCTTTACAAGCAATGCGAATTTCATTTGTTTTGGCTGGTGTTTGGTGGTTTGGCTTTAGTCAATATAGTTTTTATCACTTACCAAAGGGAGATGATAAAGTTGCAGACAATAAAATACAAAAACTGATAAAAGAAAGCCTCGCAGATATTAGTACTGTAATTAAACAATTAACTAACTTAAAAATTCTAAAACGGTTTTTATCTGGATATTTTTTATATAGTATTTCGCTGCAAACATTCTTGCTTATGGCTATTTACTTTGGGGAGGCAGAGATTCAATGGAGTTCTACTTCTGAGAAAAGAATGGGATTGTTAATTGCCATTATTTTAGTACAAGTTATTGCCGCTTTTGGAGCGATTCTTACTTCGAAAATATCTAAACGCATTGGGAATATATATACCTTAATTTTAATAAGTGTTTTGTGGGGACTATTGTTTGTTATTGCTTATTTTATTAAAACCCCCATTGAATTTTATTGTGTTGCCTTTTTTCTAGGGTTTTTTATGGGTGGGATTCAATCGCTTTCTCGCTCTACATTTTCCAAGTTATTGCCTAATAAAGAAAAAACAGCCTCATTTTTTGGTTTTTTTAGTATCATAGAAAAAGTGGCAATTATTATTGGAATGGCATTATTTGGAATTTTAGATCAAGTTACTGGAAATATGCGTTCTGGAGCTATTATGTTTGCAACATTATTTCTTTTTGCTGCAATTATTTTATTTAAACTTCCTAAAAAATTAAAATAAAAAAACCCTAAACTCAAAAAGGGTATCAATTTAAGTTTAGGGAAAAATATTTATAGATATAAAAAAATTATTGTTTTCTTAATTTGCCTGAGCCAGCAACATTTGATTTAATACGTAAGTTGTCTTCATTATTTGTTTTGTAATTTATGTTTCCAGAACCTGTTATGGAAGCGTCAATACTTTCATTCACAAAAACATTTAAGAGTCCAGAACCTGTAATTTTAGCAATTGATTTTTGATTTTTTAATTCAAAAGCGTCTATGGAACCAGAACCTGTAATTAAGAAATTACTTTTTTTACTTTTCCCAGAGAGTATTAACTTCCCAGAACCTGTAACCTTCCCCTCAACATTATTACTTTTAATAGGGATATTTATAATACCAGAACCCGTTACTTTAGTAATTAAAACATTGGTTTTTAATGTTTCTTTACTTGTAATATTTCCAGAGCCCGCTAGATTTAATTTATCTATGGTATCGTCTTCTATAAAGACAATAATCTCAATAGGTTTTTTAGAACGTATGGTTACATTTTTTTTGTTTTTGATAAGTAAATAATTATTTTTTACCTCAGTTTGGATATATTCTAACAGATTATCTTGTGCATTAATGATTATTTTCCCAACGTCTCCTTTCACTAAACTTACGTGGTAAGCGCCACTTACTTTTAGCCCATTAAATGGGTCATTAAAAATTCGCTCTTGTTTTTTTATGTCTCCTTTGCCTTTTATCTTCCCCCATTGAGAGTAACCTGTAAAAGAAATTCCACATGTGATAAATAGTAGTATAATTGTTTTTTTCATTTGTATTTTAATTTTTAAGTTTATTATTTTTTAAAGTTCTAAGAATTTTATTGTTCCGTAATCGGCATTAATGTTTATATCACCTTTACCTGTCTTGGATAGGTGATATCCTTGGTAATATTTTTCTGTAGGTTCTTTTCTTTCTATTTGAATTTCCAAGGGCATTTCATACTTGAACCCAGCATATTCTAAATCAACCTCAAAATTAAAGTGCCATTTTGGGTCAATACCTAAGGACACCCCAGTATAATCTGTTTCAATATCTATTTTTTCTGCAGTGGGCATTATGTGTCCTACTTTCAAAGAACCATAATCCATATCAATGGTGAGTTTTTCATGAAGTTTGCCAAAACGCAAAGTTATGTAATCACTGTTTCCTACTACTTTACTTACTTCATCTACTTTAAGCGAACCGTAGTCATTGTTAAAAGTAAGATTGTCAACAACACCTATTTTTATCCCAGAATAATCAGACCTAACCTCTAAATTATCTGCTTTCTCAATTTCTATCCCAGAATAATCAGCGTTAATTTCACCTCCTTTTATATAATCAATATGGCTGTTTTTCGTATAATCAAAATCTATAAAATTAGTTTCTGAATGTAGTTCACCTATTAATATTTTCCCATAATCACAAGAAATATCTGCATCGCCCTCTAAATAATCTAAACAAATAGTGCCGTAATCATTCTGAATTTTTGCGGCTAATGTTTTAGGCATTTTTATTTTATAATCTATAGAAAAACGTATTCTTTTACTGCTTTTACTCCATGACCACCAGCGGTTTTGTTGTCCACCATTAATTTTTGTAATCGCACTTACAAAGGCTTCTGTATTATTAAAATCAACGTTTATTTCATCAATTTTCTCTTGGACATTTTCCATGTTATTTCCTTCTACTGTAATGGTTATTTCAAATACCACTTTGTTTTCATCCCATGTAACGATGCTAATGTCTCCAAATTGATTTTTAACGTCAATTTTTCCATTTTTATCTATGGAGAAATCTTTAGAAATCTTTTTTTCTTTTTTGTAGTCGTATTTCTCATTAGCAAAAGTGCTAAATGAGGCAATTAAACAAAGAGATAAAATGAGTGTTTTCATGCAGTTCTTATATATTTTTAGTGTTTCCATCCGTATTTATTTTTAGTATGTTAAGTTGTTCATTTAAGTTTTTTAATATTTCAATGCGTTGTTCTAAATTTTCAATTATTGCATTTGAAATAATTTCGTTTTTATAATTCAATTGATATTTTTCCCAGATTTTTTGATATTCAATTTCAAGTAGTTCTAATTGGTGTTCTGCAGCGTCAATTAATTTTTCATTCGTGGGATTTTTTAAAGCATTAATTTTTTTTAACTCGTAGTTAATAGTATTTGAGAAGAAAAACTCTGTTTTTTTAAGTTGCGTATCTTCTTCCGTTACATAATTTTTTTGATTAAAAATATTTATACTTAATGATAAAGAAATCAGCAAAGTTACTACGGCAGCACATTTATAAACAATAGGATAGGTTTTTCTTTTGTTTTCAGAATTTTTTAATTTTGACATAAAACGTTCTGTATGCCCTAAGGATAAATTTTGCTCAGTAAGATTTTCCTTTCTATTTTTAAAAAAATCAATTATTTGTTTTTCGTTCATCTATATATTTTTTAAGCATTAATTTTCCTCTATGAATTAATATTCTACAATTAGATTGTGAAATATTTAAAATCTCTCCAATTTCTTCATAACTATATCCTTCTAAGTAATAAAGAGATATCGCTGTTTGATATTTTTCTTTAATTTTTGACAAGCCTGCAAAGACTGTATTTATTTTTTCTTCTTTATTGTCATTATGGCTGTTGTCATTCTCTTTCAATTTTAAATGAATGTTTTCATCAAGGGTATATCTTTTATTTTTTTTATACAAATTTAGACTTTTATTTATAACGATTTGTTTTAACCAACCCGCAAATTGATTTTTTCCTTTATACTGATTAAGTTTTGAAAAAGCGACTATAAAACTATCGTGCATAATGTCTTCTGCATCAGTATTATTGCCTAATATGTTTAAAGAAGTGTGGTACATGTTTTTATGAAATCTATTATATACTTCCATTTGTGCTTGTGTATTCTTTTTCTTACAAAGAACTATTAAATCATCTAAATCTGTAGCGCTATAATTCACAACTTTTTAAGTTCTTTTATTACAAAGACCTCCTTTTTTTATATTGTTACATTTTATTGGCACAAATATTGCCAATACTTAATTTTAACACCTAAATACAATACTTTTAATTATTTATCGCTATAATTGCTGAAATAAATAATACAAGCTAAAAATGACAAATTGTCGTACTATATGAAAAAAGAAAATTTATTTGACTTAAACTCTTTTGTGCAAGATGATGAAATAGGAGATTCGGAATTTATCCCCTTAATGAGTGCAGAAGACGAAGAAGCCATGGAAAAGGAAAGTTTTCCAAAAATCATCCCAATATTACCTTTAAGAAACACAGTACTATTCCCCGGAGTTGTTATCCCCATAACGGTAGGGCGAGATAAATCTATTCAACTCATCAAAGAAGCCAACAATTCTGATAAAATTATTGGTGTGGTAGCACAGAAAGACAAAACAGTAGAAAATCCTTTATTAAAAGATATTTACCCAGTAGGAACCATCGCGCGTATACTGAGAATTTTAAAAATGCCAGATGGAAGTACGACGATTATCATACAAGGAAAAAAGCGGTTTTCAATTGAGAAGATTACAGAGGAAAATCCCTATTTAAAGGCGTCTATTAAAATATGTAAAGAGGTAAAAGCCAAAAGAACCAAAGAATTTATTGCAACGATAGATTCTATTAAAGAGTCCGCTTTGCGCATTATAAACGACAATCCAAACTTGCCTTCGGAGGCTTCATTTGCTATTAAAAATATTAAAAGCGATTCCTTTTTAGTCAATTTTATTTCTTCTAATATGAACCTTAGTTTAGTGAATAAGCAAGAGCTATTAGAGGAGGATAAATTATTAGATAGGTCGTTGTTGTGCTTAAAATATATAAGTGTAGAGCAGCAAAAATTAGAGATAAAGAAAGATATTCAATCGAGAGTGCGCTCGGATTTAGACCAGCAGCAAAGGGAGTATTATCTACACCAACAAATGAAGACGATACAGGAAGAATTAGGGCATAACTCTTTTGATGAAGAAATCAAAGAAATAAAAGTAAAAGCGAAGAAAAAGAAGTGGAGCAAGGAAGTAGAGGAGCATTTCCAAAAAGAATTGATTAAACTTCAACGCATGAATCCACAAGTGGCGGAATATTCTATTCAAAGGAATTATTTAGATTTATTTCTAGAACTCCCATGGAATCATTTTACCAAAGACAATTTTGATTTCAAAAGAGCCAATAAAATATTGAATGCAGACCATTTTGGATTGGAAGACGTCAAAAAAAGAATTATAGAATATTTGGCAGTGCTCAAACTTAGAAACGATATGAAATCGCCTATTCTTTGTCTATATGGACCTCCAGGAGTGGGAAAAACCTCGTTGGGAAAATCCATTGCCACGGCATTGGGTCGTTCGTATAAACGCGTGTCTTTGGGAGGAATGAGAGATGAAGCGGAAATTAGAGGGCATAGAAAAACATACATCGGTGCATTGCCGGGGAGAATTATTCAAAGTATCAAAAAAGCGAAAACCTCAAACCCTGTCTTTGTATTGGATGAGATTGATAAATTGACGACAAGCATTCAAGGCGACCCTTCTTCCGCCTTATTGGAAGTGTTAGACCCTGAACAAAATAAAGATTTTCACGACAACTTTTTGGAAGTAGGATACGACCTCTCTAAAGTGATGTTTATCGCAACGGCAAACCGTTTGGACACGATACAGCCTGCACTTTTAGACCGTATGGAAATCATAGAAATAAACGGATATACGGTAGAGGAAAAAGTACAAATTGCAAAAAAACACCTATTGGGGAAACAGCTTAAGGAACACGGATTAGATAAAAAATTACTCTCATTTGATAAGGGGGCGTTAGAAGATGTGGTGGAGAAATATACCAGAGAGTCTGGGGTGCGAAATTTAGAAAAGCAAATAGCGTCTATCGTTAGGTATGTCGCTAAATCTATCGTTATGGAAGAAAAATACCCTAATAAAATCAGTAGTAATGATTTGGTGGAGATACTAGGTCCTGCAAAGATAAGTAGGGATTTATATGAGAACAACGACATCCCGGGAGTGGTAACTGGATTGGCATGGACGAGCGTGGGAGGGGATATTCTATTTATAGAATCCGCACTCTCCAAAGGAAAAGGAATTTTAAACATTACTGGAAATTTAGGGAAGGTGATGAAAGAATCTGCCTCAATAGCGATGGAATATATCAAAGCGAATGCAGACGCCTTAGGATTAGGCAGTTTTGATTTCAGCAAACACAATGTCTATATCCACGTACCTGAGGGGGCGACACCCAAAGACGGTCCTAGCGCAGGAATTACGCTTATGACTTCGCTTTTCTCACTCTTTACACAGCGCAAGGTCAAAAAATATTTAGCGATGACTGGAGAGATAACTCTTAGAGGGAAAGTATTGCCAGTAGGAGGTATTAAAGAAAAGATATTAGCGGCAAAACGCGC
>JAMJVX010000057.1 GCA_023558315.1 Flavobacteriaceae bacterium
CACATCTCTCCACCAGATAGACAAGCAGTACATCAAGCCTTAGGACTTTTACAGTTATCGGTGTCTGGAAGTAACTTTTTTGGAGGGTCAGTGATTCAAAGAGAGATTACTGGAAGCGCACAAACAGTATCTAATCAAGGTTCAACCCTCTTTACATTAGACGTAAATGCGGCAGCACCTAACGACAGTAGTAGAGTGGACTATTGGGATTGTTCAGCTGGTACAGGAAATACTATTCTAACTACTAATTCCGTAAATGGTACAAGCGTTTCTCTTCAATTTGTATCGGGAACTACAAGTACAAACGCTTGGAGTAAAGCAAGTGGAACGAGCTGTGATGTGGTTCGCTCTAGTTCTGGAACAAATCCAGTCTCTGGAGATAGATTAGTTGTTGAAGCAGTTATCACAAAAGGAAGTGAAAGCTATATGGAAAGTTTTACTATTAGGTTTGAGAATTAAGTATTGTATAATTATTTAATTCCATGGTAATTATAAGGGCTTATTTCTTTGAGTTCCTTTTTAACGGATTCATTAACCTCTAAATTGTCAATAAAATTCTGAAATTGTATTTCTCCTATAACTTCATTATTTCTTGTAAGTTCCTTTAGTTTTTCGTAAGGATTTGGATAGGCTTCTCTTCTTAAAATAGTTTGTATTGCCTCAGAAATAACTATCCAATTATCTTCTAAATCAGCGTTTATTTTTTTAGTGTTGACCACTAATTTATTCAACCCTTTTAAGGTAGCTTGTATGGCAACAATTGTATGAGCAAAGGGTACTCCAATGTTTCTTAACACTGTGCTATCTGTGAGGTCTCTTTGCAATCTAGATATGGGTAATTTAGCAGAGAAAAAATCAAAAAGAGCATTTGCAATTCCTAAGTTACCTTCTGAGTTTTCAAAATCTATTGGGTTTATTTTATGAGGCATTGCTGAGGACCCAACTTCTTTTTTATTGACTTTTTGTTGAAAATAATTCATAGAAATATAACTCCAAAAATCTCTATTTAAATCTAACAGAATAGTATTTATTCTACTTAGATTGTTACATAGGGCACTTATATTATCGTAGTGTTCTATTTGAGTAGTAGGAAAAGAATGTGAAAGGCCTAATTTATTTTCAACAAATGATTTTCCAAAATTCCTCCAGTCAATGTTTTTATAAGCCACAAAATGTGCATTAAATCCACCAGTAGCGCCTCCAAATTTAGCACTATGTTTAACCGTTACTAAATTTTCTCTTTCATTTAAAAGTCTAGTGAGATATACATCAATTTCCCTACCTAATAAAGTAGGGGAAGCAGGTTGTCCATGTGTATGCGCCAATATCGTTATATCCTTATACTCTTCTTTTAAATCCTCTAATTTTTTAATCACGCTATCTAAATGAGGAATGTAAACGTCATATAAAGCATTTTTAATACTTAAAGGAATAGCAGTATTGTTAATATCCTGTGAAGTAAGTCCAAAATGAATAAACTCTTTGTATTTCTCAATATTTAATTCCTCAAATTTTTCTTTTATAAAATATTCTACCGCTTTAACATCGTGATTTGTTACGTTTTCAATTTCTTTAACATGCAATATTTCTTCAGAAGTACAGGTAGAATATATATTGGTTAAACTTGAATACAATTTTTTTGGAAAATCTTTTAATTGAGGTAAGGGTATTTCACATAGAGAAATAAAATATTCTATTTCAACTAATATTCTATTTTTGATAAGGGCTTCCTCAGAAAAATAGTTAGAAAGTGCATTTGATTTCCCCCAATAACGTCCATCTATAGGTGAAATAGCATTTAAGGTATTAATTTCCATAAGTTTTATATAATTTTAAAATTGGATTATTTATTAAAAGATTGCATTTGTACATATTTTTTATACAGCGTACTGTTTTTTATAAGCGTGTTATGCGAGCCTTTTTCAACAATTTCACCCTTTTGCATAACGATAATTAAATCTGCATTTTGTATGGTAGATAATCTATGTGCAATAACAATTGAAGTTCTTTTTTTCATTGCATTTTCAAGAGCAACTTGAACAAGTTTTTCTGAATTAGTATCTAATGCAGATGTTGCTTCATCTAAAATAAGAATAGGGGGTTTTTTTAGAATTGCTCTTGCAATCGTTAATCGTTGTTTTTGCCCTCCTGATAATTTGTTTCCACCATCACCAATATTAGTATCATACCCCTCTTTTAAACCAGAAATAAATTCATGTGCATTTGCAGTTTTTGCAGCTTCTATGACCTCTTCCTTGGTCGCTGATTCTTTTCCAATTAGAATATTGTTATATATACTGTCATTAAATAAAATGGCATCTTGAGTTACTATTGAATACAAAGACCTTAGAGAAGATAATTTCATTTTATTGATGGGTATATCATCTATTAAAATATTCCCTTTCTCTAATTTATAAAACCTATTAAATAAATTGATAACCGTAGTTTTCCCACTACCTGATTCACCTACTAACGCTACCGTTTGCCCCTTTTTAACTTCTAAAGTAAAATTATTGAGTACTTTTTCTCCTTTTATATAATCAAATGAAATTTTATCAAATAAAATTTTATCATTAAAATCAGTTTTAACAATTGCATTGGGAGCTTCTTTAACTTTTTTGTCAAGAATTTCTATGATTCTTTCTGCTGCCGCTTCTCCTTTTTTGATGGCGTAAAACGATTTACTTATCGCTTTTGCAGGGGTTAAAATATTGTAAGCCAAAGCCATGTATGAAAGGAAAACAGGACCTGCTAATGATTGATCGATTAAAACCATTTTACCCCCATACCATAACAAAATTCCTATGACTGAAATACCTAAAAATTCACTCGTTGGTGAGGCTAGTTGTTGTCTGTTTTCTAGACGAATAGAGTAGTTTAAAAATTTCTGTGTTGATTTTTGAAATTTAGCATAAAATAATTTTTGTACATTAAACACATTAATGATTCTAATTCCATTTAGAGTTTCTTCTAGTATTGACAAAAAATTACCTTGTTCTTTAAAAACAATTTGAGAATAGCTGCTTAATTTCTTTGAAATAAATGAAATAATTAGTCCAGATATAGGAATAAAAACAATTACAAATATGGTGAGTTTTGTACTTAAATTAAACATTAAGGTCAAGGTAAAAATTATAGTAAGGGGTTCTTTTATTATTAGCTCTAGTATTGAAAGAAAGGAATTGTTTACTTCACCCACATCAAAGGCTACCCTTGCGATTGTATCTCCCTTTTTTTTATCAGAAAAATAGGAAATGGGTAACCTAATTATTTTTCCATAAATTTCATCTCTAATATCTTTTAATACCCCATTTCTTAAAAAATTAATAAAGAAAAAGGCTAGATATCCAAATACGTTTTTCAATAAGAAAATACTAATAATCAAGGATATAGCTATTACAAGACTTATTAATGGGTTTTCATTCATGTATTTAGTCATGTAATAATTTAAGTAATCCGTTAGATAATTTTTTAAATCCATTATTCCATTATATGTTGGAATCGTATACGTTTTTTTTGTACTACCAAAAAGTACTTCCAGCATAGGAATTAAAGCGACAAATGATAGTGCGCTAAATGCTGCATAAAGTATATTGAATAGAATATTAAATACAATGTATTTTTTGTAAGGTAAAGTATAAACTAAAATTCGTTTTAAGTAATTCATTATTATATTGAAAATTGTGTTACTAAGGTGTCTAGTTGTTCGTTTAAATGCATAGCTGTTTTTTCATAAGTGTTTATAGAGGTCAAAGTCTCTTTAACGCTGTAATAAAATTTTATTTTAGGTTCTGTACCGCTTGGTCTAACAGCAATTCGTGATTCATCTTCTAAGAAGAAAATTAACACATTTGATTTTGGAAAATTTAGTTTTTCTCTAGTGTTATCTGAAACAGTAAAAGTTTCTAAACAATCATAGTCTTCTATTTTTACTACATTAATTCCTGCAATTTGCGTTGGAGGATTTTGTCTAAATTCAGACATTTTATTTTTAATATATTCGCTTCCTTCTTTTCCTTTTTTAGTAATAGAAAGTAATCGTTCTTTATAGAATCCATATTTTACATAACAATCTATGAGAAGTTCGTAAAAAGAAGAATTATTGTTTTTAGCCCAATTTGCTACCTCACAAGCTAGCAAAGCAGTAGTTATAGCATCTTTGTCTCTTACCCAATCGCCAACCATATACCCAAAGCTCTCTTCCCCTCCAGCGATAAATGTTTTAGTGGGATTGTCAAAGATAGATTTACCTATCCATTTAAAACCAGTCAATGTGTTTATATATCCAATATTATAATCTTTAGCCATTTTCTCTAATAACGGAGTGGAAACTATTGTAGAGGCAATAAAATTATTTTCATTTAACTTTTCTTTCTGTCGTTCTAATAAAAAATAAGTCAAAACAGTCATCAATTGATTTCCATCAATTAATTCTATTTCCCCTTGAATGTTTTTTACCCCTATACCCACTCTATCTGCATCAGGATCTGTGCCAATGACAATTTCAGCATCTATTTCTTTAGCCTTATTTAGGGCTAATTTAAAGGCTTCAGGTTCCTCAGGATTTGGAGAATCAACAGTAGGAAAATTTCCATCTGGTGTAGCTTGTTCCTCAATTATACTTGTATTTGTATATCCTATATCATTTAATACAGTAGGCATGAGGGTTATAGAAGTCCCATGTAAGGAAGTAAATACAATTTTAAAATCTTTTTTATTGGCAGTATTAAAATTGGCAATTTCAATACTTTTTTTACAAAATGCGTCATCAATCCCCTTATCAATACTACTAATTAAGTCATCGTTCTTTTCAAAATTAATATCTGAATAATCTATATTATTAATAGCATCAATAATATTTTTATCGTGAGGAGTTACTATTTGACCCCCATCTTCCCAATATACTTTATATCCGTTGTATTCTGGCGGATTATGAGAAGCAGTAATCATAACACCACATTGCGCTTTTAAGTGTCTTATGGCAAAAGACAATTCTGGGGTGGGACGTAAATCTGAAAAGAGAAAACATTCAATGTTATTTGCAGAAAAAATAGAAGCCACTACGGTTGCTAATTCTTTACTGTTGTTTCTACAGTCGTAGGCAACGACAACTTTTATAGATTGATTTTTATATTGCTCTTTTAAATAAAGACATAAACCTTGGGTGCTCTTCCCAAGTGTATATTTGTTTATTCTATTAGGACCAACACCCATAATTCCTCGTATCCCACCTGTGCCAAATTCTAAATTTTTGTAAAAAGCATCTTCCAACTCTGTTGGATTTTCTTTTTCTAAACGGACTATCTCCTCTTGTGTTTCTTTATCAAAAGAGTTTTGTTTCCACGATTTTATTTGTTCTAAATAGTTCATTTTTTTTTGAAATTTATTTTATTAATAACCGTATATAATTTGTTTTTATTTTGTCGTAATAATATTTCTCCTAAAAAACCAGCAATAAAAAATTGCGTACCTAAAACCATAGTAATTAGGGCAATATAAAATTCTGGTCGTTGTGTGATGAGTCTCCCATTAAGATTTAGATATAGCTTATCGATTCCTAAATATATAGTGAATAAAAATCCGATAAAAAACATTAATGAGCCTACTGACCCAAAAAAGTACATGGGTTTTTTACTAAAACGCGTTAGAAACCACAAACTTAACAAATCTAAAAATCCATTGATAAAACGGTTAGCACCAAATTTAGTTTTACCATATTTTCGGGATTGGTGTTTTACTTCTTTTTCTCCAATTTTATTGAACCCTTCGTTTGCGAGTAAAATAGGGATATAGCGGTGCATTTCTCCATATAAAACAATATTTCTCAAGGCTTCTTTCTTATATGCTTTTATCCCACAATTAAAATCGTGAATTTTTATGCCAGATACTTTTCGCGCTACTAAATTAAAAAATTTTGAAGGAAGTTTTTTAAGCAAAAACGAATCGTAACGCTTTTTTTTCCAACCAGAAACTAAATCTAAATTATTCGAATTTAGATAAGAATACAATGGGATAATTTCTTCTGGAGAATCTTGTAAATCAGCATCTAAGGTAACAATAACATCTCCTTTTGCCTTTTTAAAACCCGCGTATAACGCTTGTGATTTCCCATAATTTTTCGCAAATCGTATCGCTTTATAAGTAGGATTGTTTTTAGTAATTTTCGTAATAATGCCCCAAGAGTTATCGGTGCTACCATCATCAATAAATAAGACCTCATATGCATATGAGGTCTTTTCTAACTCTTTTTTTATCCACTTGTATAATTCTTGAAGAGATTCTTCTTCATTATAAAGAGGAATAA